>JALYJW010000227.1 GCA_030775085.1 Acidobacteriota bacterium | reverse complement strand
CTTTGAGACTTTGCGACTCCCTCATGCCGGTAACTCAATCTCAAAACGCGTCCCCTTCGGTTGATTGTCGTGTACATGAATCTGGCCGTCGTGATCGCGGACGATGCGATGGACGATGGCCAGGCCGAGGCCGGTGCCGCGGCCTTTCGTGGAGAAATAGGGAAGGAAAAGTTTGTCCTTGTCGGCGTCGGGAACGCCGCGGCCGGGATCGGCCACTTCGATGTAGACGCGGTGTGCGTCGCGACGGGCCGCGATGCGGATCTCGCCGGACTCGGTCGCTTCAATGGCGTTCTTGAGCAGGTTGCCGATGGCGCGGCGGATCTGTTCGGGATCCATGAGTAGTTCCAGGCCGGGGTCGGCGTCGACGGCGATGGTCACGCCCGGTTTCACGGCGCGAAACAATTCGGCTGCCTGCTGCAGGACTTCGGAGAGTCTGGCGTGCTTGAGATGGATGGCCGGCATGCGTGCGAAGCGCGCGAACTCGTCGACCATCCGCTTGAGCTGTCCCACTTCACCGACGATCGTCTTCGTCCCCTGCTCGATGGCATCGCCGGTGTCGGGATCGCCGTTGCGGAACTTGCGGGCGATGCGCTCGGCGGAGAGCTGGATCGGCGTGAGCGGGTTCTTGATCTCGTGCGCGATGCGGCGCGCGGCTTCGCTCCAGGCGGCCAGCTTCTGCGCCTGCACGAGCTGCGTCGAGTCTTCGAGCGCGAGCACCCAACCCGCGCCGCTGCCGAGACGAGCGACGGAGAGCTCGAGGTAGTGCAACTCGCCGGCGAGGATGAGCGCCACTTCGCGCGCGCGGGAGCGGCCGCTGGTCAGCTCCTGCACCGCCGTGGCGATCGGATCGAGATCTCCGCGGAGCAAATCACTGAGAGGCGTGCCGTCCGGAGGCGGCGCCTCGAGCTGCAGCATCCGCAGCGCGGCCCAATTGATCGAAAGCAGCTCCAGCGCATCGTTGAACGCGATGATCCCGGTGGCCACGCTCTCCAGCACCGTGACCATGAAACGATTCGTGTCCGTCAGTTGCTGCCGCTGCTGCGCGAGCTGGGACGACATCTCATTGAACGAATCGATCAGCTTCCCCACTTCATCCGTGGCGGTGACATCGACGCGATGGCCGACATTGCCTTCGGCCAGCCGCGCCGTCGCTTCGGCCAGTGCCTTGAGCGGCACGGTGATGCGGCGCGACGCGTAGATCGAGGTCCAAAGCGTGCCGAAGAGGATGGCCAGGGTCACGGCCAGGAAGAGCATCGTCTGCGACGCCTTCAGCGTCGTGCGCTGCGAGCGAAGCTGCTGGAAATTGCGGTGTGCAATGATCGACTCGTCGATCATCCGGCTCATGGCCGCGGGGATGAACACTCCCGCCAGCGCCGCATCATCGGTTCCCGGCAGCGCGACCGCGGTACGGATCCACTTGCCGCTCGGCGCGACGTCGATCTTCACCGCGCGTCCCTTGCTCCTCACCTCGTCGAAAAAGCGCAGCGAAGGCTCCGCGATCTCGTCGATCGGCGCGCGGGGACTGGCTTGCGCCTTGACCAGCACGCCGTCGTGATAGAGCGCGGCGAAGTCGATGCGGTGGAAGTCGCGCACGTGATCGAGAACGGCGTCGATGCGGGCAGGATCGCGCGCATCGGGATGCGCGGCGATCTCCCGCGCTGCGCCGCCGGCCAGTTCCGCGGCCTGATCCTGCGCTCCCTGGGCGATGGCTTCGCTGTTCTGCAGGATCGTCCAGACCGGCGTGGCGAACCAGCGATCGATCGAGACACGCAACAGGTCCGTGGCCACGACAAAGAGAATGACCACGGGCAGCAGCGACGTGGCCACGTACGTCACCACGAGTTTGGTGCGGAAGCGCGAACCGATGATGCCGCGCTGCCGCTCCAAAACCATCTTCACTACTCCGCGCAGCAGCACGAAGAGGATGCCGATGATCAGCAGCAAATTGATGTTCCAGAGCACGAACAACAGCAACCGGTTACTGAGCGCCTCGGGCGTCAGCTCCTTGGCTTGCTGCGTGACGTAATAGACGAGAGATGTCGCCGCCAGAATCACCAGCGGCACCGACACGATGAAGCGCGGATCCTTGCGATAGCGGAGCAGGAGATCGCGCAGGGTCATGGGAGGTTCAGAGTCGGCAGTCGGCGGTCGGCGGTCGGCGGTGGACCACCAGCC
>JALYJW010000226.1 GCA_030775085.1 Acidobacteriota bacterium | reverse complement strand
CGCGTAACCACCTCAAGACGTGTACCTCGACGTGTATCTCGATGTGTATCTCATGGCGCGTACCTCACCACGGACGGCGAGATTTTTCGTGTGTGGATGACGATCACTTCCTCGATCGTCCCGAAGTCAGCGGCGGGTTTGACCGCGACGATTTTGAAAAGCGATTTTCCCGGCTCCGCGCGCACCACCGTCCCGATGGTGATTCCGCGGGGATAGACACCGTCGATGCCGGCGGTGAGGATGCGATCGCCCGGCTGGACGTCGGAGAGCGCCGGGACGTCGAACATCTGCACGCCATTGCCGCCGTTGCCGCGAACGACGCCCTGGCGGCGCGTTCTCTCGACGAGAGCGCCGACCGAACAGTTGTTGTCGGTCACGAGTTGCACCTTGGCCAGATCGTTCGTCGTCAGCACGACTCGCCCCACGAGGCCGTTGGCATTGGCCACGACGTCGTTGACCATCACGCCGTCAGCGGAGCCCTGATCGATGACGATCGATTTGAAGCGGCCGGCCGTGTCGAGCATGATCGTCTGGGCCATCGAAGTCTGCATATCGAACTTCTCGGCGTACGCGAGCAGGCCACGCAGCCGTTTGAGATCGCCCTCGGACTGACGCAGCTTCAGGTTCTCGGTCGTCAGCGAGCCGACCTTCCGTCGAAGCTGGACGTTCTCATTCACGGCCCGGCGCATGTCGACGTATCCGTGATGAAGGTCCTGCGCGGCGGTGCCGACCCAGTTCACGAACTTCGGCACGGGCGAGAAGATCGTCATTACCGTGCGCTCGAACAGCGTCCGCGTTTCGCCGACGTAACGCGTCTGCGAGCTGACGCTCATCAGGAGAAACAGCAAAGCCAGAACGACGATGAACAACAGCGTCGGGCGGCGCGGGATTACGTCTGAGGATACGGCCATGTTTCGGGTTGCGTTCTCAGCAGATTCTAGGCCAGCGGAGATGATCAGTCGGCGGTCGGCAGTCGGCGGTCGGCAGTGGGCCACCACCACGCCATGTGTTTGTGTGGGGGCTTACTGCCGACTGCCGACCGCCGACCGCCGACTGTTTTCACTCGATCGAGATTTTGCGCAGCAGATTGAAATCGGTGAGCATCTGGCCCGTGCCGAGCGCCACGCAGGCCAGCGGGTCTTCGGCCAGTGTCACCGGGAGGCCGGTCTCTTCGCGCAGACGCCGGTCGAGATTCTTGAGCATCGAGCCGCCGCCGGCGATGATGATGCCCTTGTCCATGATGTCGGCCGAGAGCTCGGGCGGCGTGCGCTCGAGCGCCACGCGGACGGCTTCGACGATCGTGGCCACGGTCTCGGAGAGCGCTTCGCGGATCTCTTCGTCGCTGACGACGAGCGTCTTGGGAACGCCTTCCACGAGGTCGCGTCCCTTGATCTCCATCGTCATCTCTTCATCGAGCGGGAAGGCCGAGCCGATCTCCATCTTGATCTGCTCCGCCGTGCGCTCGCCGATGAGGAGGTTGTACTTGCGCTTGATGTACTGAATGATCGCATCGTCCATCTCATTGCCTGCCACGCGCACGGAGCGCGAGTAGACGATGCCGGCCAGCGAGATCACGGCCACGTCGGTCGTGCCGCCGCCGATGTCGACGATCATGTTGCCGGTCGGGTCGGTGATGGGAAGTCCGGCGCCGATCGCGGCGGCCATGGCCTGCTCGATGAGGTAGACCTCAGTGGCGCCGGCGCGCAGCGCGGAGTCCTTGACGGCGCGCTTTTCGACCTGCGTGATCTCGGAGGGAACCGAGATCACGATGCGCGGCTTCACCAGAAAACGGCGCCCGTGCGCCTTTTCGATGAAGTACTTGATCATCTTCTCGGTGACTTCGAAGTCGGCGATGACGCCGTCCTTCATGGGCCGGATGGCGACGATGTTGCCGGGCGTGCGGCCCAGCATCGCCTTCGCTTCGTTGCCAACCGCTTCGACGTTGTTGTTGATCTTGTTGACCGCGACGATGGACGGCTCGCGGACGACGATGCCTTTGTTTTTTGCGTAGACGAGCGTGTTCGCTGTCCCGAGATCGATCGCCAGATCGTTCGAGAACATCGAGAGGAGCGATTTCACAGGCATTCGAGTTGTCGTTTCCTTGATTGAGTTTCGACGTAGGGGCCGAGGGGCCGAGTGCAAAACGAGGTCCAGCGTGTTGAGTCGGCGGTCGGCGGTCGGCCGTCGGCAGTAGAGGCTTCAACCGGCGGCGTCACTACTGCCG
>JALYJW010000225.1 GCA_030775085.1 Acidobacteriota bacterium | reverse complement strand
CTCCCACACGGAGTGAGTCGCGGCGTCCGGTCTACTGCCGACCGCCGACTGCCGACTGCCGACTGAAATGCGCGTCCTCCAGATTTGCCCGCGCGTCCCATGGCCGCCGCTCGATGGCGGACGCGTGGCTATGGCACAGATCGCCGAATCGCTGCGGCGCACTGGTGCCACGGTCGATGTCGTGGCGTTGAATCAGGTCAAGTTTCACGTCGATTCTTTGCCGGCGGGTGTCCATGCGGTGGACATCGACACGTCGTCTTATCTCCGCGCTGCTTTCTGGAAGTGGCGTCGCCAACTGCCGATGCTCGTGGCGCGGTTTTACTCGAAGCGTTTCGAGCGATTGCTGCGCGAGCGCCTGCGCGTGGGCCGCTACGACGTCGTGCATGTCGAAGGGCAGTTTCTCCTGCCGTATGTGCCGGCCATTCGCAAAGAGACGCGCGCGCCGATCGTGCTGCGCGCACAGAACGTCGAGTTCCGCATCTGGGAAAGGCTGGCCGAACAGGCCACCGGGATTCAAGCGCAGGCGCTCCGACACATCGCCAGCACGCTCGGCACGTGGGAGGCGGCTCACCTCGATGATTGCGACGCACTCGTGCCGATCGCTGAAGAAGACGCACGACACTTCCGCGAGCTCGGCGCAACGCGGCCGTCATTCGTATTGCCTTGCGGAACGCTGGCCGAACAGTCTGGCCTGAGCGCGGCCGAAGGGCATCGCTTTTACTTCCTCGGGTCGATGCTCTATCGCCCCAACCAGGAGGCCGTCCGCTGGCTCGCCGATGAAGCCTGGCCCCGCGTCATCGCCATCGAGTCCCGCGCCCGGCTCACCATTGCCGGCAGCGCTTTCCCCGATGCATTGCGCGCCGATCTCGAGCGACGCGACATCGAAGTGGCCGCCGACGTGCCCGACATCCGCGCGTTCTCCGCGCCGTTCCGGGCCATGCTCGCACCGCTGTTTTCCGGCAGCGGGATGCGTATCAAAGTCCTGGAAGCGATGGCCCTCGGCAAGCCCGTCATCGCCACACCGCTCGGCGCGGGCGGCATCGACGTCACGCCGAACGAGAACATCCTCATCGCCGGCAATGCCGAGGAATTTGCGCAACATGTCGTGCGCTGCATCAACGACGACGCGCTCGCACAACGCATCGGCAATGCCGCGCGAGAGCTGGTGGCAACGCACTACGACTCCGATGTGCTCGCGCGAAAACTGCTCGATTTCTACGGCGAGCTGTTGCGCAAAGCCTCGTAGCCGCCGCGAAACTGGCGCTGAAACGTGCTGCGCACGAAGGCGGCGAATATCATCGCCCAACGTGCGCGCCGCGCCCATGCGTCGCCATACTCGCCGCGACCCCACGTCAGCAGATCGGGCCACAAGAGCTCCGGCTTGTACGGCAGGTCGCTCCCTCTGGCGATCGTCGCGCCATGACGATGCTCGACGCGGACGTCCGACAGGAGGCGCACGCTCCACCCCTCGCGTCGCGCACGCACGCAGAAATCGAGATCCTGCGCATAGAAACGAAAGTCCTCGCGCAACGGCCCCGCGCTCTCCCACACGTTGCGACGAAACGCCATCGCCGCGCCGCTCACCCAACCGACCTCGCCTCCGGAAGTTCTGCGCGATCGCCGAAACGGACGCGCCACCCGCGCAATCCCGCTCACCGCCACGACCATCCACAGCATCGCCGGCACCGGCCCCGCGCTCCACTGCAACGACCCGCCGGAATCGATCAATTGCGCGCCGGCAACACCGAGACGCGCGTCCTCATCGAACGCGCGCACGAACGCGTGGAGCGTGCCCGCCGCGATGCGCGTATCGCTGTTCAGCAGCAACACCAACTCCCCGCGCGATGCCGCCACGCCCACATTCACCGAAGCCGAGAACCCGCGATTCACCGCCTGCCGCAACACCACGATCGACGGAAAGGACTCGCCAATGCGCCGCGCCGTGTCATCCGAAGACGCATCGTCGACGACGATCACCTCCGCATCCGCCGGCAACGCCGCCACAACGCTCGCACAACAAACGAGCGTCATCTCCGCAGTGTCGTACGTGGGAATGATGACGGAGAGTTTCACGGGAGACAGTCTAGGTGACGGTTCCTCTCCGCGCGGCGCGCTTTGGAGTGCGCGCGGCTTGCCGCCGCTTTCCGTAGCGTGGCATGAGCCGCTCCGTTGCACGTTACCCAAGCGGCGGCAAGCCGCCGCACTCCAAAGCGCGCCGCGCGGAGATAGG
>JALYJW010000224.1 GCA_030775085.1 Acidobacteriota bacterium | reverse complement strand
CCGTTGCACGTTACACAAAGCGGCGGCAAGCCGCACGCACTCCAAAGCGCGCCGCGCGGAGAGAGAAGCCCTATCCGTTCGGATCGATCCCGGCCCCGTGATCGCCGGTCGCTCCGGCAGGTCTTCCATTCGGATCGAGCCCCATCCCCTTGTCCGAAGAGAGACTGGAGGGACGAGAAGCCGCGGCGAGAATGAGGAGCAGTGCGAGAAAGCGAAACACGTTCATGGGCGAATCTCCTTGCCTCCGAACATGCGTCGCAGCAAAGCACGGCACAAGAGCGTTCACTGCGCCTTTGCCCCTTCGGCGCAGCCGCGACACCTATCGTTGTTGCGGACGAAGCGATCGCGCCACAAGTCCGACACCACCGAAAAGCAGAACGAACATCAGCAGCGTGTTGAAGAGACTCGTCGGACGGAAGTACACGTCTAGATTCATGAGGATCCCGACGAAGATGATCACCGCACCCGCCACCGTCAGCACCCAGCCGACGATCGATCGCCCGTCGAAGAACAGAAACGCGATCCCGACGATGAACGGCAGCAGCGAAAGCCCGAACGCGTTGTAACCCCACAGCCGCCAGAAGCCCGTCGTCACCGTGACCTGACTCGTCAGCAGATACGCACCGGCCACCGCCATCAGCGCCCCGATGACGAACACTCCGATGCCGCCTTCCGTGCCGCCGGCTCCGCGCAAATCATTCATGAGGGATATTGAAACACGAAGGGCCGCGATCTCTCGCGGCCCTTCAGATTCATTCGAATTGGAGCGGGAAACCGGACTCGAACCGGCGACATCGACCTTGGCAAGGTCGCACTCTACCAACTGAGTTATTCCCGCTTACGGACGGCGAACTTTAGTGAGCCTTAGGTTCGCTGTCAAGCATGGCCGCTAACGCACTTGGGGTGGGGCTCATTCCCGTCCCCGGATGCCGTACGCGTCCATCTTGCGATAGAGATTGCTGCGCTCGACGCCGAGGGATTCGGCGGTCCGGCTGACGTTCCCGGCGAGGTCGCGGAGCCGGTCGAGAATGTACTGTTTCTCGAACTGCTCTCGCGCTTCTTTCAGGGGCAGATTCGAGGCGATCTCGGGGGCGACCGCGGCGCGCGTGCCGAGCTGGATGTCTTCGGGCTCGATCGTGTCTCCCGGCAGGAGGATGGCCAGGCGCTCGATGACGTTGCGCAGCTCGCGGACGTTGCCGGGCCAGTGATAGGCCTTGAGCTTGGTGGCGCCGCCGGCGGAGAGCTTTTTCTTGGGATGGGCTTCCTCGGCGGCGAAGCGGCGGAGGAAGTGCTCGGCCAGCAGCGCGATGTCGTTGCCGCGCGCGCGGAGCGGCGGCACGGCGATGGGGATCACGTTGAGGCGGTAGTAGAGATCGCTGCGAAACGAACCGTTCGAGATCTCGGCCTCGAGGTCTTTGTTGGTGGCAGCCAGCACGCGGACATCCACTTTGATGGTCTGCTGTCCGCCGACGCGCTGGAAGGTCTGCTCCTGCAGAACGCGCAACACCTTGGCCTGCGTCTTCAGGCTCATGTCCCCGACTTCGTCGAGAAACAGCGTGCCGCCGTCGGCCAGCTCAAACTTGCCCTTGCGGTCATCGATGGCGCCGGTGAAGGCGCCTTTGCGATGGCCGAAGAGCTCGGACTCGATGAGCTCTTCCGGAATGGCCGCGCAGTTGACGTCGATGAACGGCTGGTCGGCGCGCAGCGAGTGCCGGTGCAGTGTGCGCGCGACGATCTCTTTGCCGCTGCCGTTCTCGCCCGTGATCAACACGCGCGACGAAGACGGAGCCGCGCTGCGGATCTGCTGCTCCAGCCGATGCATCGGCTCGCTCTCGCCGATGAGGATCTCTTCGAGTGTGAGGTGGCGCTTCAGATCGCGGACCTGCTCGCGCAGGCGGCGATCGCTGAGCGCGTGATTGACGGTGAGCAGCACGCGCTCGAGCGAGAGAGGCTTCTCGAGAAAGTCGTACGCGCCGAGGCGCGTGGCCTTGACCGCCGCATCGACGCTGCCGTGGCCGGAGATCATGATCACCGGCGGCGCGCCGGCGTTGCGCAACCGCTCCAACACCGAGAGGCCGTCGATGCCGGGCAGCCAGAGATCGAGCAGGATGAGATCGAACTCCTCGCGCGCGTAGTGCGCGATCCCTTCCTCGCCTGACTCGCACAGTGCGGACTTGTGTCCTTCGTCGCCGAGGATATCGGCGAGCGTCGAGCGGATGGCGGGCTCGTCGTCGATGATGAGGATTCGGGCCATGGGTTCGTTTGTCGATCTGGGAGTCGCAAAGTCTCAAAGTCGCAAAGTCTCAAAGACCCGTCCACCCGAACGGCCTCTCCTTTGAGACTTTGCGACTTTGAGAC
>JALYJW010000223.1 GCA_030775085.1 Acidobacteriota bacterium | reverse complement strand
CCCGACCACCGGGTCCACACTTGCCCGAGCCTGCTTCGTGCCGCTCTCCTGCCGACCGCCGACTGCCGACCGCCGACTCTTCTTGCAGTATGATCCGCGCCGTTTGACACGCCCCAACCTCCGCCCCGTAGACAGCGTCCTCGAACTCATCGGCAACACGCCGATGGTGCGCCTGCGCCACATCGGCGGCGGCGAGGATGCAGACATCTTCGTGAAGATGGAGCTGCTCAATCCAGGGTTCTCCGTGAAGGACCGCATCGGCATCGGGATGATCGAGCGGGCCGAGCGCGCCGGACTGCTGAAACCGGGAGGTACCATCATCGAGCCGACCGCGGGCAATACCGGCGTCGGTCTGGCGCTGGCCGGCGTGCAGAAGGGTTACCGCGTCATCCTCTGCGTGCCGGAGAACTTCTCCATCGAGAAGCGCGAAGTGATGAAGGCGCTGGGCGGCGAAGTGATCCTCACGCCGAAAGACGGCGGGATGAAGGCCGCCATCGCCCTGGCCGAGCAGCTCGCCACCGAGATCGAAGGCGCCTACGTTCCGCAGCAGTTCGCCAATCCCTACAACACGGAATCGCATTACGAGACCACGGGCGCCGAAATCTGGGAACAGATGGAAGGCCGGGTCGATGGATGGGTGGCGGGAGCGGGCACCGGCGGAACGTTCACCGGCGTGGCGAGGTACCTGCGCGAACGGAATCCCGATGTGCAGTGTTTCGTCGTCGAGCCGCAGGGCTCGATTCTCAAGGGCGGTGAGGCGGGACCGCACGAGGTGGAAGGGATCGGTGCGTCGTCATTCATTCCGCCGGTACTGAACATGGAACTGGCCAATGACGTGATCCGCGTCGACGACGATCCGGCATTCGACATGGTGGCGCGCCTGGCGTGCGAGGAAGGGATCCTCGGCGCTTCCTCCGCGGGCGCAAACGTGACCGCCGCTCTCGAAGTCGCACGCCGCCTCGGCCGCGGCAAACGCGTCGTCACCCTGATCCCCGACGCCAGCGAGCGATACATGTCGAAGGGGATTTACTCGCGCTGGCGTAAGGAAGAATGAAATGGCATTCGCCACCGACTGCATCCACGCCGGCCAGGAGCCGGAACCGCAAACCGGCGCAGTAACGATTCCGATCTATCAGACCTCGACCTACGTGCAGCCGGAGCTCGGGCGGCACAAGGGCTACGAGTACGCGCGAACGAAGAACCCGACGCGCTCCGCGCTGGAAGCGAACCTGGCCGCACTCGAGCAAGGCAAGCACGGACACTGCTTCGCCTCGGGCATGTCGGCCACCGACACGGTCTTCCGCCTGCTGAAATCGGGTGATCACGTGGTGGCGGGCGAGAACATGTATGGCGGGTCGTATCGTCTCTTCAGCCGCGTGCTGGAGAAGTACGGCTTGCAGTTCTCCTACGTCGATACCTCGGATGCCGATGCCGTGCAGCGCGCGCTCCAGCCGAGCACGCGCATCGTGTTTCTCGAGACGCCGACCAATCCGATGATGACGGTGACGGACATCGCTGCCTGCGCGGAGATTGCGCATCGGCAGGGAGCGCTCGTCGTCGTCGACAACACCTTCTGCTCGCCCTACATCCAGCGCCCGATCGAGCTCGGCGCCGACATCGTCGTTCACTCGACTACGAAGTTCCTCAACGGACATTCCGACTCGGTTGGCGGCGCGGTCGTCTCGAACACCGACGAGATCGGTGAGCAGATCGGCTTCCTGCAAAACGCAGTCGGCGCCATCCTCTCTCCGTTCGACTCCTGGCTCGTGCTGCGCGGCGTGAAGACCCTGGCCGTGCGGATGAAAGCGCACGAGGCGAACGGCGTAGCTCTGGCCAGCTATCTCGAGAATCACCCCAAGGTGCAGAAGGTCTACTACCCGGGATTGCCCGACCATCCGCAGCACGAACTGGCCAAACGGCAGATGAACGGTTTCGGCTCGATGATCGCCTTCGAGCTCGGCTCGTACGAGAACGCCAAAAAGTTCCTCGACCGCGTGTCCCTCTGCTCGCTGGCCGAGTCGCTCGGCGGCGTCGAGACTCTGATCTCGCACCCGGAGACCATGACCCACGCCTCCGTCCCGATCGAAACGCGCAAACGTCTAGGCATCACTCCAGGTCTGGTGCGCATCTCGGCAGGGATCGAGGATCTCGAAGACCTGATGGCCGATCTCGAAAACGCGTTCGAAGGGATGTAGGCCGAGAACGCCACTGCGCGCGCCCGGCTTGTGATTGCCCTGAAAGGGCAATCTGGAGTTTGGACACTTCCGCACGCGTGGTGTACCGCGTTAGCGGTACGGAGACGGTAGCCGGGGGTCGCGCGCGTAGACGCGCTACCCCCCGGAAAGAGGTGCGCATCCTCGAGTCGCACCACGTCAGTGGTGCGGAGAGCTGTCTGCGA
>JALYJW010000222.1 GCA_030775085.1 Acidobacteriota bacterium | reverse complement strand
CGACTCTCCCCGGTCACGACGCCACGGTATCGCCGTTGCTTTCAATCTCGGCGGCCATGGCCACCTGGTTCTTGCCGTGCTTTTTCGCCCAGTACAACGCGGTGTCGGCGCGGGAGATGAGATCGGCCGATGTGGCGCCGTCGTGGGGATAGATGGCTACGCCGATGCTGACGGTGACGAAGAGCGTGCGGTCGCCCGATGGGAGCGGGAACTCGCGGCGCTCGATGATTTCGCGCAGGCGGTTGGCGGCGTCGCGCGCGGAGTGGGAGGGCGTGTCGGGAAAGATGAGGGCGAACTCCTCACCACCATAACGCGCCACGACGTCGCTGTCGCGCGCGTTGGTCATCAGTTCATCGACCAATCCCTTGAGAATGTCGTCGCCGACGGGATGGCCGAATGAATCATTGATCTTCTTGAAGTTGTCGATGTCGAGCATGGCCAGCGCCATCTCGTGACCTGTGCGCGAGTGGCGATGGATCTCTTTCGACAGCGCTTCCTGAAAGAAGCGATGGTTGTAGGCGTTCGTCAGCGAATCGATGAGCGTCAGGCGCTTGATCTCTTCGTACTGACGCGCCGACTGCAGCGCCGTCACAGCCTGCGTGGCGAAGATCTCCAGCGTCTGCACTTTCTCCAGCGTGGGAATGCGATGATCGTGTGGCTCGCGCACGGAAAGGAAGCCGAGCATCTCGTCACCGGCTTGACCGGGGCGCATCAGCGGGACGAGCAGCAGGTCGTTCTCGTGCCATTCGTCCGGCTTCAGAAACCCGTCGTCGGCATCCTCGGGGCGCACGAAGAAGTCGTGCTCGCTCTTTCGCAGCGCCGTGTGGGAGACGAAGTAGGAGTTCGAGGCTTTGAACTCGGGATTGAAAAACGCCGTGATCTCGCTGGGCGGCACGGGGCGTTTGCGCACGTCGTCCCAGACGTCGTCCATGCCGGCGTGCGCGCGGCGGATGTATTCATTGCGACGCGGATCGTGCAGCGCGAAAACGACATTCTCGAAGCCGAGGGCCTTGCGGATGGCTTGCGCGATCCGAGTGAGGGCCGCGTCGATCTCAAACTGTCCGATGAGACTGTTCGACACCGCCAGGATGGTGGTCATCGTCGCGGCGTGACTTTCGAGCTGAATCGTTTTCTCGCGCATCTCGCGGCGCAGCAACTGGTCCTGGAGCGAAAGCGCCGTCTGATTCACCAGCAGCGTCAGGAGATTGAGACTGCCCGCTTTCAGGATCGACAGGTCTTCGGTCTCGAACAGCAAAATCCCGTAGATGACCTCAGGAGTCTGGATGCCGATCAGCACCTGAATGGCGCTGCCGCCCGACAGCGGGAACTTGCGCATGTCGCTCTGAAACACGAACGCGCGGCTCGGCGCCGATTGCGCAAAGCCCGCCGAGTCCACCCAGCGCATGATCTCCTGATCGGTGGGCATGCACTCGCCGAAACGGTAGACCGTGCCCGGCACGTCGGGATTCGATTCCCACGTCACCACCGCGCACGCCTTCATCCGGGCCAGCTTCGAAAGCAGCGACATCAGCCGCCGCAGCGTTTCGTGATCGGTCTCCGCGGAAAGAATCTGCGTCGAGCTCTCCGTGAGGATGGCCAGCTCGCGATTGCGGCGCACCAGCTCCACGTTCTGCTGCGACGACTCCACGTTGCTGCGCATCACGTACGCCAGGATCAGCACCGGCACGAACGCGATGGAGAAACCGGCGATGCCCCACGACGCGTACAGCATCGCTTCGATGGCCACCACCGGCGTCACGAACAGCAGCGTTTTTCCTTCGAGGAAAAGAATGCGCCGGACATCGATCGGTGCCGCGTCTTCCTCGAAATAGCGGCGGATGGAGACGAACAGCAGGTGCACGCCGATATAGCCGACCAGGAGCAGCGTGAATCCCGCCATCTTCGCCGCCGGCTTGGCATCCTCCGCCACGGCCAACGAATAGAGCAGCCCCACGATCGAGTAAGACAGGGCCAGCTGCGCGGCGTTGTAGAAAGGCTCGAGCTGCGCCTTGCTGCCTTGTGTTCGATCAGCGAACGAACGATACGTCGCATACGCTCCGGCTCCGATCAACACCGATACGAGCGCCACGGCCGGACTGTGAAAGATGACGATCGCGGCGAATACGACCGCCGCCTCGAACCCGATCGACGCATCACCCATCTCGATGCGCAGAAATGCGGCTACGAGCACGAGCGCCGCAAACACCAGTGCCGTTCGCGTCTCCTCCGCCGGCCGCGTCACCACCGCCACGGCAAGCAGCAACACCGCCAGCGCGATGACGCCAACTTTCCACCAGTGAAAGAGCGAGGAACGGGACATGGGGGTTACGGGGGGCATTCTAGCGTGCGCGGCGCAGGGGAGTCTCAAAGTCGCAAAGTCTCAAAGTCGCAAAGGGGTGGCGAACTCCACCTTTGAGACTTTGCGAC
>JALYJW010000221.1 GCA_030775085.1 Acidobacteriota bacterium | reverse complement strand
ACCGCCGACCGCCGACTCCATCCAGACTACTGCCGACCGCCGACTGCCGACCGCCGACTCGCCTCACCACCCCACCCGCCCCTCCGCCGGCCGGCCTTTCATCCGGCGCAGCTCTTCCTGCTCTTGCTGTTGCACGCTGCGCAGAAGCGTTTCGAGGTCGGGTTGCGAAGCTGGGCCGGGCTTCTGGCCGTCGGGCTGCGGTTGGGGCTTCTGTTGATTCTGTCCTTGCTGTCCCTGTTTGCCTCCGGGCGCGGGGCGTTGGTTCTGCTGGTGGGAGAGCGCGATCTCGAGATTGCGCTTGGCGGCGGCGTGAGCGGGATTGGCGCGCAGCGCGTCGGCGTAATCGCGCACAGCGCGATCGTAGGCCTTCGCCTCCAGCGCGCTGTTGCCGCGATTGAAGAGGGCGTCCGCGCGCAGCGCCGGATCGGCGATCGCATCGGCCATGTGCGCCGCGCCCTGTTCGCGATTTCCGGCCGCGATCTCCGCGGTACCGAGATTGAATGCATTGCGCGCCGACGGTGCGATCTGCTGCGCGCGGCCGAATGCTTTTGCGGCGTTCGCATACTCTTTCTTTTCATACGCGCGTGCGCCGCGCGCGCTCGATGCGTGCGAGTTCGTCTCGCGCCACCACGCCGGCAGGGCCAGCGCCATCAGCATCATCGTCGCCGCGATTTTCATTCCGCACCTCGGTGCAGCAGCGATCCGCCGAACAGCGCCGCAAACGCCAGCGCCAGCGGCCATTGATAGCGATCGATCGGCACGCGCGTTTCTGTTTCACGCTGCGTGGCAACCGTTCCGTTGCGCAGGAGCGGATCGAGCGCACGCGCGGCGAAGGGATTCTCCAGCATCGTTCCGCCGGTGTCGCGCGCGACTTCGCTCATCGCTTCTGTCCGCGCAAAGGTCGTCACGACGTTGCCGCTCTCATCGCGCAGCGCACCATTGCTCGTCGGAATCGTGCTTCCCTGCGCGGAGCCGACAACGATCGTCGAGACCTCCACACCGCGCGTTCTCGCGCGCTGCACCGCTTCACGAATGCGCACGCCCTGCTCCTCGCCGTCGCTGATCACCACGATATCGGCTCGCTGCGCGGCATCGCTTTCGATGAGACGCAGCGCGGCCAGAATCGCGTTGCCGAGGTCCGAGCCGGGCTCGCCGATCTCCCCGGGCGCGATCGTGTCGATGAGCGCGGACACGGCGAGGGTGTCGGTGGTGAGCGGCGAGACCACTTCCGGATCGGCTTCGAAGATCACCAGCGCCACGCGTCCCTGCTGCGCGTCCGCGAGCTGCATGGCCAGCGCCTTCGCGGCGGAGAGACGCGATGTCCCCACATCTTCCGCGGCCATGCTGTTCGATACGTCGATCACCAGCACGCGATTGGCCTCGCGCGCGACGATCGGCACGAGATGGAAGCCTGCGCGCGGCCCGGCTAGAGCAACGACGGCCAGCGCGAGCGCCGCGCCCAGAAGCCATGGACGAAGCGCGCGCCATGAACTTGACACACCGCGCAGACGCTCCGATGCGAATCGCCGCGCGATGCGCACGCGCTGCCGCTCGCGCACGACGAAGAACAGCAGCGCGAACGGGACGATCGCCAGCAGCCAGAGCAAGGTCGTCATGCGAAAGCTCATGCCGGCACCTTCATCCAGAGCGTCTCGCCGGACAGCAGCGCCAGGACGAGCAACGCCAGCCCCGCGGCCAGCGGATAGATGTACAGCTCATCGATCTGCTCTCTCTTCGGCGCGGTGAGGCGCGACTTCTCCAGCGTGTCGATACGCTGCAGCACGCGACCGAGCGCACGCGGATCGGCGGCGCGGAAAAATTCGCCGCCGGTCGTGTCGGCGATGGCGTTGAGCGTCGGCTCGTCGAGCTCTCCGCGAATATGCGTGTAGACAGTCTCGATCTGACCGGTGAACGGATTCTGTCGCTGGACGGGCAGCGGCACCGGACCCTCGCTGCCGACACCGATCGTGTACACCTTGATGCCGCTGCGCGCCGCGAGCTGCGCCGCAACGCGCGGATCGATCGGGCCGGAGTTGTTCACGCCGTCGGTCACCAGGATGATCACGCGCGTGCGCGAAGTCGACGTGCGCAGGCGATTGACGGCCGTGGCCAGCGCGTGTCCGATGGCCGTGCCGTTGCCGTGCTCCCCGATCTCCGTGGCATCGAGAATCCCCGCTGTGATGCGCCGGTCGTATGTGATCGGCACGCGCGTAGCGGCGCGCGTCCCGAAAGTGACCAGGCCGATGCGATCATCCACGCGGCCTTTGATGAACTCGCCGATCAGGTCTTTGGCCACGACGAATCGATTCCGCGGCCGGAAGTCCTCGGCGGCCATACTGCCCGAGGCATCGAGCGCGATCACGATGTCGATCCCGAAACGATCGCTGCTCGCCAGACGCACCACGCGCTGCGGCCGCGCCAGCGCCGCGATCAACAACAGCAGCGCGAGAATCTCCAGAAAGAACGGAATTCCCGAAGTACGCGCGCGCACCCCTCGTGCCGGCGCGACGAGCGTGAGCGCGGAGAAGCCGAAGGCGCCGACG
>JALYJW010000220.1 GCA_030775085.1 Acidobacteriota bacterium | reverse complement strand
GAACTACCCAATCTCGCCCCGTGCGGAATTGGGTAGCCTTCTCCCCTCCGAGAGGGGAGAAGGTGCCGAAGGCGGATGAGGGGAGCGCTCTCGCGACGCGCGTCATTACTCCGTATACGCATTCGCCTTCGCTCTCCGCTCGATCGTCTTGGGCTTGCGGTCTTCGCCGAGGTTCACGTAGACGACCTGGGCCTCGGTGACGGTGACGCGTTGGGAGGGATCGCCGGCGCGGATGGCCTCGACCACCACCTTCGTGGTGATCGAGGTGTTGCCGATGCGCAGCGTTTCGGTCCAGAAGCTGACCAGATCGCCCACGAACACAGGCTCGTGGAACACGACCTTGTCCATCGACACGGTCACCATGAACTGCAGTCCCTGCCGGCGCGCCTCGATGGCGCCGGCCTGGTCGATGTACGAGAGGATCACACCACCGAAGATCGTGCCGTGACCATTTGTATCGCGAGGCATCATGAGCACGCGGATCGCGGGCTCATCCCACTTCGCTGAGACTTCTCCAGTCACTGCTCGTTACACACCCGCCGGCGTGGTCGTGGGACGCGTGATCTCGTCGTTCAATTCGATCTCGGCCTTCTTGCGCAGACGCTGCAGCAGCGACCCGCGCAGATTGCGGGCCTGCTGACCGCGAAGCGTGTCCACCGACGTCGCTCGGTTCTGCGCGAGCTCTTCCGGGGTCACCTTCTTCTTTTCCACCACCTGCATCGCCAAGACGCCGTTTCCGACGGCGATCGGACCATTGAGCGAACCGACTGCGGAGCTCATGGCTGCCTGGACCAGCGCGGCGGTATCGCCGGAGATGCCGGTCACGTTTCCATCGCGCCTCACCACAGTTTCCTGCGCCGGCTGTCCGGACGCTGCCGCGATCTCATCGATCGATTTCTTGCCCGCCATCATCTGCGCGAGCGCGGCGCGGGCGGCCTCGCGGCCCTTTTCCTGACGCAGGTCGGATTCGACCTGCGCGCGGATCTCTGCGAGAGCCGTGGTTCCCGGAGGACGAATCCCTTCGACGTAGGCGATGGCGATTCCGCGCGGCGTTCCCACCGGATCGCTCACATCGCCCTGTTTCGCGGAAAACACCCACTCCGCCAGCGGCTGATTGGGACCGAGGCCGCCGACCGGCTCGGTGCGGCCAAACCAGCCACTGTCATTCGCGGTCGCTTTGTCGCTCGCCAGATTGGCGAACGCCTGGCCATTGGCCGGCTTCGTGTTGCGGAGGAGCGTGCGCAGACGGTTGATCTCCAGCTGCGCGACCTCTTTGGCCTTTTCGTTGATCGCCGTGCCCGTGAGCTCCGCCTTCACTTCCTCGAAAGGCCGCAACGTCTCCGCGCGGCGTTCCGTCACCTTGACGATGTGGTAGCCGAACTCGGTGCTGCGAATCGGATCGCTGATCGTGTTGAACGGCAGCGAGAAGATGGCCTTCTCGAACGACTCGACCGTCTCCCCCATGTTGACCCAACCCATCGCGCCGCCGTTGCCGGAGGACGAGGGATCGTCGGAATTCGCACGCGCCAGTGCGCCGAAATCAGCGCCGGCGCGCAACTGTGCCACGAGCGACTCCGCCTTGGCGCGCGAGGCCGTATCCAACGCGGGAGGGGCAGTCGGATCCACCTTCACGAGAATGTGCAGCACGTTCGCCGCGGCGGGACGCGCATACTTCTGTCGATTCGCCTGGTAGGCGGCGCGCAGTTCTCCGTCCGTGGGCGTGACCTGCGTGCGAATCTTCGCGTAATCGGCCAGAAGGTAACGAACCTGGCGCTGCTCGCGATGGACGTACTTCGTGGCGTTGGCCTTGTAGTACGTCTCGACGTCGGCGGGAGTCACCGTCACGGTCGCGCCATGAAGCGCAGCCGGAACGAGAACGTAGCGGATCTTCGCATTCTCATTCGTCCGCCGGTACTCCTCTTCCGCGGCCTTCGTCGAAACGACGACCGAGCTCTGCATCGCGCTCTCGATTTTCGAGAGCGTGATCTCGCGAGCCATGTCTTCTTCGAACGCGGCGGCGTTTGGATAGCCGAGGCGGCCGACGACGTAGTTCCGGTAAAGCTCCATGCCGACGAACTTACCGTCGGGAGAGAACGTGGGGATGCTGAGCAACTTTTTCCGGACTTCTTCCGGCGAGGCCTCGAGATTCAGGCGCCGCGCTTCCTGTCCGAGGAGACGCTGGTCGACCAGCGAATCGAGCACCTGCTTCGGCAGACCCATCTGCTGCGCCATCTCCGGCGTGAACTGCTGGCCGTACATCTGGGCGTACATCTGCTCCAGATTCTGCAGCGCCCGCTGATAGTCCGTGAAGGTGATGGTTTCACCGTTGACGCGAGCCGCGAAGGCACTGTTGTCGGTTTCGTTGCCGCTCAGATTGCCGCCGCTGAGGCCCATGTCGATGAAGACGAATCCGAAGATGAACGCCGCGACGACGGCGATGAGGACCCACTTCAGGTGGTGAAAGCTGTCACGCATTACTTTGAGCATGGAAACTACCTTTCGAGGCGAATGGGTGGAGTTGGTCGCCGATGCAGAAAAAGCGGGGCAGTCTACCTATTCCCGGCGCGCATGCAAACCGAGGAAGCAGTCGGCGGTCGGCAGTCGGCGGTCGGGCAGTAGATAAACCACGAGCGCGAAGC
>JALYJW010000219.1 GCA_030775085.1 Acidobacteriota bacterium | reverse complement strand
GCTGTGGCATACGAAAGCGGCAGCTGCGGCTGCCGCACTCCAAAATCTACGCGCTCGAATCGACGAAGTTTCACTAGAGACCAGCGCGCCGCCTAAGCTCGGCGATGATTTCGTCGCCATCGACAAACTCGCCGCGCTCGATCTTCGCAAGCGATTCCTCGATGAATGTTTCCTGTTCCTCCGTCAGGTCGTATTCCTGATTGCGACGCGTGCGCAATTCGCGTAGCACTTCTTCCGCCGGTACGCCTCCGCCGAGATCCGCTTCGGCAATCGCGGCGTCAATCTCTGCCTGCTCTTCCGACGAGAGTTGATTTCGATTGATCACGACTCAGCGTACCTCGGTCATCTCTCCTTCCGCGAGCACCCTCGTCAGCCACAAATTACTCAGCTTTTCCAGCACTGTGTTCTGGCGCAGGCGGGCGCGGAGGTTGGTGAAGTCGACTTTGTCGAGGGGTTGGTCCTGGTCGAAGCAGGAGAAGACGAAGGATTCTTTGCCGGTGATGGGGTCGACGTGGCGCTGGAGGCATTGCGCGCAGACTTGTTTCATCATGCATTGCATCGGAGAGTTGATGGAGCCGATGCCGATGTGCTCGGGGTTGAGATGCGGGGCGAGGACGCCGTGGCGGGCGTCTTTGACGGCGCGCATCATGCCGTCGGAGCCGATGGCGATGAGGCGGGTAGCGTCGCGCAGGTCGAATTGGCGAGGTTGCGAGGCGTACCAGAGCATGGCCTGGACGATGTTGCCGGTGAAGCCGAGGTCCTGCGGACGGCGCGGCTCGACGGGCTCGCCGGCATCGACGGACCAGATCACCTGATGCGTGCCGGCTTCGATCTCGTCGCGTTTGAAGACATCCGCGGCTTTCTTGTAGCCGGCGAAGTAGACGACGCGGCAACCGTTGTCTTTGAGCGCGCGGGCGATGGAGAAAAGCACGGCGTTGCCGAGGCCGCCGCCAGCGAGGAGGATCGTCTCGTCTTTCGGGATCTCGGTCGGCGTGCCGGTGGGACCCATCAGCACGACCGGCTCGCCGGGCTGGAGCAGCGCACACAAGCGCGATGAACCGCCCATCTCCAGCACGATCACGGACAGCAGTCCGCGCTCCGGATCGGTGGCTGCGCCGGTGAGCGCGATGCCTTCCATGGCCAGCGTCGTGCCGTTGCGTTTCTGCGCGTAGGTTTCGTAATTCTGCAGGCGGAAGAACTGTCCGGGTTTGAAATGCCGGGCTGCGAACGGCGCGCGCACGACGACTTCGACGATGGTCGGCGTGAGGCGGTTGACTTCATGAACCGTTGCGGTGAGGCCGTCGTCGAGCGTGGCGGTCAGCGCGCGCCATTGCTCGTCGCGTTGTTGCTGCGCTGCTTCCGAACGATCCATCGACATTAGCTCGCTCTCGAAAAGGCGGGCCACGTGAGGGAATCCGAGTTTCGCCGAGGCCATGGCCTTGACGACGTTGCCGGCGTACTTCGGATGATTGTCGCCGTAGAAAGTTACGAGCTTCTCGCGGCGCGACGGATGCTGGTACGACGTGAAGAATCCGCGGTCGCGCGCGGCTTCATCGTCTTCGATCAGCGCATTGTCGTGGCCGAGTGAATACGACTGGAAGAACTGCTTCCACTTGTCGAGCTTGAACGTGCCGGCGTGCTCTTTCTCGTAGATCACGTTCGGGGCGGTGCCGGCGGCGATCATGACGGTGCGCGCGGGCAGCTCTACGATCGTCCCGGAATCGTTCCAGCGGCCGTCCTCGACGATCTGCTTTTCGAAGAGCAACGACTGGACGTGCCCGAACTCGTCGGCCACCGCTTCAACCGGCGAGAGCATTTCCGCGTATGCGATGCCTTCCTCGAACGCTTTCTCGATCTCTTCGAAGTTCAGCCGATAGGCAGGCGAGTCGAGCAGCGATTTGCGATAGGCGAGCGTGACGCCGCCCCATGAGCGGACGAGCGGAATAAAGTCCGGCTTTTCTCCGGCGTGTGCGGCGCGTTTGCGCTCTGCGCGCACCGCGCGTCCATGCCCGAGGAATTCGTCGAGGATGATTCGCTCCTCGGCGTCGTATCCGGAGCGGACACGCTCTTCATCCATCTCGCTGCAAAGAGTCTCGTAGCGCTCGAGGACCTTCTCCACCTGCACGGGGTAATAGGCGAAAAGCTCCGTGGCGGTATCGATGGCGGTGAGGCCGCCGCCGATGACGACGGCCGGCAGGCGTACCTGCAGATTGGCCAGCGAGTTCTTCTTGAATGTGCCGGTGAGCTGCAGCGCCATCAGGAAATCCGACGCCTGCCGCATGCCGCGCACGAGATTGTTCTTCATCCGCACGATCGTTGGCGTGCCCGCGCCGGCGGCGATGGCGATGTGATCGAACCCGAATTCGTCGAACGCCTCCTCGAGGGTCAGCGTCCCGCCGAATCGCACCCCGCCATACATGCGCAGGTTCTCTTTGCGCTCCAACGCGATGCGCATGACCTTGAGAAAGTTCTTATCCCAGCGCACGGTGATGCCGTACTCCGACACACCGCCGAAACCGGCCAGGATGCGATCGTCGAGATCGTCCCAGAGCGTGAGGGCATCGCGGATGGGGGAGCGGACGGAGTCGGCGGTCGGCAGTCGGCGGTCGGCAGTGGAAGAGTCAACGGCGCTACTGTCAGGCGTTTCGGGGTTTTTC
>JALYJW010000218.1 GCA_030775085.1 Acidobacteriota bacterium | reverse complement strand
GGACAGAGGTTTGGCGGTTCTTCTACTGCCGACCGCCGACTGCCGACCGCCGACTGATTCGCCCCGGCTGTAGAATCATCCCAACCCGTCCCAAAGGAAGAAGGCCCAAATGTTCGAGAGTACTGCGCTCCCGCCCCGTTTCAAGGCGCGGTTACCGTTCAAGATCCCTCCGTTTTCGTTTCGCGGCAGCAGATTGTTTTCGCTCGCTTTCAAGCTCCTGCTGATCCTCTCGCCGCTGCTGTTCCTGCGCGCGTGTCTCATCACGTACGTGGCCCCGGATCAGATCGGCATGCGGCAGATCTCGTTCGGGCCGAACAAGGGTCTCCAGAAGACGCTCGTGCGGGCGGGTTATCGACGCCAGATCGCCGGCTACGAGAAGATCCAGACGTTCCCGCGCAACATCCAGCTCATCGAGTTCACGAACGACGCGTCGGAGCGCGGGGCCGATCACCGCACGGTCGGCGCGATCAATGTCCCGACCGTGGACGGTTATCCGGTGGCCGTGGACGTGACGGTGATCTATCGCATCGCCGATCCGTTCCTCGTGGTCTCGCGCTTCGGCTTCGGCCGCGCGTATGAAGACAACGTCGTCATCCGCCTGACCGATCCGACCGTGAAGCAGCACCTCGGCGAGCTGCGGGCCGAAGAGTTCTATCGCGACCAGCGGCTCGCCAAAGCGCACAGCCTCAAGACGCAGCTCTCTGCGCTATTCAAGGAAAACGGCATCGAGCTCGCCGACATCCTCATCCGGCAGTACGACTATCCGCCCACCTTCCAATCGCTCACCGAGCAGAAGAAGATTCAGGACCAGTCGGTGCTCACCAACCGCGCCCTCGCCAAACAGGCCGAGGTCGACACGCGGCTGCGGCAAACCGCGGCGCAGGGACAGAACTTCATCAACATCAAGACCGCTGAATTTCAAGCGCAGATCACCGGAATCAACGCGCAGCGCGACCTCTACGAGCGCTCGCGCCATGCCGAAGCCGATCTCCTGGTCCGCAAGGCGGAAGCGCAAGGTACGGAGCTCATCAACCGGGCCATGGAAGGCGCCGGCTCCGACAAGCTGCTCCGCTTGCGCAAAGGTCTGGCGTTGCTCAACAGCATCAAAGGTCCGATCTACATCAGCGAAGATCCGACGGACCTCCGCACACTTGGGTCGCAATAGAACGGCGCAATAGGACAGACCATGAAACGCACATTGATCGCACTCGCCGCCGCCTCGCTGCTTCTCACGACAGCCGCCTGTACGCCGCACGCCACCGGTGCCACGGAAGTGGGCATCCGCTTCAATAAAATCACGCGCGCCACCGAAGTGGCTCCTCCGGGCGCCACCTATTTCTTCACGCCGATCGTCAACGACTGGACGAAGTTCGACGTCTCGACGCAGAGCCTGGTGATGTCCGCGCAGGCCACCAGCAAGCACCGCGGCCAGAAAGACGACCTCCGCTTCAAGACGCGCGACGGCAATGACATCGAGACCGACGTCACCGTCCGCTGGCGCATCGATCCGTCGAAGGCCGTGCGGATCTGGGAACTGGCCGCACCATCGACGCAATTGCTGGAGGACCGTCTGGTCCGGCCCGCGGCGCGCTCGTATGTCCGCGACGTGCTCAATCGCCTCGATTCCGAGGAGTACTACAACCCCGACCTTCGTTTCCGCGCCGCCAGCGATGCCACCCGCATCCTCGGCGCGCATCTCGCTCCGTATGGCGTCATCGTCGAGCAGGTCATCCTCGGCAATTTCGCCTTCAAGCCCGATTATCAAAAGCTCATCAATCAACGCAAAGAGGCGGAGAAGCAGGCCGAGAAACTGGAAGCCGAGATCCTGGCCACGCTGGAATCGAACAAGGCCAACCTGCAGCAAAAAATCTCCGAGCTGACCGAACACCTGACGCGCGCCGAGGGCGAGTTCGAACAGGCCAAGCGCGCCGCGGATGCCTATCTCGGACGACGCGAGCAGGAAGCCCAGGCGGTGATCGCGGAGAAGAGCGCGGTCTCCGAAGGCATTCGCCGAGAACGCGCCGCGCTCAACGGCAGCGCCGGCGATGCTTACGTCAGCCTGCAGTTGATCGACGCGCTGCAGAAGAAAGAGATCCGCCAGATCCCCAAGATGCCCAACGGAAACGTGATCATCGACGGCAACAAGCTGCTCCAGCAGCTCGGCATGTTCCGCACCATTCAGCAACAACAGCAGGAAGACGGGAAGCCCAACAACTGATGCTGAACATCGCCGGACCGGAATACGACTTCGGAAGCGTGGTCTTCGTCGTGCTCGAGGAATGCGAGCATCGGCGTCGCGGCTTCGATGACGACGAGGCGGAGACGGAGCTGCTCCGCGTCGCGCGCGCCAAGCTCGCCAAGATCAAACAGGCCTACGACGAGTTCGGCGGCGCCCCGGCATACTGGAGCGTGCTGGAAACGGAGGTCCTGGAGACCGCCATGCCCCAGTACATCCAGGCGGCACGCGAGATGACCGCGCTCGAGCGCGCAAACTTCGGCGTCTGGCGCGGCGGCGATCCGGCAGCCCGCTTCGCCTTCGCCCTCGGCGGCCTGCTCCTCGGCAGCATCCTGCTCGCGCTGCCATTCATCAAAATTGTCGAAGCCATGTTCGCCTTCGCACTGGCCGGCGTCGGATTCATCTATCCCGAATTGAAACGCTTCACCCACGAACGCCGCCACTTCCGCCTCCTCAACCGCCTCGTCACCGACGCCACGCAGTACCAGAACAACGCCAGACTCCACTACATGACGACGAGCGACATTCGGGACTCGTTCGCAATCGAGAGTGAGACGGAAAGCCCGGTGGACATGGAGAAGCAGTAGGCAGGCCTCGGCTTCGCAACGATCCGCGGTGCCTTGTACCGCGTTCTATGAAAGCGATTGTCAAGGGCAGTTTTCCTCTTTGCTGATTGCTTTTCGGTCTTCTCCCTTGCAATCAGCCCCGACCGACCGGAACGCGGCGATCGTGAGGACACGCGGGTGGG
>JALYJW010000217.1 GCA_030775085.1 Acidobacteriota bacterium | reverse complement strand
CGCGAGAGCCGCCCCTCACCCTAACCCTCTCCCCTCGGCGATGAACCCGCCGTGGGGAGAGGGGACTCGCAACTAACAGTCCCCTCTCCCCGCCGCGGCCTTATCGCGGTGGGGAGAGGGTAGGGTGAGGGGCCGCTCTCGCGAAAAAGTTAAGGCGTCACGCCCAAACGGATCGCGTCAAGCGTGGCCTGGTGCCGCAACAGGTGCTGCATTTCATCAACAGGAAACCGATCCGGATACAAACGCGCCAGCGCAGCAGCGATGCTCAGCCCCACTGAAACTGACCGCAGCGCACGACGGTCGGTGATCGTGATTCGCACGCCGCCACACTCTTCCCCTTTGTGCGTGCTCGCCGTCGGCGTGAATCGCACAGGCGTCAGCGACACGCCGGGAAGTTTCCCGACGGCGCGGATCAGTGCGGCGCCGTCGATGTAAGGCGCGCCGAGAATTTCAAAGGGCGTGGCGGTGCCACGGCCGACGGAGATGGCGCGCTCCATCAAGCCGATGCCGGGATAGAGCGCGGCCGCTCGCAGCGAGCGGATGTTTGGCGAGGTGTTGATCCACGGCAGGCCGGCTTCGTCCTGCCACTGCTCACGTTTCCATCCCTGAACCGGCACGACGGTGAGATCGGCGTCGATGCCACGCTCGTCGCGAAAAATGTTCGCCAGCTCGCCGACCGTCTTGCCGTGACGCACCGGCAGCGGATGCCAGCCGACGAAATCCGTTTTCCCTTCCAGTAGCGCCCCTTCCACGACATCGCCGCCGATCGGATTCACGCGGTCGAGGACCACGAACTTCTTCTTCGATTCCGCCGCCGCTTCCATGGCCATCCCCATCGTCGAGATGTAGGTGTAGAAGCGCGTGCCGATGTCCTGGATGTCGAAGACGAGCGCGTCGACGTTCGCCAGTTGCTCGGGCGACGGCTTGCGGCGCTCACCGTAGAGGCTGTAGACGGGGATGCCCTGGTATTGCTCGTCGCCGATCTTTTCATCGGCGGTACCGCGCAGACCGTGCTCCGGCGTGAAGATCGCGGTGAGCGTCATGCCGGGCGCGCTGCGCAACAGATCGACCGTCGGATTTCCGGCGCGGTCGATGCCTGTGTGATTCGTGATGAGGCCGACGCGCATCCCGCGCAGCGCTTCATATCCGCTGGCGTGCAGCACGTCGATTCCGTTCTGCGCGTCCGCGCCGCCAAGGACGTAGCCGACGCGGCGAACGGGCGGCGTGAACGTCAAGCCGGTCAGTGATTCCGCGATCAGCGTGCCGAGGCGATGCTGCAACGCGACCACGCTCCCCTTCCCGTCCGGATGCACGCGGTTCGAGAGAAAAACATAGAACGTGCGCGACGACGGATCGATCCAGAGAAATCCGCCCGTCCATCCTGTATGTCCGAACGATCCCTGCGGGAAGTAATCGCCGCGCGGACGGCTGTAGTTCGAGTCGATGTCGAATCCCGCTGCACGCTTCACCGCCACCTCGGCGGGCGAGGCGATGCTCGTCATCTCGCGCGGAAAGAACTTCCCATCGAGCACCGCACGCGCGAACTTCGCCAGATCGGCAGCGGTCGTGAACAGTCCTGCGTGACCGGCCACGCCGCCCATACGCCGCGCCGTCGGATCGTGGACGACGCCGCGCAATCCTTCCTCGGTCGGCGCGATGCGTATCGAAGCTTTAGGAACGAACGTCGTGTCCTTCATCCCGAGGGGCGCGAAGATATTCTTCTTCGCGAACTGATCGAGCGGCTGGCCGGAAGCGCGACGCACCACCTCCCCGAGAAGTATGTAGTTGATGTCGGAGTAGCGGAAGACCACGCCCGGCCGGTTCTGCGGCTTCTCGATCAGCGCTCGCCGGATGCCTTCCTCGTAACCGCGCCAATCATCGCGATCGAGACCGGGCCGCAATCCCGACGTGTGCGTGAGGAGATGGCGCAACGTGACCGCGTCATCCGTGAACTCGGGCAAAACGCTGCGCAGCGATTGATCGAGCGACAACTTCCCACGCTCGATCAACAACCAGACCGACGGCGCCGTAGCCACGACCTTCGTGATCGACGCGGCGTCGAAGATCGTATCGGTCGTCATCCGCTCGACACGCGGCTCGAGCGCGCGATTACCGTATGCGCGGAGAACCCGCTCGCCACTGTGCTCGATCAGCAGCACGGCACCGGGAAGCCGCTTCGCCGCAATGGCGTCGCGCACGGCGACGTCGATCTCGACGAGCTTCTCGTCGCGGAATGCGGCAGCGACGAGCAGGAAGAAGACGAACGGAATCAGCGAGCGTCGCACGACGCGAATGGTACCAATCGCCAAGGTTGATCAGGTGTGCATCACCGCCACACGGCTCTCACCACAGAGACACAGAGGGCGACGGAGGAGGACGGAGTAAAGCAGTCATGGAAAAAGGCGGCGATCAGGTTCATCGCCTTCCTCTGTGTCCCCTCCGTGCCCTCTGTGTCTCTGTGGTGAGGTGCGCCCATGCATCGACTGGCAAGAAGTTCCCGCGTCGTGCGTCGAGGAGAGCGTTGCTTATCCGATGCGCACGGGCAATTTGCCGCGCATTTCGATCTCGCCGCGAAGGGCGCGCATGGCCGCGATCTGGAGCAGCGGCTGCGGGCCCCAGGCGCAGACGAACGTGCTGACGTCACCGAGCTCGCGCAGGACGTACGGACTGCCGAAGGCGATGGCGATGGTCTTGTGCGCGTGACGTTGCGCGAGTTGCCGGATGTCTTCGGGAACGCCGATCGTACCTGCGCCGGACTTCGGACGGATGGCGAGCAGCAGCAGGAGCACGTCGGCATCATCGACTTCGACTGATGCGCCGAGCCCGTGCATCGCATCATCGAGCGCATCGCCGTGCGGGCTAACGATGACGGTGGCGATGTTCGTCGTGCGCAACGGGAGCAGCGCGTGTGTGTCGCGCACGAGCGTGATGGAGCGCTCCGCGATATTGGCGGCAACCATTTTGGAGTGCGGTGGCCGCAGCCACCGCTTTCGTATGCCACGGAGCGAGGCCGCCACC
>JALYJW010000216.1 GCA_030775085.1 Acidobacteriota bacterium | reverse complement strand
GGGTAGCGCGTCTGCGCGCGCAACCCACGGCTACCCTCTCCGTACCGCTAAACGCGGTACGAGGCATCGCGGCGCGATGCGGAGCCGCCCGAGCGCGTGCTAACGCACGCGGTGGCAACTCTCTCTCTAAGGGTTCGGCGGAACGCTGCCTGGTTTCACCTTTCCGACGGCAAGCGTGTCGATGCAGACGTAACCGCTGCTGTCCGAGCGGCCGGCTTGCGGGAGCTCGAAGGTGATTTCCCCCACTGTCTGCGATCCATCGGTGTTCGTGAGAGTTCGCGTTGGGATTTTGTCCATCTGCAGCACGATCTCGCCGGGTGAGCGCCAGGTCAGCCAGACCAGGTGCCAGCCACCGCCGCCGAGCTCCAGCCAATCGCTCGCGAATCGGTTGCCGGCGGAGTCGCGGCGGATGAGACGGGTTTGCGGTTTGCCGTCGACGTTGCTGAATTCCACGACGAGCGGTTCATCCGATTGTTGCCCGACCGTATTACGTAGCGCGACCCGAGCCAGAGGCGAGCCGGCCGTTCCCTGGTAGGAGTCGACGTTGATGTAGAAACGCGCGCCGATCTCTTTGTGCGTGTCGGTGGGCGTGAAATCACGGATGATCTCGATGCCGTCCGCGCCTGAAAACTCCAGGCCGGCCGTGCCTTCATAGGCGCAGCGTTCGGTGACCGTTGCCCGCGCCTCGCTGGTTTCCTTCCAACCGGGCAGAGAGTGCAGCGTGTATCGCTGCTGACAGTTGAACGTCTCCTCGGTCAGCATCATGGCCGTCTTGCCGCTGTGCGGAACCGGTTCCCCGGTGACGAATTGATCGATGATGTTGCGCGTGATCCGGCTGACGATCGGATTGTCGCGAAGACCATGTACCCATCGCTGCGACGCGGCGTTGAAGACGGCGCCACCGCCCGAGATCGTGTAGATGCCCATCGTTCCCGTCCCCTCGCTCGCGGGAGTCCAGGCCAGGACGCTGTAGTTGGCCGGCGTTCCGGCGGAAGCATCGATGCCGATGATGTTGCCGTGCGTATCGCAATTGAGCAGCGATCCGCCCACTTCGAGGCCGACCGTCTCGCGGCCGAACGTCGAGCCGTAGACGAGATTCGTTCCTACGTAAATCCAGTGGGTGGGGGCCAAGACCGTCCATCCCGTTCGCTGCTCGAGCGGCAGGAGCGCATCGTCATCATCGTGGTTGGCGTGGCCGCCATAGCGTAGCGACGTACCGAAGAATCGCGTCTCGGGATTGAAGAGCGGGGAATCGAACCAGTTTGCCGCCACCAGCTGTTGCCCATGGTCTGGTGCGGCGGGACCGGACGGCAACGTGCCGGCGATGGTCAGGTTGTCATCCTCGAGGCGCACCTGCCGCCACATCGTGCTTCCGTTGAACACGGCGATGTGACCGCCATTGCGGCTGTACTGTTCAATGTTCTCGCGCGCACGTGACGTCCAGTACGCGGAACGGCCGGCGATGATGACGAGGTGATAGCGCGACAACAACGTTGGATCCTCGAGATCGACGTCGGAGGCCACCTCGAACGGCACGTCCTCCGCGGTCAGCCAATCGACGAAGACCTGTTCATCGTCGCTGTAGCCGGCGAGTCCCTCGTTCTGCGAATACGGCCGCTGATACGAGACGCGGTCCTCCACGGCGACAACGCCGAATCGATTCGTGGCTTGCATCGTGTGCGTCGCGGACAGAAGGAGAATCTTCGAGGCGTTTGCGGGCTGCGCCGCTCGCACGATGAACGGAGCCCAGCGCTGGCCGAAACTGGTGGGGAAGCGCGCCGCGTAGTAACCGCTCGGCCAATCGGAGGGGATGAAGATGGTCGTCGTGGCGTCCCACTCACAGCCGTTGCGGGATTTGCCGGCGCAGCTCTGCGCATGCGAGGTCAGGTTTTCGATCGTCATCAGCACGCGATCCGGCTCGGCGAGATTAACGATCTCGACGCTCAGCGGTTGCGCCGCGGAGGCGATATGAAACGTGACGGAACCGCCCTGGAAGACGCTGGTGCGACTCGCGTATCCGCCCTGGCTGGATACTTCGATGAAGGAGAGGCCGGGGTGGGCCGCGGCGCGGCGCCTGGCCGCCTCGGCGCCGAGTGGTGTAAGCAGGGCAAGGACGAGCATGAGGACATGCTGGCGTTTCACTGGAAACATGTGATGGGCTCCGGTGCGGCTTCGTGAGATGTCGATCTGCTGCGAAGTCGCGATGTGCAAACGATTTGCCGTTGCATTTGGAACCGGCGTTGCACTTCCGCATTCTCCCTTCGGTTCCGAGGTCCCAAGCGCATGTCTGAAGCAAACGAACAGATGCTCCGCGAGCAGATCATCGCCCGCGGCATTTCCGACTCCCGTGTTCTGGCTGCATTCCGTTCCGTTCCGCGGGAGCTGTTCGTTCCGCCCAACCTGCGCGCCTCGTCGTATGACGACACGCCGCTGCCCCTCGGGCACAGTCAGACCATCTCACAGCCGTACATCGTCGCGCTCATGACGGAACTACTGCGGCTGCGCGGCCACGAGCGCGTGCTGGAGATCGGCACCGGTTCGGGATATCAGACCGCCATCCTGGCGCGGCTGGTTCGTCACGTCTATAGCGCCGAGGTGGAGCCCGACCTTGCATCGGCTGTGCGCGAACGGCTCGATCAACTCGGGATCGACAACGTCACCCTCGGCGCCGGCAATGGTCTGGAGATCTTCCGCGAGCATGCTCGCTTCGACGCCATTCTCTCCGCTGCTGCGCCCGAGATTCTGCCGGAGAACCTCATCGATCAACTCGCGGAAGGAGGCCGCTGCATCCTTCCCGTGGGCGCATCGGATTTCCAGTACCTTTGGCTGATCGAGCGGCGCGATGGACGCGTGACGCGAACGAGGCTGGAGTCAGTGCGATTCGTACCGTTGCGGCAGTAGGCGACTGCTAACCAAAGTAGTGACAGCGCGAGGTACACGTCTCTTCGATGGTGACGCGATGCAGCATCGGCAGTTGCGGCGCGAGCTCGCGCCAGATCCAGATAGCCAGCATTTCCGCGGTCGGGTTTTCGAGTCCGGCGATGTCATTCAGCGTGTAGTGGTC
>JALYJW010000215.1 GCA_030775085.1 Acidobacteriota bacterium | reverse complement strand
CTCCGCATCCCCTCTGTGTTCTCTGTGCCCTCTGTGGTGAATACACGGGTCCCAGGAAACGTGCCTGTCCAACCTTGGCTCACACTTGGTTGCGGTCGGCCGCCCGTCACAACTCATCGAGACCCACATTCATCAGCTCGAACTTCTCCCAGCCCCTGAAGTCGTAATGCCACCATTCCGAGGGGAGAGGGTCGAAGCCGTGCTTCACCATCACATCGCGCAGCAGTGCGCGGTTGGCAATCGCATCCGCCGGAAGATCGGTGAAGGCGTGGGCGGCGCGTTCGGTGAAGTCGTCGTAGCCGGTGGGCATCGGGAGCTCGGCACCGGTCTCGAGATCGACGAGCGTGAGGTCGACGGCGGCACCGCGATTGTGGCGTGAGCCTTTTGAGGGATCGGCAACGTAGTCGGGGTTCTTGATCGGCTCCCACATCGCCTCGGTGACTCGATAGGGACGGTACCCGTCGTAAACCTTGATCCCCACATCGCGCGATGCAAGCTCGCGTTGCACATCGGCCAGCGCACGTGCGGCCGGCGCGCGCAGATAGGCCTTCGCCACCGGGTACAGCGGCGTCTTCATGAAGTTGTCCGCGGTGGCGTAGCGGATGTCGATCGGAATGCCGAGCGAGGTGAGATCGACGAGCCGCTTTTCGGGCTCGGTCGCGGCGAGCCCTTCGTACGTCGCGCGATCCGGCACGACCTGCAGCCCGTAACGATTCTGCGGAATCGTGCTCGAGGAGACGCAGGCGACGGCGAGGAGGAGAGCGGAGAGGAGAGCGGCGAGGTTGATCGCGCGTTTCATGTCGCCTACTGTAGTGCCTCCATGGAGCTCGACATCTTCTTCTCCATCTGCCAGACCGGCGTCCACGGCTATCTGCCGAGCGAGCGGGTCATGTTCGCGAACTTCTTCGAGCAGATCGAGCTCGCGGACGAGCTGGGTTTCGGCACCGCCTGGGTCGCCGAGAGTCATCTTTCGACAGAGATCCAGAAGATGAATCCGGGCGCCGTGATCCCGCACTTCGTCGGCGAGATCGGACTCAACACCGACATCCTCCAACTCGCGCACCGTGTATTCGGGCGGACGAAACGGATCGGAATCGGCTCGGCGATCATGAACATCCTCTGCAACGGCGGGCCGATCGCCGCTGCGGAGCGCATCAAGACATTCCTTGCGCTGCACGGTCTCGACGAGAACGAGCGGCGCCTGCTCACCATCGGCTTCGCCTCGGGCCGTTTCCCGTTCATCAACGTTCCCTACGGCATCGTTCCGCGCAACGCGGTCGAAAACGCGGCCTGGCCGGTGGTGAAGAACAAGATCTTCGAAGAAGCGACCGAGATTTTCCTGCGCCTGCTCCGCGGCGAGATCCTGAGCTCGGAGAAGATCGCGCCGCGCTCGCTGCGACGCAGCGACTTCCGCAAGGACGACGAGTGGCAGCGCGTCGTCGACGCACACGGTCAGGAGACTGACGAGATTCCGCTCGAGCCGCGCTGGCGCTTCCCGACCCTCAAGATCGTGCCGCAGGAATCGCGCATGGATCTGCTGCGCCTTTCCATCGGCTCGCACGATGCGGCCACGCAGATCTTCGCCAACACGCTCCTTCCCGTGGGCGTGTTCAATCTCTCGATCACGCCCGGCGACGAGATCGAGCAGACCAACGCGCGCATGCTCACGCACTACCATCCCGACGGCGGGCCGTGGCAACGCCGCCTGATGCCGCGCACCGTGCTCGTGTTCATCAACGACGACGCGGATCGGGCCCGCGAGGAAGCGCGCGACGCGCTGTCGAACTACTGGCGCGCGCTGGAAGGAACGCTGGACGAGGAAAAAGTGCGCCGGGCCACGAACAACGCGCTGGTCGGCGACGCGGAGACCATCATCGGGCAGATGCGGGAGCGCTTCGATCCCGCGGACCGGCTCATGCTCTGGTTCGACTTCAATAATCACGACTCGAAACGAGTCATGAAAAACATGACGGATTTCATGACCCGAATAGCGCCGCAATTTACATGACTACTATCGATCAAGAGATTTCGACATTCGACGAGTCCGCCGCGCCCAACTTCGCGCGGGCCATGCCCAACTGGCAGCCGCTCGTCGAGTACCGCCGCAACGGCGTGGCCGAGAACACGATCCACGGCGCTGTCTCCTGGGTCTCCGGCCGCAATGTCGTCCATTCCTTCGGCGGCAACGTCGAGGTCTACGGCCGCTCCATGGTCAAGCCGATCATGATGAAAGTGTTCCGGAAGGAGTTCGCCACCGCGCTCACGAGCGAGCAGCAGGCCATCTCCTGCGCCTCGCACAACGGCGATACGGAGCACGTGGCCGTGGCGCGCTCGATCCTCCGCGAGGCGGAATGGGGATTGATGCAGACGCCGCACGATGTGCCGCTCGTGCAGTTCGGCCGGCAGGTGCGCCGCCCGCGCCGCTGGTATCACTGCTGTTCCGGAGAGCACGCCGCCATCCTGCACGGCTGCCGGCTCAAGGGCTGGCGGCGCGTCGGCTATGTCTGGCCGCACCATCCGTTCTTTCAGGAGTACCTCGCCTACATGCGCAGCGTGCTCGGTCCTGATTGGAAAACGGGTGCGATCGCGAAAGACGGCTGCGGCCTGCCGACGGTGTCCAACACCGTCACCGATCTGGCCAGGCTGTTCGCGAATCTCGTGACCGAGAAAAACGAGGACTGGATCTGGAACGCGATGGTCGCGCATCCCGATCTCATCGGCGGCTTCAACCGTCTCGACTCGACAGTGCTCAAGGCGTGCGGTGGACGCGTGTTGGCCAAGGAAGGTGCGGACGGCCTGCTCGGTCTTTCCATCGAGCATCCCGAGTTTCCGGAAGGCCTCGGCGTAGTGGTCAAGATCGCGCACGGCTGGAACCCGCAGGCCACCTGGTACATCGCCCGCTACATCCTCGGCGTCCTCGGATTCGAGTTCCGCAACCCCTACAAACTGCGCCGCCAGAAAGCGTTCATCGTCCCCGAGGTCATCCCGCCGGGCCTGCGCGAACGAATGGCCGCCATCGTGCCGTGGGACTCATGGGATCCGGACATCGATCGCTGGGAGTTCGATGCCGAGGAGTTCGTGGGACTGCGATGAGTGAGCGATATATTTTGGAGTGCGGTGGCCGCAGCCACCGCTTTTGTGTGCCACGGAGCGAGGC
>JALYJW010000214.1 GCA_030775085.1 Acidobacteriota bacterium | reverse complement strand
TCACCGCGCTGCACGAACATACAAAAGCGGCGGCTGCGGCCACCGCACTCCAAAACCCTCGCGCACGTCTCGCGAGGTTGTACCGACATTTTGCGAAGACTTCGGGACGCTCACCCGCGCCGGCGAAGCTCTTCGAGCACGCTCTCGAAAGGTACAGTCTGCCCGCGGTCACACTGCGCGATCGATTCGAGGAGCATCTTTTCAGTCTCCTCATCGACCTCGAACGTCTCGTCCCCTTCAGAGAGTAGGACGGTGACGGACGCGCCTTCCGGCAATTCAGCGCCAAGAAGATCAACGCGCCCATCGATCACTCGACCGGAAGCCACTCGCATGCGAGGATTCTAGTCCCTCGAGATAATCACGACAACAAATCGATGAACTGCGTGACGCCGGCGATGACGGATTTGTCGCGCAGGATGCGCCGATGGCCGAGTCCTTCCGTCGTCAACAGCCTTGCTCCAGGCCACGCTTCGGCGAGTGCGGCTCCTTCGCTCCAGAACGTGTCGCGGTCTTCGCGATCGTGGACGACGAGCAGGGGAGTGGTCATGAGACGCGCGGTTTCTTCGAGCGAGTAGTCGCTCCATTTGCGCGCGAATCGCTCTTCGATTCGCATCTGCAGACCTTCGATCGTTGCGGCGTCGAGGCCGAGGATCTCGCCGAAGCGGGCGGTGTAGTCGCGTGGATTGAGCGGCGGCGCGATGAAGACGAGGCGGCCGGCGGTGAGTCCGTCGCGCAATGCCAGCGTGGCGGCGGCGCAGCCGAGGGAATGCGCGATGATGGCCTGCGGCCCGCCGACTGTATCGGCCACTGCACGCACCGCCCACGCGAAGTGCGGGAGCGACGATCGCGATCCGGGCGAGGCGCCGTGGCCGGGCGCATCGAACGTGACGACGGAGTAGCCGCGATCGAGAAGCGGCGCGACAAACGGCGTGAGCTGCGAGCCGCGGCCTTCCCATCCGTGCGCGAGCAGCACCGCCGGACCTTCGCCGAATCGCCAAGCATGGACTTCACTCGACGCGCCGAGGCGCACGGTGAAGGGCGTGCCCTTCGCGAGGATGGCCTGCTCGCGCGGAGGAGTCGGAAAGCGGCGCGGCTTCATGAACAGATCGGCCGCCACACGCGAGGCAAAGCGCGGCGCGGTTGCGGAGAGCAGGCGGAGCGCGCCGCGAATCACGGTCAGGGACAGGGGACGAGAAAGCTCTGCGGGTGCGATGGCTGCGACCTCTGTCATGTTTTCTCCTTGACTCCGATAAAATAGCACGACCGTTCGTTCTAGTCCAGAGCTGGATCGCGAATGCAGTGCGCGCCGTTACGCTCGTGCGTGACGATCACGATCGTTAAAAGCACGGCAGCGCGTGCGAGGCTCGACCGCCGGCCTCGACGCCGAACAGCGTGCCGAGTGTGCGCGCAAGATCGAGCGGGGAAGCGTCGATCTCGTAGCGCCCGGGCTTCACCCCAGCGCCCCAGAACATGAGCGGGACGTGCATGTCGTTTTCGACAGGTTGTCCATGCGTCGTGCTGTTCGATCCCCACATCCAGATCCAGCCGGGCCGCAGCGCGATGAGCACATCGCCCGAACGGTCGGAACGCAACGAAACCCGCATCAGTTGCCGGATACTGGATTCATTCGCAGCGTCAGCAGCCATTTCGGTGTTGGTCCACGCATCCGCGATGCCGTGATGCTTCATCTCGCGCACGACGTCGCGCAGCGCGCGTTTGACGCGCTCGCCATCGAGACCCAGCTCGGCGACGCGTTTCCAGTTGAGCCACAGTCCTGGCTCTTCGAAGAAATAGACGAGCGCGTGCGAGAGCGGCGCATCGTCGGCGAAGCTGATCTTCAGCCGGCTTGCGAGCTTGCGCTCGATCTCGATGCGCGTGGGCGGGAGATCGTCGATGCGCGTGGCGTTCGGGTCGGGCGTGCGGACATCGATGCGGCCTGCATCCGCTTTCGGATCGCGCAGTTTCACGATTTCAGGATTTGGCTGCACGCCGTGATCGGCCGTGAGCGCTACGAGCACGTCATCGCCGAAGCGCCGCTCCAGAGCATCGAGGAAGTGGGCCAGCGAACGATCGAGGCGGACCATGTTGTCGGCCACTTCCATCGAATCGGGGCCGTAATAGTGGCCGACATAGTCGGCGGGCGTGATGCCGACGAAGAGAAGATCGGGATCGTCACCCGTTCCAAGCTTCTCCGTGGCGATGACGTACTGCGCGAAGTCGAACACCAAATCCTGCCCGAACGGCGCATAGGTGAGCGCCCTCATCGTTTGAACGGGATGAGGAAACGTTCCGCCGTAGGTTGTGTTTTTCAATGGCCACGCTTCGGGAGGATCGAACGTCACGCGGCGCATCTCGTCCGGCGGGATGTGCGGAGACGGTCGCCACTCCTGCGAAGCCGGCAGATAGCCGCGCACGTGCGCATTGAACGTAAACACGTCGGGATTGAACTGGTAATACGTCGACGAGATGAAGCCCGGAAGATCGCGGTCGAACCAATACGCGGCATCGGCGCGGCGGCCGCCCATGAGAATGGAGGCGCGATCTTTCAGCGCCAGCGCCATCACGCGCGCGCGCGGATAACGCTCCTTGATCCGATCGCCGAGGGCATCGCCGGACAGGTTTGAGGGCGACATGCCGGCCGACTTGCCAGCAGTGACTTGCACGCGCTCGTCGTACGTGCAGTAGCGCGGTGTGCCACCGAGCTTCCACCACGCCTGGCCCGGCGCGATCTTGCGTGATGCCAGCTTCGGCGCGACATACGGCGTGATGTCGTTGAAGTACCACCGCCATTGCGCCTCATCGACCGGCCTGTCACGCTCGAACCAACTGTTCCCGACGATCCCACTCTCCGCCGGCAGCAAACCCGTTCCGATCGCGGCATGACCGGGACCGGTGAACGTTGCGCTATAGCGGTAACGTGCATTCGGAAAGACCGCGCCTTCTCGCGCAAATCGCTTGAACCCGCGCTCGGTGAACCAGGGCGCGAAACGGTCGACGTAGTCAAAGCGCAATTGATCGACGGAGATGACGACGACGAGACGGGGGCGATCGGCAGCGGACGCGGTGGCTGCGATGAAAAGGGCTACGAGGAGTGCTGCTGCGCGAGAGCCGCCCCTCACCCTAGCCCTCTCCCCGCCGTTGCGGGGAGAGGGGACTAAGAGCCCCCAGTCCCCTCTCCCCTCCGGGGAGAGGGCTAGGG
>JALYJW010000213.1 GCA_030775085.1 Acidobacteriota bacterium | reverse complement strand
GGCCGGCAGCGCTGATTGAAGTTTCGGCGCAAACACAAACGCTGCCGGCCGGGCCGGCCCGCCGGAGGCCCCTCGTCGTCCCCTTACAATGCGCGCATGAAACGTGTCGTCGCGCTCCTCTTCATCGCGTTCATCACCATCGCCGCGAAGCCGCCGGCGAAGCCATTCAACGTCGTCGAGGCCACAATTCCGGAGATGCAGCGAGCCCTGAAAGATGGCCGCGTGACGTCGCGCGAGCTGGTGCTGCAGTACCTCGTGCGCATTGCCACCTACGAAGACAAACTCAACGCGATCATCACCGTCAATCCGAAAGCGCTCGAAGAAGCGGAGGCTCTCGATCGCGAGCGCAAAGCCGGCAAGCTGCGCGGCCCGCTGCATGGAATCCCGGTCGCGCTGAAGGACAACATCCACACCACCGACATGCCGACCACCGGAGGCGCGCTGGCGTTCGAGGGACTCATTCCGCCGTACGACGCGACGCTCACGAAAAACCTGCGTGACGGCGGCGCGATCATCCTCGCCAAGACCCAGCTCACCGAGCTCGCCAACTGGGTGGCCGGCAGTCCCACGCCGATGCCGACCAACTACAACGCGCTCAACGGCTACGGCTTCAATCCCTACGACCCGCGTCGCGATCCGCGTGAAGTGCAGGGCGACGGACGGCCGGCCATGGCCACCGGCGGCTCGAGCTCCGGCACCGGCACGGCCGCGAATTTCTGGGCTGCGAACGTCGGCACCGAAACCTCGGGATCGATCCTCAGTCCCGCCAACGCCAACATGCTCGCCGCGGTGAAGCCGACCGTCGGACGCGTGTCGCGCTACGGCGTCATCCCCATCACCGCCGATCAGGACACGCCAGGTCCGATGGCGCGCAGCATCACCGACGCCGCGATTCTCCTCGGCGTGCTCGAAAGTAGCGACTCGCACGATCCCTTCGAGGAGAACTGCACGCCGCCGCCGAATCGCGATTACACGCAGTATCTGAAACGCGACGGGTTGAAAGGCGCGCGCATCGGCATCCCCCGCGCGTTCTATTACGACAAGTTCACGGCGCCCCAGATTGGCGAGAAGACCGAGAACCCGCGCGGTGGACTCAATCCCGATCAGCTCAAAGTGATGAACGATGCGATCGCCGTGCTGCGGGCGCAGGGCGCGACGATCGTCGATCCCGCCGACATCCCGAGCATCATCGACAAGGACCCGAAGAACAACCTGCTGCACTGGGGCATCTGCACCGATCTCGACGACGTGAAGGCGAAGACCTGTTCGATCGACTTCATGTACGGGATGGAGCGCGATTTCAATCTCTGGCTGGCGTCGCTCGGCAAAGCCGCGCCGCTGAAATCGCTGACCGAGCTGCGCGACTGGAACATCGCGCATCAAAAACTCGGCGCGATCAAGTACGGTCAGTCACTGCTCGATGTCTCCGACGCGATGGACCTCGAGCTCTATCGCGCGCGCTATGAATCCGACCGCGCCAACGACATTCGCCTCACCGCCACGCACGGCATCGACAAAGTCATGGAGCAGCACAAGCTCGACGCGCTCCTCTTCCCCGCCGGCTTCGGCGCTTCCATCGCCGCACGCCCCGGCTACCCGACCGTGATGATTCCCTTCGCCACGGTCCCGAACGCACCGACACCCGCCTTTCCCGAATCGTTCAACGCCAAACCGGTTCCGTTCAGCGTCAGCTTCACGGGCAGAGCGTGCAGCGAGCCGACGCTGCTGAAATTGGGATACGCCTTCGAGCAAGCCACCAAGAAGAGAGTGCCTCCACCGCTGTTTCCCTGATGTCCGCGCCGCCGCGCTTTGAGATCCTGCGACACCAGGTCGGCGATCGTTGACCGTTCTGACAAGACTCCGGACAGCGAGGAGCCTACTGTGCGGACATAAAGGAGACGTTCAGATGAAAAGACTGATCATGGTTCTCATTGCGCTGTTCACCGCGGCCACTCTCTTTGCCGGAGGCAAGGAGTGCGATACCACCAAGAAGAACGTGAAGAACGTCGAGCTCACCGGCACGCTGGCCAGCATCGGCTCCGGCGACGAAGCGAAGACGGTCTTCCGCGTCGCGGACACCGACCAGAGCTACACGGTCTGCGAGAAGACGAAGAGTTCCGTCCTCAAGCTGACCAACACCGGGCGCGTGCAGGTCAAAGGAAAGCTCGTCAGTTGTGGCGATGGCCAGGAGCTGATGATCGACGAAGCGAAGAAGGTCTAGCCGGCACGGCCGGCAGCGCTGGTTGGCCAAGCCTTCGCCATGCCTGTCGCCTGAGGAGCATTGTCTGCCGCGCAAGCTCCTAGCCGTTATCTCGGGCCCTCAGCCTCGGCTGCCGCAGCGGCAGTCGAGGCATCCGTGATCGGCGCACGTGCCGCAGCTTTGGATGATGCGCCGCTTCAGCGCCTCGCGGGCACGGAACAGACGCACGCCCGCGGCGTTCGCCGTCATCTTCTCCTCCGCCGCGTAGTCGCGCACCGGCACGTCCTCGAGCTCCACGCGCTGGATGGCGCGCGCGTACTCCGGCTTGAGCGTCGTGATCAGCGACGTCACACACGAACAAATCGTGTCCATCAACTCCGCATCCGGCGGCACCGCCTCGTCCGTCTCGGCCGCCACATGCTCCAGCGCCCGCGCCTCGGTCCCGCGCCGGCGATAGTGGTCGACCACGGCGTTGCGCAACGCGCGATAGAACCACGCCGTCGCCGATTCCGCCGAGCGCAGCGAGGAGGAATCGAGCCCGCGCACGAACGCCTCCTGCAGAATGTCCTCCGCCGCCTCGCGCGACTCGACGCGTTTCTCGAGAAACGCCAGAAACTGCCGATGATTGGCCACGAGCGTCTCCACCACGTCGAACGACGTCATGGCCAAGGGTTCGTTGAATGTCTGCGTCATCGACTTGTGTGGTCAGTAGGCAGTTTCGCACCGCCTACCGACCCTGTGCGATCAGCAACCGCAACCGGGACCGCAGCCGCAATCTCCGCAGTCGCCACTGGTGCAACCTTTGAGCTCGTTCATGACATCTCCTTCGATCGAAGCACGATTGATTTCGCGTCTTCAACCTCGGAGACGCACGACGAGCAGAAACATTACACCCTGCTCGATCTTTCTCCGCGCCGGCCGGTGCCTCGTACCGCGTTCTATGAAAGCGATTGTCAAGGGCAGTTTTCCTCTTTGCTGATTGCTTTTCGGTCTTCTCCCTTGCAATCAGCCCCGACCGACCGGAACGCGGCGATCGTGAGGACACGCGGG
>JALYJW010000212.1 GCA_030775085.1 Acidobacteriota bacterium | reverse complement strand
GGCGTACACCACGCAATCACGGCATCGCGCCGGAAACGAAGATGCGGACCCGTCATCGCGCATTCGAGCAGCTCGGCGTTTCCTTCCACCGCGCTCATCGCCACCGCCGCCGCCACATCATCGAACGGGCCGCCGGGCGGAAGCCCTCGCTCGACGCGCGACCAATCGATTTCCGTCACGATCGTCGTCAGCGGCGAAGCAAGCAGCTCCGCGTTCTGGAGTGAGGTGGCCGCAGCTGCCGCTTTCGACGCAACGGCCGCAGCCGTCGCAACGGGCTCGATCACGATCGTGTCTCCCGGCATCAGCGCATTCTCGAGATCCACGTTCGTCCGTCCGAGGAGATTCCATCCGCCCGGCGAGTCGATCGGATAGAACCCGGCCACGTTGCCTGCAATCGCGAACGTGCCGCGCGCCACGTGCGGCCGCGAGGTCGGGCGTCGCGGCATCGACCACTCGTCGGGCCAGCCTTCGAGATAGGCGAAACCACCGCGAAATCCGAGGTAGCGCGCGGTCAGGCGCAGCGTCGCCACGCGCTCCAGAAACGTGTCGCGGGAAACACGCTCCAGCAACTCGGGCAGATCGAGCCCGTCGAACACGACCGGCACGCGCAACTCGCGCGGCTCTCGCGTTTCCGCCGTCGTCGAAACGCGCTTCTCACCGCGAATCACATACAGCGATGAATGGCCGGGGATGCACGCCAGCACTCCCTCATCGGCACGCATGCGCGCGGCGGCGGCGTGCAGCTCGGCCGCGGTGACGTCGACGAGCTCGACGAGCTCAGCGTTATCTCCGGCAGGCAGGCCGTTCGACATGCGGGGCATCGCATGGTGATACCTTCCGCAGCCATGAATCGCAAGCATGAAGAAGTGCTCGACGAAATTGCCCACGGCGCCATGATCGACAAAGGGCTGCAGCCGGACTTCGACGCCGACGTCCGAAAACAACTGGCGGGGATCAATGCGCCCGCCGATGGCGACGGCGAAAGCGGCATCCGCGATCTTCGCCATCTCCCATGGTGCTCGATCGACAACGACGACTCGCGCGACCTCGACCAGCTCTCGTGGGGCGAGGATGCGGGCAATGGCGATGTGCGGATCTTCATCGCCGTCGCCGATGTCGACGCGTTGGTGGAGAAAGACACGCCCATCGACCGCCGCGCGCGTCACAACACCACATCCGTCTACACGGCTGCGCGCGTTTTTCCGATGCTGCCCGAAAAGCTCTCCACCGATCTGACATCGCTCAATGAAGGCGTAGACCGCGTGGCGCTCGTCATCGAGCTGACGGTGCATGAAGACGGGACCTCCGAGGATGGCGGTGTCTATCGCGCGCTCGTCCATAACAAAGCCAAGCTCGCGTACGACCGCGTCGCCGCGTGGCTCGATGGTGAAGACGACGAGCCGGAGAACATGCGCGGCGTGGAAGGGCTGGCCGAGTCGCTGCGCATGCAGGACCGCACCGCCGATCGCATGCGCGACCTTCGACACGAGCACGGCGCGCTGGATCTCGAGACGATCGAAGCGCGGCCGGTAATCCGCGACGGGCAGGTCGTCGATCTGCAGCAGTCGAAGCGCAACAACGCGCGGCTGCTCATCGAAGACTTCATGATCGCCGCGAACGGCGCCACGGCGCGCTTTCTCGCGAAGCACGGCTTTCCCAGCATCCGCCGCGTGGTCCGCTCGCCGGAGCGGTGGGACCGCATCGAGCGCATCGCCGAGGAGCTTGGAGAGCGGTTGCCGCCCGAACCGGATGCACGCGCGCTGGAAGAGTTCCTGCGGCGTCGCAGGAAAGCGGATCCGATGCGCTTTCCGGATCTCTCGCTCTCGATCGTGAAAGCGATGGGCGCCGGCGAATACGTGGCCGAGGAAGCGAAGGACAAACCGATCGGACACTTCGGACTGGCGGTGAAGGATTACACCCACTCCACCGCGCCGAACCGCCGCTATCCCGATCTCATCACGCACCGACTCGTGAAAGCGGCGCTGGCCGGAAAGCCGCTGCCGTACGACCTCGACGAACTGGCCGGGTTGGCCGAACACTGCACGTCGCAGGAAGACGCGGCCAACAAAGTCGAGCGCTTCGTGCGCAAAGTGGCCGCCGCCTATCTGCTCCGCAACCGCGTCGGCGATCGTTTCGACGGCATCGTCACCGGCGCCTCGGTGAAAGGTACGTGGGTGCGCATCTTCCGTCCGCCGATCGAAGGCAAAGTCGTGCGCGGCTGGCAAGGCCTCGACATCGGCGACCGCGTGAAAGTGAAACTCATGGACGTTGACGTCGAGCGCGGGTTCATCGACTTCGGGCGCGCGTGAGTTAGCGCGACGCGCTCTCGCGCGCAACCCGCACGTTGTCGATGAGCCGCGTCCTGCCGATGCGCACGGCGCCGGCGAGGAGCACGTCGCGATGGAAATCCGCCGGCGCTTCGAACGTCAGCGGATCGACGACGGCGAGATAGTCGATTTCCGCGCCACCTTCCTCCTCGACTACGCGATGCATCAGCTTCTCGATGTCGGCGGCGCTATGGATGCCGTGCGTGATGGCTTCTTCGCCTGCTCGCAACGCGCGGTGCAGCACCGGCGCTTTGGCGCGTTCCTCGGGTGAGAGGTATGCGTTGCGCGAGGACATGGCCAGTCCGTCGCGCTCGCGCAACGTTTCGCCGAATACGATCCGCACCGGTACATCGAGATCGCGCACCATCCGCTCGATCGTCGCGCACTGCTGCGCATCCTTGCGCCCGAACGCCGCTATGTCCGGCTGCACGATGTTGAAGAGCTTCGCCACCACCGTGGCGACACCGTCGAAGTGTCCGGGACGGCGCTCTCCCTCCAGGGGATTCGACACGCCGCCGACCGAGATCGTGGTCGTCGCGCCGGACGGATACATCACCTCCACCGGCGGCAGAAACAACAGATCGACACCCGCACTCTCCAGCATCGCCGCATCACGCTCCTCATCCCGCGGATACCGCGCGAAGTCCTCGTTTGCACCGAACTGCTTCGGATTCACGAAGATCGACACGACGATGAACGTCGCCCCCGCATCGCGAGCAACGCGGATCAGTGAGATATGACCCTCGTGCAGAAATCCCATCGTCGGCACGAAGCCAATTACCGCGCCATGTGTGCGGGCGGTGTGGAGGGCGGCGCGGGACTCGGTGATGGTTCGCGTGATCTGCATTGAATCAGCGTGCTCGATCGACTGCTGCGCGAGAGCCGCCCCTCACCCTAGCCCTCTCCCCGGAGGGGAGAGGGGACTGAGC
>JALYJW010000211.1 GCA_030775085.1 Acidobacteriota bacterium | reverse complement strand
ACCCCGGCCCTCTCCCCGGAGGGGAGAGGGGACTGGCTGCTGATTCGATTTACCTCGGCGGAGGGACGCCGTCGCGCACGAGTGTCGCGAATCTCGCACGTGTCTTCGAAGCGATTCGTGCGCGGTTCAACATCGCAGACAACGCAGAGATCTCGATGGAGGCCAACCCGGAGGATGTCACGCCGGAGGGCGTCGCTGCGTGGCGAAACCTCGGTGTGAACCGGCTGTCGATCGGCGTGCAGTCCTTTCACGATGGCGAGTTAGCGGCCATCAGCCGGATTCACGATCGCGCGCGAGCGCTCGATGCGGTGCGCGCCGCGGTCGCGGGCGGGGTTCGCGCGAATCTCGATCTCATGCTCGGGCTTCCGCAGCAGACCGCCGATTCTTTCCGCGAGACGCTCGACACGGCCATCGACCTCGGCGCGGGTCATCTTTCGTTGTACATGCTCGATCTCGAGGAGAAGACGCCGCTGCAGGTGCAGGTCGCGCGCGGACGCGTGGCGTTGCCGGACGACGACCTCGTGGCCGATCTCTACATCGAAGCGATCGAGCATCTCGCCTCGCGCGGCCTGGCGCAGTACGAGATCAGCAACTTCGCACGGCGCGGAGAAGAGTGCCGCCACAATCTTCGCTACTGGACTCGTGGCGAGTACTTCGGATTCGGACTGGCCGCACACTCCTTCATCGACGGCGAGCGTTTCGCGAACACGCGCGACATTCGCCGCTACATCGAAACGGTACCCAACGCGCGCGACTTCAGTGAAGAGCTCGGCGTTGGTGAAGTGCGGCGCGAAACGATCTTCCTCCAGCTCCGTCAGACGGATGGGATGTGCTATGAAGAGCTGGTCGGGCTTTGTGGACAGGAGGGCATCGAATGGATCGAGCGCGGACTAGAGGACGGATGGTTGCGGAGGGTGGGCGAGGAACGCGTAGCCTTCACTCCGATCGGATTTCTTCAAAGCAACGATTTCATCTCGCAGCTTTTCTGATCGTCATTGTGTTGTTGGCTGCGCCGCCGTCGCAGGCGCAGAGCGACATCGACTTCTCCTCTGCGATCACGCAGGAGGAGTTCGAACAATTTGCGCGCCTCGCCGCGCAGGGGATTTACGCCACTCCCGTCGATCCTGCCCGAGCCCGCGGGCTCCTCGGATTCGACATCGGCGTTGCCGTTACGGCCGTACCCGTCGACACCGATGCCGCCTACTGGCAGCACTCGGTCCCCGACGACTTCAGCGTGAGCGATCACGTGCTCGTCCCACGGCTGATCGCGTCGAAAGGACTCTCGTTCGGCACCATCTCCGCGATGTACGCGAAAGTCCCCGACACCGAGGTGCAGGTTTGGGGCGCGTCGTACGACATGCCGCTCACCCGCGGAGGAATCGCCTCGCCGACCATCGCCCTGCGGGCCGCCTATTCACAACTTCGGGGCGTCGATGAATTCGAGTTGAGCACCTACGGCGTCGAGCTCTTCCTCTCCAAAGGCTTCGGTCCGATCACGCCTTACGCGGCCGCCGGCTATGCGCGCCATGACGCCACAGGCATCATCGCCAGCGGCGGCGTCGCCAACCCCATCACCCTCACCGACGAAGGCAACATGCAGCGCTACACCGTGGGCGTGAAGATCTCCATGTTCATCCCCAAACTGGTCGTCGAAGCAACGCAGGGCGAAGAACGAAGTTACGCCGCAAAAATCGCGATCGGGTTCTGAGCGGGGGCTCACGGCGGCAGCAGCGGACACATTTCCAGTCGTCCGAGGCCGCCGCCACCGTGGATTGTGGCGTCTACGGTTTGGCATTGCGCCCGGTCCACTTTGTAGCCGTAGTGATCGAGCATGGGCTGGGCGATGTGCCACTCGCCCTCGGCCAGCAGCAGTCGTACGGGGCCGCGATGGTTTTTCACGCGCCGGCTCGCTTCGACGTCGAGACCGTTCGAGCGCTCGACGAAGCCGTGCATGTTCGACTGGATGCGCACGAACGGCGTGCCATCGGGAAAGGCCGGTACGACGTAGGAGAGCGGCGCCCATCCCGCCGCTGCGATCATCGTTCCCGACGGCACCTGGATCGGAGTCATCGACATCGTGCGGCCGGCATAGTCGAAACGGCCGAAGTTCGCCGGGCGATTCACGATCATCAGCACGATGAGCACCGCCACGACTCGGACACGGAGCAGTTCGGATGGCATCCATCGCGCCAGCAGGGCCACGATCAGGAGCGGCGCCATCATCTCCAGCACGACGGCGAAGCGATAGACCCGACGACTGCGTGAGCCAGAGAACGTATCCGGCGAACCAGAACACGAACAGCGCGCGGGTCGAAGTCGCATTCGTCGATTCTCCCTGCGCGCGGAGCCCCAGAAATCGCGCGATTCCGAGTGCCGCGATGAGTGTCAGCAATCCCGGGATTGCGAGATTGATGAAACGCATCTCGGAGACGCGGGCGGGATTCGCCAGCCACAGCCAGGGATACATCACTGCTTCGAGCCAGGTCTTCGGCAGGAAGAAACTGAAGACGTAGCGCTCGTCCCAGTACAACCGGGACTCGAAGATGTCGTTGTAGTACGGGAAGAACGGGTTGCCGGTCCGTTGCCACACGCGCCAGCCCCACCAACCGGCGCTGGCTGCGATCCGATGAGGCCTCCGGCCGCCAGAACCGACAGCCTGCTGCTGCGCACGCGCATCGTGCCGGGCAGGCTGGCCAGTGCTCCGGCGAGTGCGATCGCGTAGATGCCGGCCGGTTGAGCCCTTGCGCCGCACCGAGCAGCGCCGCGTACAGTCGAGCGTCGAGATACTCCATGCCGAGGTACAGCGGCAGATGGAGCAGGGGATTGAAGAGCGTCTGGAGCTGGCCGAGAGCCAGGTCCGTCTCCTGACGTCCGTTCAGCCAGGCGAAGACGTTGTAGTAGTGATAGTTGAGCAGATCCCAGTTCGCGTCGCGTCCCGCCCACACGGCATAAACCGCCGTGAGCAACGGCAGCAACCAGACCACCCGAGGCGGAGCGGCACGCTGGGTGGGAACAGGAATGTCGGGCAAGGCGCGATCTTATCGCGGCGACATTGAATGCGTCGCAAGACCGCCGATGTCGCCGCTGACGCGGCTCGAAGGGTTTATGCATTTACCCCAACCCTGACGGGGTTGGGCTAAAAAGATGTCGCCGCTGACGCGGCTGAGAATGTCCAAACTCTTCCAAACTCTAGTCTCCCCTTGCGGAGGGGGAGAGCCGCGTAGCGGCGGCATCGTTGTAGCCCCACGCGTGAGCGTGGGGGTCGTTGATGTGGTTTCCATTCGAGCCGCGT
>JALYJW010000210.1 GCA_030775085.1 Acidobacteriota bacterium | reverse complement strand
CTCTCAGGGAGAACCATGGCCACGAAGCGGTTTTCCTGCGAGCTGCGAGCTGCGAGCCGCGAGCTATTTGCCCGCCCTCTGTAATCCCAGATCCAGAATCTTCTGAATCAGCTGCGGGAACGTCTTCCCTGCCTCTTCCGCCGCGGAGGCAAACTCCTCACTGCGCGCGATGTCGGGGTTGGGGTTGGCTTCGAGGAAGTAGAGCTTGCCGTCGGGGCTGAAGCGGTAGTCGATGCGGTTGTAGCCGTCGAGGTCGAGGATCCGGGCGATGCGGCGGCTGGTGCGGATGATGGACGCGCGCAGCTTCGGATCGAGATCGTCTGCGTGCTGCTGATAGATCCCGCGCCGGCGTTGGTAGTCGGTGTTGTGTTTGACGTGCGCGGTGGCGATCGAGCTGGACCCGGGCGGCATGTTCTCGAAGACGAGCTCCCACACTGGAAGGACTTCCGTACGCGTGTTGCCGATGATGCCGACGTAGAACTCGCGGCCGTCGACGTACTGCTCGGCGATGGCGTCCGAGGCGTGGCGTTGGTGGATGAACGCCACGCGCTCGCGCAGCTTCTCGTCGTTCTCCACGATCGAAGCCTGCGAGATGCCCAGCGACGCCTCATGGATCTGACTCTTCACGATCAGCGGAAACTCCAGCCCCTTCGGTCGATGCACGCGACGTCCGCGCGGGAAGGCTGCGAACTTCGGCACCGCGAGATGGTGATAGACGAGCAGCTTCTTCGACAACGCCTTGTCGCGCGCCAGCATCAGACCCCGAGGATGGCAACCGGTGTACGGCACCTGCATCAGCTCCAGGAAGCTGACCACGTGATGATCGAAATCCTGCCGGCCGAGAAACTCCTCCAGCAGATTGAAAACGATGTCGGGCTTCCACTCCTCGATCACGGCCCGGATTGGACCCAGCTCGTCGGCCACGCCGAGCGGCTTCACTTCATGTCCGAGCTCACGGAGCGTCGAGACGACGTCGTACTCGGTCTTCCACTCGTACGACTCCTGTTCGGTGTAGCCCTCCAGACTGTCCGGCGGCACCAGCGACGGATGCATGAGAACGACGACGCGCAGCGTTCGTTTCGCAACAGAGCGCTTCATAGGGCGAACCAGTTCCTGCGGCTGTAGTGAAAGTCCATGGTCTTGACGGTGAGCAGGATGGCGAACTCGATCTTCAGGCTTCGCTCCGCGCCGGCCGCACGCAGCTTCAACTCGCGGCTGCGGCCGATCATGTCCTTGAGCACCTGTTCGAGCGTGAATTGATACTCGCCGGTCCAGTTCGACACCAGCTTGCGGATCTCCGCGCTGTTGCGCCGGAGGAAACGCGAGGCCAGCTCGTGATGTTCGTGGCGCGGATCGTCAGAGAAGAGGCGGCGCAGATCGCGGTCATAGATGTCGGGATAGCTGGCCTGGTAGCGGTCGCGCTTGTCGGCGTAGTACTGGCGCAGCGTCATGCCGATGGTTGGAACCGATTCCGGCATGCGCCGGCTGCGTTGCCTCGGCGCTCTTCCGCGCAGTCCGTCCAGCAGCTCGTCGATATATTCGAGTTTCTGCAGTGCGGGCCAGCCTGCATAGCGCTTGCGCCATCCGCTCGGTGATCCAATGACGACCGCGAACGTTTCCGCAAAGTCCTCGGCGGGATGGCTCTGCGCGTAATAGAGCCGCAGGTGATGCACGTAACGCCGGCTGGCGGGATTGGGCCGGTAGTGATCGGGATAGCGCTTGCTGCGATCGCCGAACAACTCCCGCCGCCGCGACGCATTGCCGAGCGCATACGCGATGTCGACCGCATGGCCGCACTCATGTCGCAGGATCTTGATCAGCTCCTGCCGCGTCCCACCCTCCACGTCCAGCATCTGCTTCCGCTCCAGCTTCATCAGCCGCGGATGGGCGAGATAAAACGGAACCGCAATCCCCGGCACATCGTCCGGTACGAACCAATCGGTGGAAAGCCACGCATGCGGACGGAACACGATCTCCCGCCGCTCCAGATCCGCGTACAGATCCTCCAGCGCCTCCTCGATCCACGTCCCCTCGATCCGCACACCCAGATCGCGGATGCGCACGTCGAGGAGTTGAGAGTCGGTGAGGCCTTCCCAGTCGAAGCGTTTGCGTTTCATTGCGTTGTGAAAAGTCGCAAAGTCTCAAAGTCGCAAAGTCTCAAAGAGAGCGGCATCAACGATCTTTGCGACTTTGAGACTTTGAGACTTTGCGACTTTGAGACTCCCCACGCATCGTACACTCCCGTCATGAAGAAACTGCTGTGCGCCGCGCTGCTTGCCGCGCTGCCCGCCTTCGCGCAACTCCGTCCTGTCAACACGTACTCGATCGTCGCTCGCGATCCGGCGACGGGACAGATGGGCGTGGCCGTGCAGTCGCATTGGTTTGCAGTCGGACAGATCGTGCCTTGGGCCGAGGCGGGTGTTGGCGCGGTGGCCACGCAGAGCTTCGTCGATCCGTCGTACGGCAAACTCGGTCTCGATCTGTTGCGTGCCGGCAAGAGTGCTCCTGCAACGCTCCGCGCGCTCCTCGGCGGCGACGGCGCGTGCGAAGTGCGCCAGGTCGGCATCGTCGACGCCAGCGGTGTCGTGGCCACGTTCACCGGCAGCCGCGACATCGTCGCCGCCGGCGGCATCGCCGCGAAGGCAACCGCCAGCGAGCAGGTGAGCTGCGGCTCCGCCGGTGGAGCGCTCAGTGTTGGTCGCGATTTCGCCGTGCAGGCCAACCTCATGGCCAACGACACCGTCTGGCCCGCGATGGCCAAGGCATTCGACGCGTCCAAAGGCGATCTGGCCGAGCGCATGCTTGCCGCGCTCGATGCGGCGCAGGCGGCGGGCGGCGACATCCGCGGCAAACAATCGGCCGCGCTCATCGTCGTCAACGCCAAATCGACGGGACGGCCGTGGCAGGACAAACTCTTCGACGTCCGCGTCGACGACGCTCCGGATCCGCTCGCGGAGCTGCGCCGTCTCGTCGCGCTGCAACGCGCCTACAACCACATGAACGCGGGAGACCTCGCCGTCGAGCACAAAGACAACGAAGCCGCACTCCGCGAATACAGCGCTGCCGAAAAGATCGCCGCCAACACCACCGGCATCCCGCAGAGCCGCCACGCCGAGATGATCTACTGGCACGCCGTGGCCCTCACCAACATGCAGCGCATCGACGAAGCGCTCCCGCTGTTCGCACGTGCGTTCACGCTGGAGCCTTCATGGCGCGAGCTCACGCCGCGCCTCGTCCGCGCCGGCCTTCTTCCGGACGACGCGAAGTTGATCGCGCGCATTGTTGGGCGTTAAGGCGAGTCGGGCGGTCGGCAGTCGGCGGTCGGCCGTAAAAGAAGCAC
>JALYJW010000209.1 GCA_030775085.1 Acidobacteriota bacterium | reverse complement strand
AGCAAAAGCCGAGGAACCCTCTACTGCCGACTGCCGACTGCCGACCGCCGACTCGCTCATCCAATACACCGTTCCCCCAACCTCTTTACGCGCGAAGCCGGCGGCGGCGATGGCGCCCCGCGTCATGCGCACGAAGTCGGCGGCGGACTCAATCGCCAAACAGTCGCTTCTCCTGCGCGGGCATGCGAAACGCCGTTGCGGCCTGGTTGTAGCCGACGCCGGAGCCGATCATTACCACGAGATCGCCGGGCTTGATCTTCTTCTGCTGCAGCGCGTCGTCGAAAGCCATGGGGATGCAGGCGGAGCCGGTGTAGCCCCACTGCTCCATGATCATGTGCGTTTTGTTCATCGGGAGATCGAGGGACTGCATGACCAACTCGATGGTCGGCTTGCGCACTTGGGTGAAGATCACGAAATCGATGTCGCTGATTGCGAAGCCGCCGCTCTCCGCGACTCTGCGCACAAGGCGCGGCCAGCCTTCGTTGTTGATCTCGGGCGGATAGCGCTCGACCATCTTCACGGCCGTTCGTCCTTCACGCACGGCCGCTTCCGTCGCCGGCTCCACGGTACCGCCGGCCTGGATCAGCCACTTCTCCGCGTACGTACCATCGGCCTGAAATGCAGCGGCGATGAAGCCCGGCGCTTCGCTGCGCTCGAGGACCGCCGCACCGGCCCCGTCGCCGTAGAAGAAGATCATCGGATCGTTCTCGGCGGCCAGCTTGTGCATCTGATAGACGGCCACGACGAGCACCGTCTTCAATCCCGGATTCGTAGCCATCAAACCGGCGGCATTCGACATCGCTGTGGGAAACGACGCGCAGGCGCAAGCAACGTCGAACGTGCCCGCGTTCTTCGCGCCGAGTTTGGCCTGCAGCACCACCGAGGTCGCCGGCGTGATGTAGTCGGGCGAGTCGGTACCGAGAATGATCAGATCGACATCCTCGGCAGTCTTGCCCGCGCGATCGAGCGCCTGCTGCGCGGCGCGCAGCGCGAGATCCGACGCCGCCCAGTCGGAGGGAGCCCACCAGCGGCTGCGGATGCCGGTCGACGCCTCCATCTTGTCGACGAACTCCGGCGACTGCGCGTTGAACTTCGCGCGCAGCGAGTCGTTCGTGATCTCGATCTCCGGCAGATAGGAGCCGGTGCTGACGATGGTTGCGTAGGTCATTGGTTTCGTTCTCGCCCGATTCGGGGAGTCGCAAAGTCTCAAAGTCGCAAAGTCTCAAAGGTGGTGGCGGCTGCGTCCTTTGCGACTTTGAGACTTTGCGACTTTGAGACTCCCTACGTCCCCATCACCAATCCACCATCCACGGACAGCACCGCGCCATGCACGAACTTCGCGGCGCTGCTGGCAAGCCAGACGTAGGCGTTTGCGATGTCCGCGGGCTCGCCCATCATGCCGAGGGGCGTGTGCGCGGCCATGCTGTCGAGCACTTTCTGCGGCATGGCCTTGACCATGTCCGTGGCGATGAAACCGGGGGCGACGCAGTTCACGCGGATGTTGAATTTGCCGAGCTCGCGCGCCCACGTTTTCGTGAAGCTGATCACGCCCGCTTTCGTAGCGGCGTAGTTGGTCTGGCCGAAGTTGCCGTAAAGGCCGACGATCGACGACGCGTTCAGCACGACACCGCCTCCGCCCTGGATCATGTGCGGCACGACGGCGCGCGTGCAGACGAACACGCCTTTGAGATTCACGTTGATGACGGCATCGAACGTGGCGTCGTCCATCTGCGAGATCGTCTGGCCGTCTTTCCACTTGATGAGCTGCGCGTCGCGCACGATGCCGGCGTTGTTCACCAGCACGTCGATGCGTCCGTGCTGCGCCATGACTTCCGCGGCCGCGGCGGTGACGACGTCCGGCTTCGTCACATCGACGGCCGGCACATCCCACACAACGACTTTCGCGCCTTCATTTTCGAAGGCTTCGACGGTGGCGCGGCCGATTCCGGCGGCGCCGCCGGTGACGATGACGACTTTGTCCCGGAGATTCAGATTCATGTGAGTTGCTCCACGCTCCTGGCTTCGAGGCGCTTCCCTTCGCTGCGTGCCGCGAGGGCAAACGGAATGATGGCGAGGGCGGTAATGGCGACGCTGATGAGGAGACCACGACTCAGGCCGCGGGTGTCACCGATCATACCGGTGATGAGCGGACCCGGTCCGACACCGAGGAGATTCAGAACGAGCAGCGCGAAGGCGACGATCGTCGAGCGCGTGCGCAGCGGCGACAGTTCCTGATAGGCGGAAAAGAGCGGCCCGAACCACGCCGTCGTGCCGGCGCTGGTCAGCAGCCAGCAGACATAGAACAACGGTGTTCCCGGCGTGACGCTATAGAAAAGCCACGCCGGCACGGAGAGGAACGCGGTGATCAGGACCAGGCTCCAGAGCCGGCCCGTGCCAAAACGCCGCGCACACGCATCGGCGAACATGCCGCCGGCGATGTTCCCGGCAAAGCCGGCGATGACCGCGACGATGCCGGAGCGGAAGGCCGCATCGGCGTAGCTGAAGCCGCGCTCTTCGACGAGCCAGGTCACGCCGAGAAGAGCGGCGCCGGAGCCGTAGCAAAGCAGCGAGCCGCCGAGGAGCGCCAGCGGAAGCGCGGGGCGATGCAACAGTGCTTCCCACAGATCGCGCAGAAGCTCACGCATGGAAGGTTGCGCAATGGGCGCCGCGGATGCGTCCTGCGTGGCGACACGCTTGCGCTGCGGCTCGCGCAGCATGGCCAGAAACACGGCCGCGATCAGGCCGAGAATGCCGAGCGCGAAGAACGAGAAGCGCCAGCCGAAGCGCGGCGCGATGTAGCTCGAGGAGATGAGCGCCGTGGCCAGTCCGAGCGGAATGCCGGCGTAGTACACGCCGATGGCCATTCCCAGACGGCGCGGCGGAAAGGCATCGCTGAGCATCGAGATCGAGGCCGGCGTCAGCGTGGCTTCACCGATTCCGACGAAGATGCGCGGGATGGCCAGTTGAATGAAACTGCGCGCCCATCCCGAGACCGCGGTCATCGCGCTCCACAGGATGAGGCCCGCTCCGATCAGCGGCAGCCGCTTGAAACGATCGGCGGCCATGCCGAGGAAGAGACCGACCAGCGTGTAGAAAAAGACGAAACCGAATCCGGTGAGGAGACCGATCTGCGCGCGGGTGAGATGCAGATCCCTGATCAGCAGCGGCGCTACGCTGGCGATGAGCATCCGGTCGACGAAGTTCAGGATGTTCAGCGCCGTGAGGAAGAACAGCAATCCCCATGCGGAACGGGTGACCCGTTCCTCGGCCACATCCGGCGTTGACGTCGACATTGAGCGCAGCTCCTCGGAATTCGCGGCGTCTGTGTTTCGAGGGCCGCCGCGCCGTGATCC
>JALYJW010000208.1 GCA_030775085.1 Acidobacteriota bacterium | reverse complement strand
TGCGCGAGACGATGGCCAGTCTCGAGGCGCGGCTCGATCCCGCGCGCTTCGTCCGCGTCTCACGCTCGTCGATCGTCAACGCCGATCGCGTCCGCGAGCTGCAGCCGATGTTCAACGGCGACTTCGTCGTCGTGCTGCGCGACGGCACGAAGGTCGCCGGCAGCCGCCGCTACCGCGCGGCCGTCGACATGCTCACGCGCTGACGCTGCGCTCACGCGGTGTGGAGCGGTGCGGGTGCCAGCTCGACACCTTCGTAGATCGCCCGCAGCTGCAGCTGGTGGTCGCTGAGGATTCATTGACCGCTGCGCCGCCGTGCTCCGGCCCAGTCGAGGAGCTGAAGGTCGAGGCTAGATGCTTTCGACAGTCGTTCGAAGTCGCGTTTGTTTCTGGTGACGAGCGGAAGCTGCCGTGACACGGCGATCGATGCGATGAGGATGTCGCCGATGTGTTGACGATGGCGTTGCGTTGCTGCAGACCAGATGTCGGCAGCAACGCGCGCCGCTTCCTGGTCGAATGGAAGCACGATGCAGTTGGCGACGAGTGCTTCGAATGACTGCATCTGTCGTTCGAACGGCTTTCCCTTTCGGATGGCGGCACGGTATCCGCGCAAACGCTCGAACACGGTCACCGCGGTGATCGTCAGACGCCCGAAGTTCGTCATATACACCAGTGCTCGCTCGCCGACATGAGGGTTCCCTCGGCTGAGCTCCGACAACGTATCGGTATCGAGCACAGCGGGCTCGCCGGTCATCGATCAGCGTTCCCGCTCTTCGAGTTTCCGGGTGAGCTGGGAGCGGTCGGAGGCCGGAATCTCAGCGAGACTGGCGAGTGCAAGCGCGAGAATGCCAGCCGGCCCGGGAGCGATATCGACGTCTTCTCCGTAGTGCCGGCGCAACAAGGCAATCACCTGTCCCTCGAAACTCCGGCCACAGCGCTCCGCATCCGCCGCGATTCTCTTGCGGAGGGCAACGGGAACGCGAATGGTGCGCGCGATCGTCGATTCCTGCACATGGGAAGCTGCTCGCCGAGTCATCACCAGAATAGTACCAGATTGGTACCACGATACCTTCGCGCACCCGCTTCAAATCCCCAGAACCCTCACCATCGCGCCCACGAACACGATCACGCCGCCCGCGATCGCGTCGCCGTAGCGGTCGAGCCAGGGCGCGTGGAGCTTGCGGGCGCCGGCGTGGGCGATGGTGACCATGACGACCATGGTGCCGATCGTGGCCAGTTCGTAGGCGATGATGACGGTGATGAGCGTCGGCCAGCCGAAGCCTGCGGAGGCGATGATCATGGGGATCAGGGCCACGCATGGATCGGAGGAGAAGAGGAGGAAGAGCGACCATTGCGTGAGGCCGTGGTCGTGGTCGTGGTGTCCGTGGGTGTGATGGTGGTCGTGGGAGTGTGTTGGCGCGAGCGGGTCGCGGCGCAGGCTTCGGCGGATGCCCCAGATCATGTAGGCGGTGCCGAAGACCATGAGCAATGCGGGCGCGAGGTTGGCGAGCTTGCCTCCGATCAGTTCGGCGACGCTGAGGCCGATGGACAGTGCGGCGATGCCGAGGAGCGCGGTGACGGTGACGTGCCCGAAACCGCAGATGATGGTCGTGCGCGCGGTCCGCGCCGGCGTCCAGCCACGCGCGCGCGCCAGCGCGGCGAACGGCATCCAGTGATCGGGCGCCATCGTGTGCAGCGCGCCGACCGCGGCCGCGGCCAATGCCAGGGTCCAGGCGGATCCGTTCACAGCATTACCTCGTGAGAAGCCAGCACCTCGTGAGAAACCGGCGGCTCGATCGTTGCGAGCATGGCGTCGCGGGACATGGTCAGCCAGTCTATCCAATCGGTGAGTCCGACACCGGTGAGCGGGGCGATGGAGATCACGCGCGGATCGGGCATGACGCGCGCGAGCGCATCGAGGATGGCCGGGACGCTGACGTGCGGCAGGTGGGGCAGGAGGTCGACTTTCGTCAGCAGTACGACGTCGGCTTTCGCGAACATGGTCGGGTATTTGAGCGGCTTGTCTTCGCCTTCGGTGACGGAGAGGACGACGACATTGGCGCGCTGCCCGAGGTCGTAGACGGCGGGGCAAACGAGATTGCCGACGTTCTCGATGAAGAAGTAGTCGACGCCCGTCAGGTCGAAGTGATGGAGCTCGTGATGCACCATCTCGGCGTCGAGGTGGCAGGCCTGGCCGGTCTCGATGGCGCGCGAACGGAGACCGGCGCGAAGAAGCCGCGCGGCGTCGTTGTCGGTGGCAAGATCGCCCGCCAGTGCGGCCAGGCGGCTGGCATCACCGAATGCGCGTGCGGTGGCTTCGAGCACGGCGGTTTTGCCGGAGCCGGGCGAGCCCATGACGTTGACGGAGAAGATGCCGCGCTCGAGAAAATGCTCGCGGTTGTGCGCAGCCGTACTATCGTTACGCGCGAGGATGCGCGTCTGTACGTCCACGACTGTCGCGGCAGAATCCTTCTGACACATCACGCCACCTCCAGTTCAATTCGTTGCAAGACAATCTCATCGCCCTCGGACATCTTTGCCGGGGCATCGCAAAGCACACAGCGGAGAAATCCGCCGCGTTGTACCTCTCCATGGCAGCGCGAGCATTCCCATCGCGCCGGGATGCGAGCGATGGTCAGCGCGGCGTGCTCGCAAATCGTGCCGGCGCGAAAGACTTCGAATGCGGTAGCGAGAAGCGCGCAGTCGACACCGGCCAGCTCGCCGATGGCGATGTCGACCCGATGCACGGTGCGCTGCTCGGAGGCATCGCGTTTGCCGACGGCGGCCGCGACGGATTCGACGAGCGATTGGATGATCGAGTACTCGTGCATCAGAGCGCTCCGAATTGCGGCTGACGTTTTTCGAAGAACGCGTCGATGCCTTCGGCGAAGTTGCGGCCGTCCGCGATGCGCGTGAGCTGCTCGAGCTCGCGATCGAGATGGAAGTCGAGGCGATCCATCCCCGCGGCCTGGTTGAGGAGTTCCTTGGCGATGCCATACGCCTCGGTTGGTCCATCAGCGAGCTGGCGCGCGATGCGTTGCACTTCGCCGTCGAAATCCGCAGCCGGATGAACGGACGTGATCAGTCCGATCTCCAAGGCGCGCGCGGCGGTCATGCGCGGATTGAGGAACAGCAACTCGAGCGAGCGTCGCAATCCGATGAGCCGCGGCATCATGAAGGTCGAGCTTTCCGCGCCGGTCAGTCCTGTCTTCGCATATGCCCATTCGAACGTGGCGCGGTCGGAAGCGAGGACGAGATCGCACGACATGGCCAGGCCGAGACCGCCCGCGGCGGCGATGCCATCGACCGCGGCGATGAACGGTTTCGGCGCGCGGCGAATCTCGGAGATGGTGCTGTGGATGTATTCGAGGATTTCCTTGAAGGCCTCGCCGTAGGAACACTCCGCGCCGCGCGCTTTGGAGTGCGGCGGCTCGCCGCCGCTTTGAGTAACGTGCAACGGAGCGACTTCTGCCGCGCTACCGAAAGCGGTGGCAAGCCGCCGCAC
>JALYJW010000207.1 GCA_030775085.1 Acidobacteriota bacterium | reverse complement strand
TCCCCTCTCCCCGCGGCGGCTTCATCGCCGTGGGGAGAGGGTTAGGGTGAGGGGCGGCTCTCGCGCAAGTGTCCGTGCTCACGTCCGCTTCACTTTCCGTGCGTTCCACAACCTCTTGAAAGTCCAGAGCGTGCTGGAGAAGCGGTGCAGGGTGGTGGTGCCGATGCGCTCGCGATAGTCGATCGGGATCTCGGCGATGCGATAGCCGAGGCGGTGCGGGATGACGTACATGTCGACCGGCAGCGCCGCGCCTTTGGCTGTCCATTGCACGTTGTCGATCATCGTTTTGCGGTACGCCCGCATGCCGCTGTGGACGTCGGTCGTCTTCAGGCCGTGCATGATGCGCGCACCGAGGGCGAAGACGCGGTTGGCGATGAAGTTCGCGAACGGCATGGCCTGCGGGCGGCGCCACACGCGCGTCGTGTTGACGAGGTCGTAGCCCTCGTCCATGAGCCGCATCATTTCGGGGATGGCCTCGACGGGATACGTGTCGTCGCAATCGAGCGTGATGACGATGTCGCCGTTCGCTTCGCGCACCGCGCGATCCATGGCCGGCCCGTAACCCTGCGGCGGGAACTGTTTGATCACGCGGCAGCCGAGGTTCTGCGCGATCTCCGCCGTGCGGTCTTTGCTCGAGTCAACGAGCAGCACCTCGGCGTCGGGCGCCACGCGGCGAATGTCGTGGATGACCTTCGCCACCGCGCCCTCTTCATTCATCGTGATCATGGAAACCGTCAATTTCATGGGACTCGCTTCGCTTCGAAAATCATCTGAAAAGCCAGCATACCGGGCCAGAGCGAGGAGACGGCTCGCTCGATGGGATACGCGGTTTTCAGATAGAGCTGGTAGGGCTTCGATTTCAGGAGTGCGTCCGCGGGCTGAGGTTTGCCGGCGCCGGATGGCGAGAGCAATTTCTTCGCGAGCGGAACGAGCGGACGCACGATGCCGGGATTGTAGGTGGTGGCGACCGGCGACAGCCCGCACTCGCCGAGCAGCCACCGCGCGCTCTTGCGCGTGAAGAAACGGAGATGCGTGCGATCGAGAACGCCGGTCTCTTCGTACTCCCAGCGCCCGACGAGATGCGCGAAACGGACGGACCAGAGCCCAACGTTCGGAAGTGAGACGATGACGCTGCCGCCCGGCGCGAGCCAGCGCAGGTACTTCCGCAACACACCCACCGGCCACGGCACGTGCTCGAGAACATCGGCGAAAATCAGGACGTCGAACTGTTGGTCGCCGAGATCGGCTTGCTGCAAATCGGCCTGAACGACGTGCGCGAGACGCTTCGACGCGACTTCGCAAGCGACGGTGCTTTCTTCGATGCCGGTGACTTCGTTGCCGAGTTGCTGGATGCGCTCGCTGGTCGTGGCAAAGCCACATCCGGCGTCGAGCACGCGCAGGCCGCGACGTTCGTTCCAGAGACGCAGCAGGCCCCAGTTTACGTCCTCGAAGTACTGGTAGGGCGCGTTCTCATCCATTACACAACTCGTCCGCCAGTTTCAACGCCCGGTTGCAGTTCATTCGCAAGCGCAAGCGCTCGCTCGATGCAGACGTCGGAGTTGATGTAGTCGAACTGCGCGAAGCGTCCGAGGAGATGGAGGCCGGTAGCGGCAACGGCATCGCGCATGGCCGTGACGTTGCGGCGGTATTCGAGATCGTAAACGGGATAGCCGTATTTGAATCGCGCCACGCGCGTGTAGACGATCGAGCTGCGATCGACGAAGCCGATCTGTTCGACCTCGCCGATGACGCGCTCGATCAGCGCCTCGTCCGTCATCTCCCAGATGCCGTCACCTTCGTTGGCCGTGATCTCGGCCATGATCGAGGAGCCGCCCGGCGGCACGCATTGCTCGCTGAAGGCTTTCGGAAACGAGAGGCGGTGGAAGAGCAGGTTCGGATCGGGAACGTAGAGCGCGGTGTAGTTGTGTCCCGGATCGGTGTCGCAGCCGATCAGGACGTTGAGCAGCGAGTTGTAGCGAAGCTTGGCCGCCTCTTCATGAACGACCGCCGGAGCATCTCTCCATATTTTCAGCAGCTCGTGAATCGGGAGCGTGGAGACGAGCGTTTCGTACGTCCGCTCCTCGCCCGACGCGGAGACGACGCGCCATGCGCCGTCGGTTCGTTCCACAGACGCGACTGGCCACGATGTCCGAATCGCTCCGCGCACGCGTTTCTCGAAACCATGCACGATCGCTTCGAATCCGCCCACGGTCGGGTACGAGTAGTACAACTGGTGGAGGTATCCCTCGGTCGAAATTCCGATCGACGACTTCAGCACGTCTTCCATCGGCGGCTTCGGGATGCGCTCCACGAACTCGGTGCCGATCTTGTTCGCGTCGTAGTTCCAGATTTTCTCGTTGTACGGGATGAAGTACTTCTCCGAGATGCCGGCGCCGAACGTCACGTACGACCACTGCGCCAGGTTCGTCACCGGCGTTTCGTGCGCGCGCGGATTGACGATGTAGCCATAGATGCAGTCGAAGTTGTCTTCCTTCGGTAACGAGGCCAGATCGTTCTCGAACGGATACTTCACCAGGCTGCCTTTGAAGTAGATCCGGTTCTCGCGGCGGTTCTGATGTACGTTTTCGCCGAGCACTTCGATCATCAGATTCAGCACTTCCTTGTTCTTGCTGAACATGATGTGCGGACCGGCGGCGTCGAACGTGAAGCCGTTCTCGATGATCGTGCCGCACAGACCGCCGGTGCGATCGGACTTCTCCAGAATTTCGACGTCTTCACCGAGATGCGCCGCCAGAGCGATGCCGCTGATGCCTCCGCCAAGGATCCCGAGACGCTGAGCGGCGCCTCCCGACGCCTTCACGCACTCTCCCGGATGGCGGCCGATTGCGCCGGGGAGAGAAATCCGGGACCCATCTGCGAGACGACTTTCGTCCCTTCCGGCTCGATCGTGTAGTGCATGCGCGGAAAGCCGCGCTGCTCCATGAACTTCTCGAGCTGAGCGTGCTGGCCGGCAGAGTAGAGCATCAGAAAGCCGCCGCCGCCCGCGCCGATGAGTTTCCCGCCGAGAACGCCGAAACGCTCGCGCACTTCGTCGTAGATCTCGTCGACTTTCTGCAGCGAGATCTTGCCGGAGAGTTTTTTCTTGTTCTGCCAGTGCTCGTCGAGCAACTGACCCCAGAGATCGAACTCCGACTTTTCCAGCGCCTCGAGAATCCGATAGCCGAGGTCCTTGATGCGATGGAGGCTGTCGGCCACCCGTTGGTGATCGACGGCGTCTTTCTGCTGCATGGCCACGTTCTGGTCGTGCAGCACCTCGCGCGCGTCGCGCTGCGAGCCGGTGTAGTAGATGTGGGTGTGGGCCACGAACTCGGCCACGTCGCCGCTGCTCGGGCGCAGTTGCCGCACCGCTACCGTTCCGTCGCGCGCGATCTCCAGAACCGAAAGCCCCCCGTACGCGGCCATGTACTGATCCTGTTTGCCGATCGGCTGCTTGAGAATGTCCAGCTCGATGTGACAAGCCTCTTCGGCGAGCGTCTGCAGCGGAACATA
>JALYJW010000206.1 GCA_030775085.1 Acidobacteriota bacterium | reverse complement strand
GCGCTGTCCCGACCACCGCGGAGAGCGGCGTCGTCGGCTGTCCCATCAATGCCGACAGCTGCTGACTGTCATCGAACAGCGCGCCTTGCGAGGCTGCGACATCCCAGCCGGCGATCGCCTGCGCCAGGCCTTCTGGTAGGCCGACACCCTTAAGAACCGCCGCGTACTCGGCCTCGGGCAGATCCTTGTAGGGGATCGTTCTGCCGGTTTGGCGCGAGATTTCGTCGGCCAGATCGCTGAGTGTCCATGCCTTGTCACCCGCCAGTTCGTAGGTCTTGCCTTCATGCCGGTCGCTCGTCAGCACGGCGACCGCCGCTTTCGCGTAATCGGCTCGAGCGGCCGACGAAATCCTGCCGGTGCCTGCGCTGCCGAGAAACGCGCCTCCGGCGAGCGCGCCGGGAATCGAGCCGGTGTAGTTGTCGGTGTACCACCCGTTGCGCAGGATCGTGTAGGGGATGCCGGAGGCCGGCACCGTGCGCTCCGTCGCGAGGTGCTCTTCGGCCAGGTCCAACGGCGACGTATCGGCATGGAGCAGGCTCGTGTAGACGATCCGCTTCACACCACCCTTCTTCGCTGCCTCGATCAGGTTTCGATGTTGCACAGCTCGCTTGCCGACCTCACTCGAGGAGATGAGCAGCAGTGTGTCCACGTCTCTCAGCGCCCGCTCGAGCGTCTCTGGCCTGTCGTAGTCGGCTTCGCGAACCGTGACACCGAGGTCGGCGGCTTTGGCGAGTGTTCGCGCGAGCGCAACAATGTCGGAAACGGCGACTTTCTCCTTGAGTGAGCTGATGACGAGACGTCCGAGGTGGCCCGTCGCTCCCGTGACTGCGATCATGATTCTTATCCTTTCGATGATTCCGCGTTCACGCGTTTCATTCTCGATGTTGTAACCAGAAGGGTCGAAGCCAGCGAGCGTGCGAGGGCGAAGAGCGCCTTACGGAACCTCGCGCGGTGCTGCCGCTCGTCCGAGCTCGAGCTCCATGTCGGTGACGAGCCGGTCGACAGTGGCCCGTACGGCGGTCGCCAGGCCGTTCACCACACCCGCCACGTCGCGCTGGTCGACGGGCACGCGTTCGGTTGCCATTCGACTCCACACCACGGCTCGGGTTCGAGTGTCAACCAACTGCGCCGAGATAGTGCAAAGGGCACCGACCTGGCGAGCTTCGTCGACTTCCTCGAGCCGCTCGAGTGTGCCGGTCAGCACGAAGTCGGTCGCCATGCGAGACTCATCACCCGATACGCTGGTGAAGAGTGAACGCGCTCGAACGCGTTGGGCGAGATACTCCGCAACCATGGCCCGTGGACTGATGGCCCAACGATGGTATTGATAGAAACTGACTTCGATCGGTGTCGGCCGATAGACGATGCGGCCCTCGCAGAGATAATCGGGACACTGCAATTCCTTGATGGTCAGTGAACCGATGCCGCGTTCCGACGCCGGCGCGTGAGTCGATGGTTCGAACTGCAGCGTGTAGTACGCGGGATACCTGGCGCTGCCGCAGGCGCTCAGGGCCAAAGCCCCGATGAGGGCGAACGCGGCGCGCAGTGGGCGTTGGTGTGTGTTCGTCATTGCGGGACCTTCCTGTCCGGCGGCTGCGATGTTCGAATGAGATTCCATGGGCGCTCCTTCAGCGTGTCGGTCAGCAGCCGCACGTTGTCGGCCGCCGTTCGCAGCGACCGCACCATCACAGAGATGTCACCTTCGTTATCGCCCACCACGCGCTGCACGCTGTCGATGAGCGCTCGCGCGCCCTCCAGCGTGCGCTGCAGTTCAGCCAGATCGTTGGTCAGCGGCTCGCGAACGGCATCGACGGTGGTGCTGACGTTGGTAACCGCGTGATCGAGATTGGCCACCAGCGGCTTGACCGACACGACCAGTTCGTCTGCGTGACCGGTCACCGCACCGATGCGTTCGGTGATACGTGCGATCTTCGGCGACTCGCGCTGCACCATCGCGTTCAGTTCGGCCAGGATCGTCTCGACCTGTTTCTGGTTCTTCGTTCCGCTGATCTCACGGAAGTTCGCGAGCACCGCCCGGGCCTCTCCGGTGACGGCCGGCACTTCGTGCTTGAGCAGCTTCATCACGTCGTTGGCGCTGTCGGCCAGCGTCGCCAGGCGGGTCGCAATCTCATCGGTGCCGACCGCCTCCTGCGATCGCACCGACTCGCCCGGGCCCAGGCGGCGGGCATGGTTGCTGCCGCCGGTGAGAAAGAGAGTCGGACTGCTCATGAGGGTCACGCTGCCGACTCGTGCGATGGACTCCTCGTTCACCGGAGTACCGGCCTTGACCGCGAACGTGATCTCGATCCGGGTCGGGTCGGCAGATGACGGCCCCACCGACGTAACCTGGCCCACACGGATGCCCGCGAACATGACCGGCGTGCCGGTGGCGATGCCGCCGGCGTGGCGCAGGGACGTCGTGTAGGCCACTTGTCCGCGCACATCTTGCGTTGTGCGCACGGAATACACGGTCGCGCCGAGGACGAGCAGGCTGACGATGACGAAGGCGCCGACTCTGGCTTCAAGACTCATGACGAATCCTTCGCAGGAAAGCCGCCGCGAACCCGTCGGCCCTCTCTCGCGGAATGGGGTCCGGCTTTCGCTCGAGAAACTGGCGTACTCGCGGATGATGCGTGGCGACGAACTCCTCGCGCGTGCCAACGGTCACCAGTTCACCGTCGTGCAGCAGCGCCACCCGGTCGGCAATCTGCAACGCGCTCTGCATCTCGTGCGTGACCACGAGCACGGTCATGCCGAAGCCGCGTTTCAGAAACAGAATGAGCTCGTCGAGCCCGGCAGCGACGATCGGATCGAGTCCCGCCGAGGGCTCGTCGAAGACGAGAATATCTGGATCGAGGGCCATCGCTCGGGCGATCGCGGCGCGCTTCTTCATCCCGCCCGACAACTGGTGAGGAAGGAAGTCGCTCTCGTTTGCCAGGCCGACGGCCTTGAGCTTCATCCAGACCATGAGGGCGATGATCGGATCGGCCAGTTGCGTCAACTCCTGGAGCGGCAGTGCGACGTTCTCGGCGATCGTCATCGAACTGAACAGAGCCGACCCTTGAAATGCGACGCCGATGCGTCTGCGAACCGCGGTCAACTCGGATGCGGCACACGCGGTGATGTCCACGCCGTTCACGAGGATCGTGCCGGCGTCTGGTTTCGCGAGGCCCAGCACCTGTTTCAGCAAGGTCGTCTTTCCCGATCCGCTGCCGCCGAGGAGCACGAAGATTTCGCCGCGATACATCTCGAGGTCGACCCCGTGCAGCACCCGCCGCTCGCCGTAGCTCGCCGAGAGGCCTCTGATCGAGATCACCGGGTCCTTCGCCGACGTCGTGGGGGTGAACGGTGTCATCCGGCTGCGCTCCATCCCATCAGATAAAACATCGCCGTCGCCAAAACATCCGCCACGATGATGAGAAACGCGGACTTCACGACCGCCGATGTGGCCGCAGTCCCGACCGCTTCCGGTCCACCGCGGGCACGTAACCCCTCCCTGTAGCCGACTTGCACGATGATGGTCGCGAAGATCGCGCTCTTGAT
>JALYJW010000205.1 GCA_030775085.1 Acidobacteriota bacterium | reverse complement strand
ATTGCAGACTCATCGCAATGGGGAGAGGGCTAGGGTGAGGGGCGGCTCTCGCGCTACTCACGCCTGTTCGAAATACCTCTTCCGCTCCCAGTCCGTGACCACAGCGTCGAACTTTCTTTGTTCTGTGCGGAAGAAGTGGAGGTAGTGCTCGATCACGTCGTCGCCGAACGTTTCTCGCGCGAACTTGCTCTCGTTCAGCGCGGCGATGGCTTCGTTGAGTGAGTGCGGGACCTGCGGCAGCTCGAGCGCGCCATAGACGTCGCCGTCGAATGCGTCCGGCGGTTCCGTCTGATTGAGGATGCCGTCCAGTCCTGCTGCAAGCGTGGCGGCGAAGGCGAGGTAGACATTCGCGTCTGCGCCCGCGGTCCTGCACTCGATGCGCAGCGAAGAGCCGTGGCCCACGACGCGGAATCCGGCCGTGCGATTGTCGTAGCTCCAGGCGATGCCGGTCGGCGCGAACGATCCCGGAACGTAGCGCTTGTATGACGACGGATAGGGCGCGAAGAACGGGAAGAGCTCGCGGATGTGCGCCATCCATCCGCCGAGGAACCAGCGGAAGAGTTTCGAGCAGTGAATGGGACCGAGCGATTCGTCGCCCTTGAACAAAGGCTGGCCATCCGGACTCCACAGACTTGCGTGGATGTGGCAGCTCGAGCCTGCGTAGCGCTCGTCCCACTTTGCCATGAACGTGACCGCCTTGCCGTGCTGCCAGGCGATCTCCTTCGCGGCGTGCTTGTAGATCGTATGGCGGTCCGCCATCTCCAGCAGATCGGTGTAGCGCAGACCGATCTCCTGTTGTCCCGGCCCCCATTCGCCTTTCGACGACTCGACGGGAACTCCGGAGCGCTCGAGATGCCGGCGGATGTCGCCGATCAGGAACTCTTCCTTCGTGCCCTGGAAGATGTGGTAATCCTCAATCAGGCGTCCGATCGGCTCGATGTTGATGAAGCCCTTCTTCGCGATGTCTTCGTACGAATCCTTGAACAGGTACAGCTCGAGCTCTGACGCACCCATCGCCACGTAACCCTGTTCTGTGGCGCGCGCGAGTTGCTTGCGCAGAATGCCGCGCGGCGCGTAGGGCACGAGCTCATCGCGTTCTTCCTCGTACACATCGCAGAGCACCATGGCCGTCCGGTCGAGCCACGACGCGGCGCGCAGCGTGTTGAAGTCCGGCACGGGACGAAAATCGCCGTAGCCCTTCGCCCAGCTCGTGAACTGATAGCCCGGCACCGGATCCATGTCCACGTCGCACGCCAGCAGGTAATCGCACGCGTGGATCTCGCTCTGCTCGACGAAGAAACGTCCCACGATGCGCTTGCCGACCAGCCGCCCGTACATGTCGGGAAACACCACCAGGACGGTATCGATGGAGCCGTCTTCGATGAGGCGCTTGAGCTCTTGCAGTTCGAGTTGTGCCATGTCGATCAGCTACCCCACGTCGATGTACACGGTCTTCCATTCAGTGTAGTGGTCCAGGGCCTGCAGGCCCAGCTCGCGTCCGAGGCCGCTTTGCTTGACGCCGCCGAACGGCGCTTCGAGATGGACGCTGCTGCCGGAGTTGATGGAGAGATTGCCGGTCTGCACGGCGCGAGCGACGCGGAGTGCGCGGCCGATATCGCGCGTCCAGATCGAGCCGGAAAGGCCGTACAGCGAATCGTTCGCTTGGCGCACGGCATCTTCTTCGTCCGTGAATGGCATCACGGCCACAACCGGGCCGAAGATCTCTTCGCGCACGATGGTCATCTCGGCGGTTGCATCGAGGAACACCGCGGGCCGCAGATACGATCCGTGCCCTTCCGGAACGTCGCCGCCGCAGGCCAGCGTGGCTCCTTCCGCGCGGCCGCGATCGATGTAGCTCATGACGCGCTGGCGATGCGCGTTCGTGACGAGCGGACCCATCTCCGTAGCATCGTCGAGCGGGTTGCCGACGATGATCGCGTTGAACTTCTCGACCAGTGCTCGGGCGAAACGGTCGTACAGCGATTGCTGCACGAAGATGCGGCTGCGCGCGCAGCAATCCTGACCGGCGTTGCCGAGGGCGCTCGATGCGGCGGAAGCGACGGCGCGGTCGAAATCGCAGTCGTCGAAGATGAGATTCGGCGACTTGCCGCCCAGCTCCAGCGACACGCGCTTGATGTCGTCCGCGGCCAGCCGCATCACGTTCATCCCCACCTCGGTCGAGCCGGTGAAGGCGACCTTGCGTACGAGCGGATGCCTGATGATTGCCTCGCCGACTTCCGATCCCGCGCCAGTGATCACCGTGAACACGCCCTCGGGGATTCCTGCTTCGAGCGCGAGCTCCGCGAGGCGCAACGCAGTGAGCGGAGTTTGTTCGGCGGGCTTGAGCACGACTGTGTTTCCCATTGCCAATGACGGCGCCGATTTCCACGACGTGATGGCGATCGGAAAGTTCCACGGCACGATGATCCCGCAGACGCCGAGCGGCTCGCGAAATGACATCAGCACGCCCGGCGCGGCGCCGGGGATGGTCTGTCCGCCGATCTTGTTCGTCGTTCCCGCGTAGTACTCGAAGACGTTGGCGGCGAGGCCCACCTCATCGCGTGATTCCGTGATCGGCTTGCCGACGTTGCGCGATTCGAGCGTCGCCAACTCGTCCGCGTTCTCGCGGACCAGCGCGGCGAGTTTGTTCAGCAGGCGTGCGCGATCGCGCGTGTTGATGCGGCGCCATTCGCCGGTGAAGGCGCGCTGCGCGTTGCGAATGGTGGCGCCAGCATCGTCCGCCGAGTGACGTGCGACGGTCGCGAATGATTCGCCGGTGGCAGGTTCGATGAGGGTGGTGGACATCGTCGTCGGGCTCCTGCTAATCCGGTGCCGGTAAATCCGTGACCGGTTCTCCCTGCATCGTGTGCCACGCGATCGCCGCCAGCACCACCCCCGCTCCCGCGATCGCAAATCTCGATGGCTGCTCGCCGAGGAACAGCAGCACCCAGATCGGATTCGCAACCGGCTCGAGCATGCCCGTGAGCGAGGCCTGCGTCGCAGTCACATGGCGGAGGCCCTTCACGAAGAACGCGTATGCGACTCCGATCTGGAACACGCCGAGGAAAAGCAGCGCCAGGAATGAGCGAAGCGACAACGCCAGATCGTTCGCGACGAACGGCAGCAGCACGAGCGCGATGGCCACGTTCCCCCACGTCACCGCGGCGCGCGACGCGTCGTGCTCGCGTCGCAGCGAGAGGATCAGCATTGCGAAGAAAACGCTCGAGAGAAGCGCCATCGCATTACCGGCCATCCCGCGCGCCTCGAACTTTCCGACAAAAAACAGCGCCATTCCGCTGAGCGCGAATACGATGGCGATCACATCGCGGCGGCGCATCGGCTCGCGCAGAACGAGCGGCGAAAGGAGCAGCACCCACACCACGCCGGCGTACTGCAGAAAGATCGCGTTCGCGGCGGTGGTCCACTTCGTGGCGATCACGAAGGCCGTCAGGCACATGCCGTACGCAACGATCGCGGCGAAAAACGCCGGCGTGCGATGGATGCGCGTTCCGTCTCGGCGGAAGATCAGAAACAGCGTGATCGCCGCGAACACCGAGCGATAGAACGTCACCTTCAGCGGCGCATCGTCGATGGCCTTGATGCCGATGCCGCCCGTCGACCAGAGCAAAGCGGCCACGACGATGTAGAGAATGCCGCGCGTACGATCAGACACGGGGCGGAGTCTATGCGAACGAGTCGGCAGTCGGCAGTCGGCAGTAGCGAGGTCGTGGCCGGGTGGTGGC
>JALYJW010000204.1 GCA_030775085.1 Acidobacteriota bacterium | reverse complement strand
GACCTGCTGCGCGCGCAGATCGCCCGCAGCCGCGATTGCGGCGCACGCGAGCGCGGCGGCAGCAAGGCGGCGCTTCATCCGATGCTCTTGGTCCTCTGCACGTATGCGAGTTTCAGGTCGCCCAGGTGCGCGTCGAAGAAATCCTCTTCGTCGGGAGTGAGGTTTCCTGTCGTTTTCTCGCGCAGCAGCGTGAGGATGTCGATGGTCTCGTGCGCGGCCTCGGCATCGAAGATCGGTTGCGGCTGACGCGGATCGCGCAGCATCCCCAGAAACATATACGCCTGCGCCACCAGCGATTGAATGAAATTCGCGAACGGCGTACCGGGGCTGACGGCCTTCTCGGCCATCGATCGCCGCCGCTCTTCACGCGGTTTCGGCGGCTCCGGCGCGCTTGCAGTTGGCGGAGGCACGCTCGATTCCTGTTCGCCCGGCGGCTCGCTCGGTGTCACCGCTTGCGGTTCCGCGGGCCGGATCTCGTTCTGGAACTCCTGGCGAATGTCGCCCTCCGGAGTGAAGATCCGCTTGTCGGTGACCTTCAGCTCCTTCGGTGTCGGCTTCTCGTTAGGCAAGGTTGCCTCCCGGCGCACGATACCAGAACCGCTGAGCCGGAATCACTCACCGGCATGGAGAACGTTCCGGCTCTGCTACAGTCCAGTGCCGCTACGCCCATGAAGATCTTCCAGATCCTCGAGTTCAATCAGTTCAACACCGGCTCCGTCCACCAGATGTTCCAGGCCGCCAGCGGACTGCGCGAGCGCGGTCACGAGGTGACCATCGTGAGCAGGCCGGATGCGGTGCTCGCAGCCCGCGCGGCGGAGCAGGATGTCCGCTTCCACGGCTTTCCATTTCGCCATCAGTTCGATCTCGACACGATCCGCCGCCTGCGCCGCCTCATCCGTCACGAGCGGCCCGACGTCATTCACGTACACAAAGGAATCGCGCACGGGCTGGCCATGGCGGCCACGTGGCGGCAGCCACCCGATCAAAGGGTTGCGGCATTCGTCGTCAATCGCGGAGTCTCGTTCCCGCTCGACCGCTGGAACCGCAGCAAATACCGCTCGTCGCGTGTCGATCGCGTGGTCACCGTCTGCAAGCAGATCAAGGACGTGATCGTCTCCAGCGGCGGATTGCCCGAAGAGAAAGTGCAGGTCGTCTACGCCGGTACCGACGTCACGCACTTCGATCCCGCGAAATGGGACGCGCGCGCATTCCGTCGCGAGAAAGGGGTGGCGGACGATGCCTTCGTCATCGCGCAGATCGGCGTGCGCGACTGGAAGGGCTGGAAGGAACTGATCGACTCGGTCTCCGACATCGCTCCGCGACATCCGCGCGTACATCTGCTGCTGATCGGCTGTCGCGGGGATGCAGAGAACGAAGAGGTGATGTCTTACGCGCGTGAAGTTGGCGTCGCCAGGCACGTCACCCCCATCGAGTACCGCACCGACATGCCCAACGTCTTCGCATCGTGCGACCTCGTCATCGACGCCTCCTGGGCCGGAACCGGAATCACCGGCACCGTGCGCGAAGCCATGTCGATGCAGAAACCCGTCATCGCCACGAATGCAGGCGGCAACGAAGAGCTCGTGTCCTCACGCACGGTCGGCTGGCTCATCCCAATGAAAGACCGCGCCGCGCTCACCGGTGCGTTGCTGGAAGTGATCGAAGATCCGGCACGCGCCGCCGAGGTTGGGCGGGCGGCGCGCGAGCACGTCGTGCGTGGGTTCTCGAAGGAGTTGCGGATCACGCGGTTGGAGAAGTTGTACGCAGAGATTTTGGGCGAGAGCCGCCCCTCACCCTAACCCTCTCCCCTCGGCGATGAAGCCGCCGTGGGGAGAGGGGACTGTTACTTGCGAGTCCAAGTCCCCTCTCCCCGCCGCAGGTTCATCGCGGTGGGGAGAGGGTTAGGGTGAGGGGCGGCTCTCGCGATCATCCAACGCGTTTACATGTTCTGCCACGCTCGACGCCAGCCCCTCGAGGTCGTATCCGCCCTCGAGCAGCGAAAACACGCGGCCTTCGCTGTGCCGCGAGGCCGCTTCGACGATGCGGCGTGTGAGCTCGCCGTAGGCTTGTTCGGTGACGTTCATGCCGCCGAGGGGATCGCGGCGGTGCGCGTCGAAACCGGAGGAGAGGAGGATGGCGTTGGGGCGGTATTCATCGATGGCGCGGACGATTTCGTCCTCGGTGGCACGAAGGAACGCGGCGTCGCCCTCGCCTCCCGTCACCGGGATGTTCTTCGTGAATCCGCGGCCGGCGCCTGTGCCGATCTCATTCGCAGCGCCGGTGCCGGGATAGAACGGGTAGCGATGGATCGATGCGTAGTAAACGTCATCGCGCTCTTCGAAGATGTGCTGTGTGCCGTTGCCGTGGTGTACGTCGAAGTCGTAGATGAAAACGCGCTCGATGCCGGGCTGCTCGCGGAGCCATTCCGCGACGCAGGCGATGGTGTTGAAGAAGCAGAAGCCCATGGCCGAGAGCCGTTCGGCATGGTGACCGGGAGGCCGGGCGATGACAAAGCTTCGTTTCGAGTCTATCCGTTGCGAGTGGAGCATCTCCTGCGCCGCGGTCAATGACGCCGACACCGCCGCGCGCGCCGCGACGAACGTGTCCGAGGAGATCGGATTGTCGATGGAGTGAAAGTAACGCGAGCCGGCGCGCACGGTTTCTTCGAGCTCGCGCTCGTACTCGGGCGAGTGAACTTTGTGGATGATGCGCCCGGTCTCGGGGTGCTCCGCGGCATCGCGCACGATCGACGAAGCGAGCCCTGCGCGCGTCACTCCCTCAATGGCCGCATCGAGCCGCGCAGCACGCTCGGGATGACCGAATCCGGTGTCGTGCCGGGCGAAGGCGGAATGGGTGTGGATCTTCAGCATCGGATCGGCATGGGGAAGTCGCAAAGTCTCAAAGTCTCAAAGTCTCAAAGTCTCAAAGTCTCAAAGTCTCAAAGTCTCAAAGTCGCAAAGGGTAGATCGCACGATGACCGCCGTCGGGCACCTCTTTGAGACTTTGCGACTCTGAGACTTTGCGACTCCCCCACCGGCTATGATGCGTGCCGCGTGAAGCGCATTCTACAGATCGCCGTCATTACGGCGCTGACGGTCTTTTTCCTCTGGCTCTTCCTCCGAAATGCCGACTTGCGGCAGGTCGGGCAAATTCTGAAGTCGGCGACGTTCGGCTGGGTGATCCTCGGATTCGCGGCCAACGTTACGGCCTTGATGCTGCGGACGATCCGCTGGCGGATCATCCTCGATCCCGACAATCCGCCGCCGTTCTACGCCACGTTCTTCGCCAACACGGTCGGCTATATGTTCTCGATCGTGCTTCCGATCCGCGCGGCCGACGTGGCCCGTCCGGCGCTTTTGTCACGCCGCACTTCGCACCGTTTCTCCGGCGCCCTCGGCACGGTGCTGACGGAACGCGTGCTGGATCTGACGGGCATCCTCGTGCTCTTCGTCACGTTCGCCTTCCGTCGCTGGAATGAGTTCTCGCACGACCCTGCCATCGCGGCCTGGTTCTACATCGTTCGCATCGGGGCCATCGCTTCGGTGGTGCTGATGGCGGCATTGGCGTTTCTGATCTTCGGCCTCTTCTTCTTCCGCGAGACCATTCGCCGGTTTCACGAGAAAGTGGGGCGCCTGCTGCCAACGCGTTTCCGCGGCGCATGGATGCACTTCTTCGATACGTTCGCTGAGACCGTGAGGATCGCGCAGAACCGTCGAGCATTTTTCAGCGTCCTGCTTTGCACAGTCGGCGTCTGGGCCGCCTTAACTTCCCAGTTCTGGCTGGCCACGAAGGCGGTACACCACCCACTGCCCTTCGATGCCGGCTTCTTCGTTACGGGCGTGACCACGATCGGCCTGGCCATCCCGACGCCCGGCGGCATCGGCGGCTTTCACAAAGCCTGTCAACTCGTGCTCACGCGTTTCTACGGCTTCGACATCGACTCGAGCGTGGCCGTGGCCGTGCTCTTTCACCTCATCGGCACGCTCCCCGTCCTGACCATGGGTCTCTTCCTCTTCGCGCGGGAAGGTTTGCGGTGGAAAGACGTGAAGCCTAAGGATGAATAGTCGGCGGTCGGCGGTCGGCCGTCGGCAGTAGAGCCCACCGCCCCCGCTCGGTGTGAAGT
>JALYJW010000203.1 GCA_030775085.1 Acidobacteriota bacterium | reverse complement strand
AGAAAAAACAACGCGCTGATGTCGGGTGCATTTTCTACGGCCGACCGCCGACTGCCGACCATCCCCGGTACAATGACCCCATGCCCCGCATTCGCGTTCTTCCGTCCGATCTCGTCAATCAGATCGCGGCGGGCGAGGTGGTGGAGCGGCCGGCTTCGGTGGTCAAGGAGCTGGTCGAGAACGCTATCGATGCGGGCGCGCGGACGATCGATATCCTGCTCGAGAATGGCGGGAAGAAGTGGATCGAGGTGCGCGACGATGGCTGCGGGATGTCGGAAGAGGACGCCCTGCTGGCCATCGAGCGGCACGCCACTTCGAAGATCGGCAGCTTCGACGATCTGACGCGCGTCTCCACGCTCGGCTTCCGCGGCGAGGCGTTGCCATCGATTGCGTCGGTCTCGCGTTTCACGCTGACCAGCGCGGACGGTAATAGCGGCGCGGCGATCGAGCTGGAGTGCGACCCGCTGACCGGACAGCGCAGCGTGCGTCCCGCGGCCCGCGACCGCGGCACGAGCATCGCCGTGCGCGAGCTCTTCGAAAACGTTCCGGCGCGGCGGAAGTTTCTCCGCAGCGCCGATGCCGAGTTCCGCTCCATCGTCACCATCGTCTCCTCGTATGCGTTGCCGCTTGCGGAGCGCGCGTTCCGGCTCGAGCACAACGGCCGCGTCGTGCTCGATCTCCCGCCGGCCGCGAATGGTCGCGAGCGCGTGCTGCAGGTGATCGGCAGCGATGCCTCGGAATCGTTGTCCGAGGTCGATACGAAGATCGGCATCACGCATGTGACCGGCTACGTCACGCAACGCCTGCGCTTCGGCAGCCGGCGCAACCAGTTTTTCTTCGTGAACGGACGCCTCGTCAAAGACCGCGTCCTCACTCACGCCGCGAACCGCGCCTGCGATGCGTTCGATTTCGATGGCCATCCCGCGCTCATCCTCTTCATCGACCTACCGCCGGAAGCGGTCGACGTGAACGTTCATCCGGCCAAGACCGAAGTGCGCTTCCGCGATTCCTCGCAAGTCCACGTTGCCGTCGAGCAGGCAGTCAAGCGTGCCCTCGGCGGCGCGGAAGAGGGAGCGTCGTTACTCAGCGGTCATAGGCTCGGCGACCAAGGACTGAGCGAGCCAACGAACATCGGCCCGAGCTTCATTCGCGATGCGCCCCGTTCGCAGCAGTCGGGCTCGTCGCTTTTCCCTCCGCAGCGTTACGACGAGTCCGGTCCGCGCTGGACGCCCGCCTTCACGCCGCTTTTCCAGCGCGAGTCCCTCGTGCAGCCGCCGGTGATGGCGGACGCGCAGCGAACGGCGCTCATCGAAGAAGAGCACACACCGCAGCTCGGCGATCTGAAAGGCCGCGTCATCGGCCAATATCGGATGAGCTACATCCTCCTCGACACGCCGGGCGGTCTGCGGCTCGTCGATCAGCACGTGGCGCACGAGCGCGTGTTGTACGACCGCTATCTCGCGCGCATCGAGGCGCGGCAGCCGGTGTCGCAACAGCTCCTCGCACCGATGCTCTACGAGACCGGCGCCGCCGAATGCGCGGTGCTGGAGTCGCATCTCGAGGAATTGCGCGCCGTCGGATTCGACATCGAGCGCTTCTCCGGCAACGCCTTCGCGGTATCGGCCGTCCCGCCCGAGCTGATGCGCCACGACCTCGACTCGTTCCTGCGCAAGATCATCGACGCATCGCTCGAAGAAAAGTCCTCGCACGTGACCCGCGTCCGCGAGCGCATCACCGCCTCGCTGGCCTGCCAGGCCGCCATCAAAGTCCACCGCACTCTCTCCGGTGAAGAAATGGCCCGCCTCGTCGCCGAAGTGCTGGAGTCCTCCAATCCCTTCGCCTGCCCCCACGGCCGCCCCATCATCGTCGACATCAAACACCTCGACATCGAGCGGCACTTTCATCGGAAGTAGGCGTCCGCCTCTACGCCCGGAAGAGTGTGCGATTCTGAGTCCGTGAAATTCATCCGTTCTCTCTTCCCGCCGCGCAAACCCACGTCGCGCGAGCTCGGCCGGATGGGAGAGCGTCGCGCGGCCTGGTTCTTTCTTCTGCGCGGTTACCGCATCGCCGGGCGCAACGTGAGACTTCCCGCCGGCGAGATCGATCTCGTCGTGAAGCGCGGCGGAATGACGGTCATCGCGGAGGTGAAGACGCGACAGAGTCTTCTGGCCGGCGAAGGTTACGAGGCCGTCAATCGCGCCAAGCGCGAGAAGCTGATCCGCCTCGGCGATCAATACGCCGCGCTGCATCCCGAGGTGCGACTCCGCTACGACGTCGTTTCCCTCTTCTGGACCGGCCACCGCTTCATCGTCGATCACTACGAGGACGCGTTCCGCCCGATCGCCGACGCGCAACGGCCCTGGATCTGGCGCGCACCGTGACAGCGCGACGCTTCACTCCCGCAAGCGCAGTTCCGCGTCGAGCTCGTGCCGTCCCTGCGGCCAGGCCTTCAGAAACGCGCGCCACATCACTTTCGTGTTGACCTTCGCGGCCAGCTCGAACTGCGCCGCTTCTTCGCGAGCGCGTTTTGCGTCGGGGGCGAGCGCAGCCTGGGGATATTGCTCCAGCCAGGCGTCCCACGCCGCAACGGTTCCCGCTTCGAACGCGGCGTTGAAGTCGCCCTCGACGATGGCTCTGCGCGCCAGCGCCCGCCGCTCCTCCGCGGTCTCGAGCATCGACACCCGCGTGCGCGCATCGTACTCACGCAGGCCGGCGGGGAAATTGAGCAGAAAGAGTCCCAGTGAAGCAGCCGTGTCGATCTTGCGCGCTTCCTCGTATGCCAGCGCCTCGCGCAGATGAATCTCCGCGTCGGCGGCACGAAGGCTGTCCGGGAACTCGTCGAGATAGGCCTGCCAGGCGATCGGGCTCTTCATCTCCATGGCCACGCTGTAGGCCGTCTCTTCGCGGACGCGCGCCGCTTCCCTGCGCATCTCGGCGTCCGGCGCATGACGATGGCCCGACCACGCTTCGAGGTAAACGCTCCACGCCTCCTCGGTATCAAACGCGGCAGCTCCATCGAACGCCAGCCGCTCCGTGAGCGCGCGCTCCGCTTCTCCCGCCCGATGCTTCGGAAAGCGCGTGCGGAAATCGCGATACGACGCATACGTATCGGCGGCCACGGCCACGTTCCACGCCTGCTCCGCTTCGACATCGAGGTGCGGCTCCGGCTGCTTCTCTTCCGCCGGAGGCACGCCCGTGCGCGCAAACGCAACCGGCGATCGCGCGCCGAACGGAGCCAGCGACTCCGCGAACGCGCGCGCCGAGGCGTGACGACGCTCGCGATTTTTTTCCAGCGCGCGCTGCACCACCGCCTCGACGCCGGCCGGCAGGTCGAGCGTCGGGTCGGCTTCCTGAAATGTGCGCGGCGCCTCGGTGAGGTGCTTCACGATGTAGATGTTCGGAGTGCGGGCCACGAATGGCGGCACGCCTGTGAGCATCTCGTACAACACCACGCCGAGCGAATAGAGATCGGTCCGGCCGTCGAGCGTCTCGCCCTCTTCCAGCTCACCGAGTTGCTCGGGCGACATGTATTTCGGATTGCCCATGAACACACCGGCCTGCGTCGTGTCGACGTCGTTCGATTTGCGCACGTCCTTGGCCACGCCGAGGTCGATGATCTTCACCAGCAGGTGATCCTCGGCATCGAACGAAAGCATCACGTTGTCCGCAGAAACATCGCGGTGCAGCAAACCGCGTCGATGGATGTGGTCGAGCCCCGCCAGCACCTGCATCGTCACTTCCGTTGCCAGAGGAAGAGGAAAGCGACCGTTGGCCGTCTCCCACTGCCGCACCGTCGTCCCGTCGATGAACTCCGCCACCATGTAGCTCGTCCCGTCCGGAAGAATCGAGAAGTCATGCACCGCCGCGAGATTCGGATGATGGATCTGCGTGGCCATCCGCGCCTCGCGCAGAAAGCGCTGGCGATACGCGTCATCCGCCATGAGAGACGGCTTCACGACCTTGATGCAGCGAAACGCGCCGAGGTGGATATGGCGCGCCTTGTAGACCTCCCCCATCCCGCCCACGCCGAGCAGACCGACGATCTCGTACTTCCCGTCGAGCACCGTTCCGGGGGCGAGACCGGCCTGCGTTCCGCTCATGATCGACGGCAAGGATAGCCGACCGGAGGGAAACGCCGCGGGACTAGGCTCTCCGCGCGGCGCGCTTTGGAGTGCGTGCGGCTCTGCCGCCGCTTTCTGTAGCGCGGCAGAAACGGCTCCGTTGCACGTTACAC
>JALYJW010000202.1 GCA_030775085.1 Acidobacteriota bacterium | reverse complement strand
TTTTTCTACTGCCGACCGCCGACCGCCGACCGCCGACTCGATTCTCAGCCTTTCCCGATTTTGGCCAGTTCCGGCTTGCCCACCCAGCGGCCCCAGGAGAAGCAGCGGACGCAGGTGAAGGTGTAGTCGGTGATGCCGGTCTCAGCATTTTCGCGGGCGTCAGTCTCGATTTTCGACTGGCAGCGGTAGCAGAGGATGGCGTCGCCGCGCTGGATGTTCTCGACGAAGCCTTCCACCTGCTGGTCGTAGAGCTCCATCTGCTTGGGGCGCTGCGGGATCTGGATCGTTTCCTTGCCGCTGGAGCAGGTGAGGAAGATGTGATCGGCGAAGGTGGTCTGCACGAAGCTGCCGGTCATCAGTGCCGCGGGATGTTTCGGACAGCGCACTTCCTGGCCGGCCCAGAACCGGCGCGCGAGCTCGCGGAGCGTTTCGACTTCGGATGGCATGTCTCGGAATTGTATCCGAGCTCGTAACAGCCTTCCGCCTACAATCGACTCGTTCAGCTCGGGAGACTCCATGCACCTATTTCTGCGGCCGCTGTTCGCTCTCGCGTTTCTGATCTCCGCGCCTTTCGCGGCCGCACAACCGGAGCCGCCCGAGTTTCCGATCGGTGAGAACGGTTGTCAGGGCGCCCGGGTGATCGAGCATCTCGAGCGGCACGGCGACTTCGGACTGATCGATTCCGAGGCGTTGCTCTATGTGTCGCGGGTCGAGCATGAACGGAGGGTTCTCGAGAGGCGCCAGGGCATCGGCGCCGAGGCCATCTCTGGGAATGTGTGGACCTCGATCGGACCGACCAACGGCGCAGGTCGCGCCATCGCGATCGCTCTCCATCCGACGATCGCCGGCACCGCCATCATCGGCGCCGCCGGCGGAGGCGCATGGAAGACGACCACCGGCGGCCTGGACTGGACGCCGCTGACCGAGACCATCCCGAATCTCTCCGTCGGCGCGATCGCTTACGCGCCATCCGATTCGAACCTCGTTTACCTCGGCACAGGCGAGGGTGGCTACGCGGGTGACTTCATTCCCGGCATCGGTCTCTTGACGTCGAATGACGGCGGCACGACGTGGGAGTTGCCGGCCAGCGTGCTGGCCTCGATGTTCTACCGCATCGTCGTACATCCGGCGAATGCGAACGAGCTCATCGTCGGTACGAACCGCGGCGCACTGCGCTCCACCGGCGGCGCGAACGGACCGTGGTCGACCGTGATCGCTTCGGCGCCGGGTGCCGGCGTCGGATACGGCGACGTCACCGACATCGTGCGCGATCCGTCGAATGCATCCGTCCTCTACGCCGCCACCTGGGATCGCAGCCGTTGGTGCGAGCGAAATGTGTGTACGCCCGCCCAGAACTTCGTCTCGCCGGCCGTGCTCAAGTCGGTCGATGCCGGCGTCACGTGGACTCCCGCGGCGGCCGGTCTTCCTGTTTCGACAGCAACTGTGCGCGTCGAGCGGACGTCGATCGCCATCGCTCCATCGAGTCCGGGCACCCTGTACGCGCTGACGGCGCTCTTCGACGCGAACAGCGGGACGACACGCTCGCATGTCTACAAGACCACCGACGGCGGCGGGAGCTGGGCCGATACGGGTCTCACTTCCAGCGACGATCCGCGCGTCTCCAGTCTCCTCGGCACGCAAGGCTGGTACGACAACACGATCGTCGTGGCGCCGGGCGATGCGAACACCGTCATTGCGGGCGGCATCTACTACGCGCGCACGACGGACGGCGGTGCGACCTGGACGTTTCCGTTCACCAGTGCGATGCCGCACGTCGACGCACACGACCTGCGCTATGACGCTTTCGGCACGCTGTGGATCGCGAACGACGGCGGCATCTGGACGTCCACCGATCACGCCACGAGGGCGACGAATCGCAACGCAAATCTCGTGACGCGCCAGTACTACGCGATGGCCATGGATCGCGTGAATCGCAACCGCATCCTGGCCGGCACGCAGGACAACGGCACGAATCTCCGTTCGGACAGCGGTGGTACCGGCTGGTCCATCTTCGCGGGCGGCGACGGCTTCCAGTGCTTCGTGAACCCGGATGTGCCGGGCGTGGCCTACTCCACCTATCAATTCGTGGAGCTTCTGCGCACGAAGAACGCGTCGAGCGCGACTCCGCTGACCTCTCCCAGCGGGCCGTTGTTCCCGGCGAATGAAAAGAAGCCGTTTTTCAGCGTGCTCACTGCCGATCCGGCGAACGCGTCGGTGATGTATCTCGGGACCACGCGCGTCTGGAAATCGACGTCGGCCGGGGAGTCGTGGGTACCGCTTCCGACCGATGTCGTCATCGGTGGGCCATGGGGCGACGACAACATTCGCGCCATCGCCATCGCTCCAACCGATGCGGCCACCATCATGATCTCCAAGGGAACGCGCGTTCTTCGCTCCGTCGACGGAGGCGCAACGTGGTTGGTGATGGCGAGCGGACTGCCCGGCAGGAACGTCACGAATCTCGCGATCTCTCCGCTCGATCGCAATATCGCCTACGCCACTGTTGCAGGAACGTCCGGACCTTCCGTCTATCTCAACACGGACGGAATCCATTGGATCCCAAGCGCATCGGGACTTCCCTCATTCTCGGCGCACGTCATTCGTTTCGATCCGACCGATGCCTCGACGCTCTACGCCGGAACGGACGTCGGCATCTATCGCTCGACGGACGGAGGTGCAACGTGGAGCGCGTTCGGCACCGGCATGCCGGCGGTTTCCGTGTACGACATCCGCATACTCTCCGACGGATCGATGCTGCGTGCGGCGACGCACGGACGCGGCATCTGGGAGCTGGTCGTGACCGGGAACACCAACCATCCACCGACTGCATCGATCACCGCGCCGGCGACGACGATCTCCGTCGCGCGCGGGTCGGTCGTCTCGTTCGCCGGCAGTGCGAGCGATGCGGATGGCGATCCGGGGGTGCTGCAATGGACGTTCGCGGATGACTGGTCGGCCCAGAGCGGAACGTCGGTGACGCATGCATTCGATCGCGCCGGGACATGGCCTGTTTCGCTGATCGCAAAAGACTCCCATGGCGCGGTTGGCGGTGCGGAGTTGATCGTTCAGGTCGCGGAATCCAGCGACAACTGCGCCACGCCGCTGGTCGTTCCGGCCGCCGGTCCGTTTCCCTGGTCGGTCACGCTCAACAGCGAAGTGGCATCGCGACAGAGCAGCACCGACCCGGGCATCGGAGGCAGTTGCTATCCGTTTCAACCGCAGCGGACGATGTGGCTCTCATTCACACCGGCCGAGAGCGGAAGCTACGTGTTTTCGCTCTGCGCGTCGCATGTGTGGGGCTTCATTTCCGCGCAAAGCGGTCCTGCCTGCGGTCCCTATTCCGCGCTGCCGATGTGCGTCTCCACTCCTCAGTTGACCGGCAACTGCAACACCGATCCATCCTCATCGATGGCGCTCACGGCGGGCGTCCAGTATCGCTTCGTCGTCAGCAGCTACTACTTCAGCAGCTTGGGCCCGATCACCGTGTCGATCGATCGCAGCGATGCCGTGTCCGTGGCGATCCGCTCCATATCGCCGGCCTCGGCGCCGATCGCTGGAGGAACGAAAGTCGTCGTGACCGGCTCCGGATTCTCGGCCGGCGCGATCGTGCGCTTCGGCGGAGTGACCGCAACAGACGTGACGTTCATCAGCCCGAATTTACTGACTGCGATCGTTCCCGCGCACGCAACCGGAAATGTCGACGTGTCGGTCAGCGCCGACGGCGTGACGACGACGTCATCGCAAGCGTTCACGTACTCGCAACCGCTGCCATTACAGAATCGCCGCCGCGCCACACGGAAGTAAACCGTTTGGAGTGCGGTGGCCGCAGCGCCGCTTCTGTATGCCGAGGACGACTGGGAACGAAGCTCGGCGCGACGCGGATCCATAGCCCCTTGCCCCGGAGGGGCAGCAAGAGGGTAGCCGGTGGCAAGCCCGCGAAGCGGCGTAGCCACCGGAACACGGGACGAGGGACAACCCGCCCCGGCAGGGGCGGCAGAGGAGCGACCGACTGCGCGATGAGCGGTATTTGTGGTGATGCTCTGCCGCCCCTGCCGGGGCGGGTTATTCGTATCCGGTAAATCCGGTGGCTGCGCCGCTTCGCGGCTTGCCACCGGCTACCCTCTGCCGCCCCTTCAGGGCGCATCGTTTGGAGTGCGGTGGCCGCAGCCGCCGCTTTTGTATGTTTCCGCGTTGCCCGAACATACCAAAGCGGTAGCTGCGGCTACCGCACTCCAAAACGTCAACGCGCGCCCGCTTCGACCGCTTCGAACACGCGCATGAAATTGCCGCCTAAGACCTTCTCTACGTCGCCCGACGACATGCCGCGATCGAGGAGTCGCGCGGTGAGCAGCGGGAGACTGGCGGCGGTGCCGAGGCCGTCGGGCAATGCGGGCACGCCGTCGAAATCGCTGCCGATGCCGGCGTGATCGATCCCTGCGACGTTGGCGA
>JALYJW010000201.1 GCA_030775085.1 Acidobacteriota bacterium | reverse complement strand
GTCCCGGCGCCATTCCCACGGCGGCGAGACGCCGCCTCGCCAGCCGGCGGGGACGCCGGCGTTCCAGTGGGTTTGAAGCGCAGTGCCGCGTTGGCGACTTTCAGCACGTTCTCCGCGCTGTTGGTCAGAAACTCCACGCGCGCGGTCATGCCGGGCAGGAGCTTCTTCTCCGGGTTCGCGACCGAAACGACGACGGTGTAGTTGACGACGTTCTCGCTCGTCGCGGACTGCAGGCGCACCTGATTCACGTCGCCTTCGAACGTCTGGCCGCTCAACGCCTGAACGCTGAACTTGACCTTCTGCCCTTCCTTGATCTGGGCGATATCGCCCTCGCCGACGCTGGCCAGGATCTGCATGTTGCGCAGGTCATTGGCGATGAGGAAAAGCTGCGGCGCGGAGAGGCTGGCGGCGACGGTCTGTCCGTCGTCGACGTTGCGCTCGACCACGACGCCGTCGATCGGCGCGTAGATGTTGGTGTATTCGAGGTTCTGTCTGGCGCGATCGAGCGCGACGCGTGCGGACTTGACGTTGGCGCGGGCCACATCGAGTGAAGAGTCCGTCGTTTCGAAGACGCTGCGCGCCACGAGGCCGCTGTTCATGAGCTCGCGATTGCGGTTGTAGTCGCGTTGCGCCTGAAGGAGCTGCGCCTGCGCGCGCTCCATCGAGGCCTGCGCGTCGGTGACGGACTGCTGCTGCAGCGTCGGATCGATGCGCGCCAGCAACTGGCCTTTCTTCACGGTGTCATTGAAATCGACCAGGAGCTCGGCAATCTGGCCGGACACCTGGGTGCCGACCGCGACCGTGCGCACCGCGCCCAGCGTTCCGGTCGCGGAAACCGTCGACTCGACGTTGCCGCGCTCGACCGCGGTGAAGCGATAGGTCGTGGACTCCTTCGCGAACGCCGCGCGATGGATGAGCACGGCCACGACCGAGAGCACTGCCACGAGCGCGACTGCGATGAACGATTTCTTTCTCATGATGACTCTCCGTGAAATCAGTAGGCAGTTCGCAGTAGGCAGTCGGCAGGAGAAGAAGCGCGACGTGGGCGAGGGCTCTCCTGCCTCCTGCCTACTGCGAACTGCCTACTGAGGGAGGCGTTTCCGCCTCCCTCGGGGTTACTGCGTTGGATGTGCCGCTCAGAACTTGCGGCGATTTCCGCGCTCGGCTCGCTTCGCTTCGCGCTCGGCCTTCATGGCCTGCCACTGTGCGCGCTGCTCGCTCGTCAGGACCGCTTCGATGCGCTGCTTCTGCGCGTCGCGAAGCTGCTTCATCTGTGCGTGCTGCGACTTCGCGGTCGCCTTCAGCGACTCGAGGCGCGCCGTATCGCCGGCTTCCTTCGCCTCGCGAATCTGACGGCGCGTGTCGCCCGCCGTTTCAAAGAAGGCCTTGTTCTCCTCATGGAAGCTCTTCTTCACTTCGCTGATCTGCTGCTTCTGTGCGTCCGTCAGGTTGAGCTTCTTCGCGAACTGCTCGCCGAACTGACCGCCCCGTCCGCCGCGACCATGCTTGCCGCCGCGACCTTCATGCGCGAATGCGACCGTGCTCGAGAGCGCCAGAACTACCGCTGCTGCCGAAATCCACTTCTTCGAATTTGTCGTTGCTTTCGTCATGGGATTGCTTCTCCTTGTTGCCCATACGACGCTTGGGCCGGCCGTTCTGTTTCGCCTGCGAAACGAGCTGCACCGCCATGTCATGAATTGCACGGGGGAGGGCGGAGGGGCGGGTATTCTGCGGGCCAGCAGCGTTGTTGCACGGGCTTGGCGAGTGGCGCGAAGTCTCAGAGTCGCAAAGTCGCAAAGTCTCAAAGGAAAGGCCGAGGGGCGGGCGGGTCTTTGAGACTTTGAGACTTTGAGACTCTGCGACTTCTTAGAACGCAAGACGCGAAACCCAGGACGCACGCAAACAAACAAATGACCCCCCAACCAAACGAGAAGTTCACGCTCAGCACACGCGAAGTCGTGCTGATCTTCGCGTTCTGGACGTTTCTGGCCACGCTGTCGGCGGTGAACCGGCTGCTCGATCCGCGTGGGTTCGGTTTTCGTCCGATGTCGCCGGCCGGGCCGATCACGCTGGCGTTCATCGAGGCCTGGACGTGGGCGGCGGTGACGCCGTTCATTCTCTGGCTGAGTAGTTGGGCGTCGGTCTCGCGCAATGACGGCGAGCGCGGTCTCTCGCCGTGGGTGCGCGTTCCGCTTCTACTGATTCTCGGCATCGGCATCGCCATCCTCGTCTACACGCTGCTCGATGCGGCGCGGTTCATCGTCATCGACCCACCAGTCACGCGCCGCGGGCGCGGCGGCGGCGGAAGAAGCGCATTCGCGCCGCTACGCGAGATCGGACGCTTCCGCTTCCTCAATCAACTGCTCGTCTACCTGGCCGTGCTGGCCGCGGGATTCGCGCGCGAGTTCTTCCGGCGCGATCAGCGGCGACAGCAGCAGGCCGCGCAGCTCCAGGCGCAGCTCGCCGAAGCGAGACTCGACGCGCTGCGGATGCAGATCAATCCGCATTTTCTTTTCAATACGCTGCACGCGGTCTCGGCGCTCGTCGAGCGCGATCCCGGTGGCGTGCGGCGCATGATCGCGCGGCTCAGCGAGCTGCTGCGGTACACGATCGACAGCCGCGCTACGGACGAAGTTCCGCTGCGCGACGAGCTGGCCTTCCTGCGCCGCTACATCGAGATCATGGAGGTGCGCTTCCAGGGAAAGCTGCGCGTCGAGATGAACATCGCCGCCGATGCGCAGGACGCGCTCGTGCCGAATCTCATCCTGCAGCCGATCGTGGAGAACGCGCTCGAGCACGGCGTGAACCGCTCCGCGGGCGAAGGTCAGATCGAGATCGCCGCGCGGCGGGATGGAGAGCGCCTCGTGCTCACCGTGCGCGACAACGGGCCGGGACTCGAAGCGCAAAACGCGAGCGGTGTCGGTCTAGCGAACACACGCGCGCGTCTCGAACAGTTGTATGGCGACCGCGCGTCGCTCGAGCTGAGGGATGCGGAAGGCGGAGGCGTGCTGGCGCAGATCACGCTGCCATATCGCGAGCATGCCTGATAGAGCGCTGCGCGTCGTGATCGTCGATGACGAACTGCTGGCGCGCCAGCGCATCGAAGATCTGCTCGCGAAAGAACCGAACGTCGAAATCGCCGGCATTGCCCGCGACGGCAACGAAGCGGTCGAAGTCATCCGCGCGCTCGAGCCCGATCTCGTCTTTCTCGATGTCCAAATGCCGGGACGCACCGGAGTCGAAGTGGCCGAGGAATTGGGCGCCGACATGATGCCCGTCACGATCTTCACCACCGCGTACGAACGCTTCGCGCTCAAAGCGTTCGACGTCGCGGCCATCGACTACCTCGTGAAACCCTTCGACGACGAACGCTTCGCGCAGGCGCTGGCACGCGCGCGGAAAGCGGTCGAGACGCGGCCCGCGCCGAAGTCCGAATACCTCGAGCGCATCCCCGTCGAAAGCCGCGGCCAGATCCGCGTCGTCCCGGTCGCCCTCATCGACTACATCACCGCCAGCGGCCCCTACGCCGAGCTTCACATCGGCGACCGCACCTTCGCCATCCGCGAAAAAATGCAAACGCTCGAAGAGAAACTCGACCCAGCCATCTTCTTCCGCATCCACCGCTCCGCCATCGTCCGCCTCGATCGCATCGACACCCTCCTCCACGCCGCCGGCGGCGACTACGCCGTCCGCCTCAAAGACGGCACAGAGCTGAGCGTCAGCCGATCGCGGAGAGAGGAGTTGGAGGCGAAGGTGGGGTTGACGCGATGAAGGCCGTCGCAGCCGAGGGTGAGCAAAGCTGGACGTGTGCGTTCCATGGCACGTGTGTATTCACCACGGAGTTCACAGAGAACACAGAGGGGTTGCGGAGAGAGACAGTTCCGCGGTTCTGAAACGATTGCCTTTCTCCGCCATCCCCTCTGTGTTCTCTGTGAACTCTGTGGTGAATACACGCTTGCGTTCGCGGGGAGCGGAATCCTTCGCCCGGAATAGCGCGGCAACATTTCGCTTATGACGCTTCTGTGAAGAGCGAAAAGAAGAAACCCAAATTCGACGAAGTGTGGCGCGACGCGCGGGAGCTCATCATCGCGCGCAAAGGGCGGCTGGCCCTCGGCCTGCTCCTGATGTTCATCAGCCGTCTGGCCGGGCTGGTGATGCCGGCGTCGTCCAAGTTCGTCATCGATGAAGTGATCGGCAAGGGACGCCACGAGCTGCTGATGTGGCTCGCGTTTGCCGCGGGCGCCGCGACCATCGTGCAGGCCATCACTTCGTTCGCGTTGTCGCAGATCCTCGGCGTAGCCGCGCAGCGCTCCATCACCGAGATGCGCAAGAAGATTGAGCGGCACGTGCTCCGCTTGCCGGTGTCGTACTTCGATTCCACGAAGTCGGGCGTGCTGATCTCGCGCGTCATGAGCGACGCCGAAGGCATCCGCAATATTGTCGGCAACGGCCTGGTGCAGCTC
>JALYJW010000200.1 GCA_030775085.1 Acidobacteriota bacterium | reverse complement strand
GCATTCTAGTCGGCGGTCGGCAGTCGGCGGTCGGCAGTAGCCCCCACCGCCACCGTTCGTTCGCACGTTTCTTCGGCCGACCGCCGACTGCCGACCGCCGACTCGATTTGCTAGACTCCTCATCCGTGACGCGCAAACCGAACTTCGACAGCGACGCCGATGCCGATTATGGCAACGCGCCTTCCAACCGCATGAGTGAGAGCAAGATCGCCATCTTCATCGACTTCGAGAACATCGCCATCGGCGTCATGGACGCCAAGTACAAGAAGTTCGAGATCGCGCTGGTCCTGGAGCGGTTGCTGGAGAAGGGGAAGATCGTCGTCAAGAAGGCGTACTGCGACTGGGACCGCTTCCCCGACTACAAACGGGAGTTGCACGAGGCGGCCATCGAGCTGATCGAGATCCCGGCCCGCAAGTACTCCGGGAAGAACTCCGCCGACATCCGCATGGTGGTCGACGCCATGGACATGGCCTGGTCGAAGGATCACATCGACCTCTTCGTGATCGCGTCGGGCGACTCCGACTTTTCGCCGCTGGTCTCGAAGCTGAAGGAAAACGACAAGTACGTGATCGGCGTCGGCGTGAAGAACTCGTCGAGCGATCTGCTGATCGACAACTGCGATGAGTTCATCTTCTACGAGGATCTCGTGCGCGGCGTGGCCAAGGTTCCGGCCGTGGCCGCGTTCAAGGACAAGAAGCAGGCCGAGGTCTTCAAGCTGCTGATCGACTCGATCAAGGCACTCATGCGCGAGAACAAAGAGATCCTCTGGGGATCGATGGTCAAGCAGACCATGCAGCGCAAGAAGCCGACGTTCAACGAGGAGTACTACGGCTACAACACCTTCAGCGACCTCCTCGAAGACGCGCAGACCAACAACATCATCAAGATCAAGAAGGACCAGAAGTCCGGGTCGTACGTGATTACAGGATTCGCCCAGCCGGCGGCCTGACGGGATTGAGGATGCAGGATTGAGGATTGAGGATTTGGCTTCGCCAGACTCGGCAGCTTCCGGTCCCCAATCCTCAATCCTCCATTCTCAATCCTCGATCCCGCGGCGGCTGCAAGCCGTCGTCATCGGCGCCGGTCCCGCCGGTCTCGCCACTTCCCACGAGCTGCAGAAGCGCGGCGTTGAGCACGTGGTGATCGAGCGCGGGAACGTCGCGGAGAGCTGGTCGCGGCTCTATGACTCGCTGACGCTGCACACCGGGAAGCACATGTCGCATCTGCCGGGGATGCGATATCCGCGCGGGACGAAGCTGTTCCTGTCGCGCGACACGTTCCTCGAATATCTGCACGAGTATCGGCGAAGGTTCGCCTTGCCGATCGCGAGTGGCACCGAGGTGACTTCGCTCGAGCGCAGCGGCGACGGCTGGCGTGTGACGGCGAACGGCGAAACGATCGCGGCGGATGCGGTCGTCGTCGCCAGCGGGATCATTTCGAATCCGCGCGTCCCGAAGATCCCCGGACTCGAAGAGTTTCGCGGCGAGGTGCGTCACAGCATCACCTATCGCCGTCCCGATGAAGTGCGCGGCAAACGCGTGCTGGTGGTCGGCGCCGGCAACTCCGCGGGCGAGATCGCCAGCGAGCTGGGACGCGAAGGGATCGATACCACCGTGGCCGTCCGCTCCGGCGCCAATGTCGTCCCGCTGCAGATCCTCGGCATCCCGATTCAGTATCTGGCCTGGGTCATCCGCTCGCTGCCGAAGCCCGCGCGCGAAGTGATCGTCACCGCGATGCGGAAAGTCACGGAGCTGCGCAACGGACCGCCGGTCCTGCCACGGCCGGCGGTGGGACCGCTCGATGCGATTCCATTGATCGGCTTCCGCCTCGTCGACGCCATTCGCGACGGTTCCGTGAAGCTGCGCGGCGGCGTGGAGCGAATGACGCCAACGGGAGTGCAGTTCGCGGATGGAAGTGAAGAGCCGTTCGACGTCGTGTTGCTCGCCACCGGCTTCCGCGCCGCCATCGGATTCCTCGGCCCGCTGGTGCGCACGGACGATCGCGGATTCGGCATGCGCCGCGACCGCGTGGTCAGCGTCGACCAGCCCAACCTCTACTTCGTCGGCCACAACTACGACGCTACCGGCGGACTCACCAACATCCGCCGCGATGCCCCGCTCGCCGCGCAGGCCGTCAGAGACGCGCTGCCGCGTAAGTGAAGAGAAACGCAGCCAGCACCCAGTGGAAGAGGATCGGGATCAGCGGGTGGCGGCGAACGAAGAAACGGACGATCATCGCGCCGGCGTAGATCGTTGCAAAGACGAAGATGCCGATCGCTAACGATCGATTCGGCGGTGCGCCGATGGCCACCTGCCGGATCATCATCACCATCAACGCGATGATGGCAATCTGCGCCGGAAGCAGATAGCGGTACGGCATCAGGCCGGAGTACCACGCCTCCATCGGCGGCAGCCATCGCGGCTGCGCCACCACGACGATGATCTGTCCGACGACACGCGCGATGAAGAGCGCGAGGAGAACGGTGAGCATTGGGACGATCATTGCGAGGGCTGAGTGTACGAGCATCGCGAGAGCGGCCCCTCACCCTACCCTCTCCCCATCGCGATGAGGCCGCGACGGGGAGAGGGGACTTGAACCCGCTGAGACTCGCGAGAAACAGTCCCCTCTCCCCGCCGCAGGTTTCATCGCGGCGGGGAGAGGGTTAGGGTGAGGGGCGGCTCTCGCGACAACACGTCATCGCCAACCGACTACAATCCGCCTCGTGCCCGGTCTGAAGAATCGCGAACACTACCCTGCCCTTGTGATCGGTACCGGCATTGCCGGATTGACCACTGCATTCGCCTTGGCCAATGCCGGGATCAAGGTGTTGCTGGTGACGAAGGCGAGCGATCCGGCGGACTGCAATACGTCGTGGGCGCAGGGCGGGATCATCTATCAAGGCGAGAACGACACGCCAGCGAAGTTGATCGGCGACATCCTGCGCGCCGGCGCGGGCATCTCCAATGAAGAGGCGGTCCACTTTCTCGCCGAGGAGGGGCCGAAGGTCGTCAAGCATCTCCTGCTCGAGGAGATTCACGTTCCCTTCTCCACCACCGTCGAAGGTGAGCTCGATCTGACGCAGGAAGGCGCGCATTCGGTCTCGCGCATCATTCACGCGGGCGATGCCACGGGTCGGGCCATCGAGACGTCGCTGCTCAATCGCGTGAAGGCGGAGCCGAACATCACGATGGCCACCGACGTCACGGCCATCGATCTTCTGTCCACGCACCATCATCCGAACGACATTCAGGTGCGCTACCGGCTCACAAATGAGTGCGTGGGCGCGTATCTGCTCGACAACAAGACCAACGAGGTCTACACGATCTTCGCGGATTTCACGGTGTTGGCCACCGGCGGGATCGGGCAGATTTACCTCCACACGACGAACACGAAGAACTCCCTCGGCGACGGAGTGGTGATGGCCAGCCGCGCCGGCGCGCGGATCATGAATGCGGAGTACGTGCAGTTCCATCCGACGGCGCTGGCCGACAAGAAGGCCAATCACTTCCTGATCTCCGAGGCGCTGCGCGGCGAGGGAGCGCGCCTCAAGAATCAGCGCGGCGAATACTTCATGGAGCGCTACGCGCCGGAGCTGAAGGATCTCGCGCCGCGCGACGTCGTGGCGCGCGCCATCGTCGAAGAGATGACGCGCAACAAAGAAGAATTCGTCTACCTGGACCTGGCGAATTTCTACCACGGGCCGCAGGAGATTCCGGAGCGCTTCCCGAACATCCGCGCCGCCTGCACGGACATCGGCGTCGACATCGTGCGCGATCCGATTCCTGTCGTGCCGGCCGCGCACTATTTCTGCGGCGGCATCCTGGTGAACAACCTCGGCGAAACGACGCTGAGCCGCCTCTACGCGATCGGCGAGACATCCTGCTCGGGACTGCACGGCGCAAATCGACTGGCCTCGACTTCGCTACTGGAAGGTCTGACGTGGGGCTACTACGCCGCGCAGTCGATCCGGGAAAAACTCGAGCGTCCCGCTTCCAGCGCTTCCGCCGCAGCGCATCGCGCGTTCTCGTCACTGCGACCCGGCACAGGCGCGTTCCCGGATTCCATCGTGACGACCATTCCCGACTGGCGCCCGCCGGGAAAACAAAACCTCGAGGATCCCGCGCTCATCCTGCAGGACTGGACGATCATCCAGCACACGATGTGGAACTACGTCGGCATCGTCCGCACGTACGAGCGCCTCAAGCGCGCTCTCGCCGACATGCAGCACCTCGGCGATCGCCTGACGAAGTACTACCACGAGTCGACGATCAGCAAATCGATCGTGGAGCTGTTCCACGGTCAGCAGATGGCGTCGATCGTAGCCACCGCGGCCATCCGCAACTCGCGCTCGATCGGGGCACACTTCCGTAAAGACTAGTTCGCAGAGGTGAACTCCGCGCCGCAGCGCTTTGGAGTGCGCGCGGCTTGCCGCCGCTTTCTATAACGTGCAACGGAGCGGTATTTGCC
>JALYJW010000199.1 GCA_030775085.1 Acidobacteriota bacterium | reverse complement strand
CCCACGTCCACAAAGTCCACTCAGTCCACTACGTCCACCAAGTCCACGTCCACAGCCTCGCCAATCGGGTCAGCGTCGCCAGTCGTTCAGGTCCCAGTCGTAGTCGTCGTACTCGATGTCGATGTCTTTGGCCTGGTCCATCATCTTCTGCTTGTCCGCCGGCACGTACTTGCGGATGAAGGCGGCTTTTCCGCCGCCCCACTTCTCGAAGTCGTCGCTGAACCAGTCCATGATCTTGGTGGTGGTGATGACCAGCGTGTCGCCGTCGCGTTTGAATCGCGCGCCGTGCGGGCCGTTCAAAAACAGGCGAGTCTGATCGTCGAGCTGCGCGTCGATTCGCTCCCCGGCAAATGCCTCGGTGCGAATGGGCGGGCAGCTCTTCGCCGCGCAGTTGATGGCGAAGTGAATGCGCGGATCCTTGAAACCGTCGCGGATCTTCTTGTGCTCGATGTCGTCGAGCGAGAGCTTCGCGTTGCCCACTGGCACGCGGTCTTTCTTGAACACGTTGAGGCGGATGATCGGGTCGGTAGAGATGTCGCGGATCGACTCCACCGGATAGCTCTCCACGATCGTGGCCACGGTGTTGACGTTGTAGACGTTGATCCAGTGCGCCAGTTGTTGTTTCGGCGTGAGCGCCGCGACATTGACGCGCCCCAATCGCTGACGAAGACCCTGCAACGCCGCGGCATCGCGCGCTTTCAGCGCCTTGTAATCGAAGCCGATGGCGGGGTTGTAGTACGCGCCGAGCATCCGGTTCCATTGGGCCTGATCGGAGGGCGCGGTCTGGGCCGCCGCTTCCGTCGCGAGAAGAACGGCCGCGGCCGCTACGGCGATGAGCTTTCTCATGTCGTAACGAGAACGGTGAGGTTGCGGAGATAACTTCCAGCGCCGCGTGACCGTTCACAACCCAGAGGAGCGCAGATATTGTCCGATGCGCTCGATGCCGGCGGTGATCTGTTCCACCGGGGCGGCGTAGGAGATGCGGATGAAGCCTTGTCCGCGTGTCCCAAACGCCAGGCCGGGGATGACCAGGACGGCGGCGTCGGTGGCCAGTGTTTTGGCGAACGAGATGGTGTCGCACGATGGTACGGGTGCGAATGCGTAGAACGCTCCGGCCGGCGGCGCGATGTCCGCTTCGAGCTCGTGTTGAATCGCGTAGAGCGCTGCTTCGCGCTGCGCGCTGAACTGCGCACGCACGCTCGTCAGCCAGCTCGCGTTCCAGTCGGGATCGTCGAGGATCATCTCCGCCAGCGCCTGCGCAAAGACGGACGCGCAGGTGGCCACGTACTGGTGCGCCGTAACGATCGGCTTCATCACGGACTCGCGCGCGAAGATCCATCCCAGACGCAGTCCGGTCATGGCGTGACTTTTCGACAGTCCATTCAGGACGATCACGTTTTCGTTCGTGCTCACCTCGAGCATCGAGGGCGGTCTCGCGTCGTACCAGATCTCGCGATAGATCTCGTCGCTGACGACGAGTGGTCCCAGCGCGGCAATCGCAGCGAGCGTTTCACGCGCGATGACGGCGCCGAGCGGATTCGAGGGCGAGTTGATGATGATCAGTTTCGTTTTCGGCGTGATCTTCCGGCGCAGGGTGTCGACGTCGATTTGCCAGTCCGGCGGATCGAGGTCATACGTCACCGGCGATGCGCCGCAGATTTTGGCGAGCGTCGCATACGAGAGGAAGCCGGGATTCGGGACGAGCACTTCATCGCCCGGATTCACGAAGGCTGTGAAGATGGCGAACAGGCCCTCCTGCGTGCCCGCGGTCACGCACACTTCGCTCTTCGGATCGAACGGAAGAGCGGCGCACAACTTCTTGCGGAGCGAAAGCGCGCCGGCATTCGCCGAGTAATGCCAGGAAGCCGTCGCCGCGCGCGCGGCCATCTCCCGCAACCGCGCATCCGGCTCGACATTCGGCTCGCCGATGCCGAGGTTCAGCGAGAGCGGAGTGGCCAGAGCATTGATCTGCCGGATGAGCGAAAGCTCGACGCCCGAGAGACGGTCAGCGGGGTGCATGAGTGGAGAGTGTATTGGAGCCTACTGCCATTCCTCACAACCCCCGCCCCGACAGCGCCGTGGCTACGGCCTGCATCAGGATGCGGAGATCGAGCGCGAGCGACCATGAACAGAGGTATTGCAGATCGTACGTGAGCTTGGTCTCGGCGCTTTGGTCGTACTCGGCCGAGACTTGCGCCAGTCCGGCCAGACCGGGGCGTGCGCAGAGGCGGAGAGCGAACGCGGGCAGCGTGGCGGTGATGGTGTCGCTGATCTCGGCGACCTCGGGACGCGGGCCGACGAGACTCATGTCGCCGGCGAGTACGTTGAACAGTTGCGGCAGTTCGTCGAGCCGGTAACGGCGCAGCAAGCGGCCGAGGGGTGTCATGCGCGCGTCATCCTCGGTGGCCCGATGCAGCGTGTCGCCGACGTGCATCGTGCGCAGCTTCCACATCCCGAAACGCCGCCCGTTCAGACCGGCGCGCTCCTGCCGCAGAAACACAGGACGCCCGTTGGAGACGAGGACGAGCAATGCGGACGCGAGGAGCAGCGGCGACGTGGCCAGGATCAGCACCGTTGCGCCGGCGATGTCGAAGATGCGCTTGACCACGGCGCCCGCGCCGTATGCGCCGCGCATCGAGACTTCCGCCAGCGGCCGGTCGCCGAAGACGCGGAAACGCTCGCCGGCCAGGAGGCCTTCGCTGAGCGAGGGAAGGAAACAGAATCCGCGCGCGCCGCACAGCATCAGCAGGTCGAGGCGCCGTCGGTCATCGAGCAGCGGCGAGACGTCGATGACTTCATCCGCATCGGCGATGATCCGGCGCGCTTCGGAGCCTTCGGAGAAGACATCCGGTTCATCGAGCGAGATGAGCGCATCGATGGTGATGCGCGCGCGCTGCAGCGCGGCACGGTCGGACGTGGCCGCGGCCAGATCCTGCGGCGCGCCGACCAGCACCACGTGCTCCATCCGGCGCGGCCAGCGCGTGTTCAGCAAGTAGCGCCACAGCGCGAGGATTGCACCTTCAAACGCCGCCGTGATCACGAGCACGGAGCTCGGCACGAGCTCTTCGATGAATATGCCGGTCAGCGCGATGAAGCCGATTTGCAGCGGGATCGTCATCAGTAGCGTCGGACGATGACGCGGCGATGCGGTGACGGTGTAGAAGCCGGTCAGCGCGAGCGCGACGACGAGTGGCACGACGAACAGCGCGATGTTCCGAAGGTCGAGCGGAAACTTTTCCGCCGGCAACAACGTGGCCGTGAACGGGAGCTCGACGTGACGCCGCATCCACACGGCGGCGGCGAGACAGAGAGCGCCCAGCGCGGCGTCGATGGCCATCGTCACGATGGTGCGCAGCAGGCGGCGGTACGAGCGGGGTCGCAGCATCATCCGCCTCCCGCAAGCCGCGCCATCTGTTCGAGCGTGACGCGGTGCGAGTAGAACTTGGAGACGCGCGCGCGCAGCTCGGAGGCCGCTCGTGTCCGCGCGTCGTCATCCGCGAGCAATCCCAACGCGCGATCGGCAAGGCGGTCGGGATCGTCCTCGATCGTGGCGGCGCTCGCGAGCTGTTCGCATCCGCGAAAGGCCAGCGTGGTCCCCACGATCGCGCATCCTCCCTCGGCGGCTTCGAGCGTTTTGAGCGATTGTCCCGATCCGAACGCGATCGGCAACAACGCCACACGGATGCGGCGCAGCTTCGACTCGCGATCATGCATCGGCGATTCGACCGTGATGCCATCGCGTCCGTGCAGGCTTCGAATCCAGCCTGGTGCTGAAGCGCCGCCGACGAACAACGTTGCCGCCGGATTTTTTTGGCGGATGCGCGTCCAGATGCGCGTGATGAGCGTGCGCACCGCTTGCTGATTCGCGAAATACCCGAGGCCTCCCCAGAAACCGAAATCGATCGTGCGCGGCGCATCGCCGAGCTCCGAGACTTCGATCCCGATGGGAAGTGCAAGACCCTTCGCGCCGAAGCGTTCGCTCTCGGCGGGCGTCACCGTCACGACCGAATCGTAGCGTCCAGCCGCATCGCGCTCGAGCGCTTCGGCTTTCCGCGCTTCGCTCTTCCAGAATGCGCGCGCCGGCCCCCGCGCTGCACCGGCACGCTCGGCCATGCCCACTGCCGCTGAATCGATGGCGTCGAGAATCCATCGACGCGCGCGCGCCGCATGAAACGCCCAAGGATCGGTGCGCGTGAGCAACACGATGGCCGTATCGAACGAGGGTTGATCCGCGAGCGCCGATTGCCAGTCGCGCGCGCTGAGAAGCGTGTGCAAGGGAAGTCGCTCACGCACGACGCGCGACGCGGCACGGAGCATCGACCATGGCGATCGCGGCACACTCAGGCAAGAACCGCATCCACCCGGCGCCGCAACCACAAGCTCCGCATCGCGCAACGCCTTGATCCACAACGCCGCGCGCAGCCGGTCCCCGGTATAGGGAGGCCACGGACATCGGGAAGTGATCAGCAGGACGCGCACAGGACGACCGCGCAACATTACCATCGCGACCTATCTCCGCGCGGCGCGCTTTGGAGTG
>JALYJW010000198.1 GCA_030775085.1 Acidobacteriota bacterium | reverse complement strand
GCCGTGGGGAGAGGGGACTTGAGAATCTCGCGAGACAAGAACAGTCCCCTCTCCCCGACGCAGGTTCATCGCGGCGGGGAGAGGGTTAGGGTGAGGGGCGGCTCTCGCGATGAACCTACTTCGGGCAATCCGCACAAAACGCCCGCAACCGATCGAACGTCCAGATCCCATACGTGTGGCCGTCTGCCCAGTTGGGTTGGAGGGCGTAGTTGCCGATCGGCTCGATGCCTTGCAGGATGAACGACTCGGGGCGGTAGCGCTGCGGAGCGCCGCCGTACATGCGGCCGAAGAGGTCGGGCTCGCCGGAACAGACGGCGCACGGACATGCGCGGCGGAGATCCTCGAGCGGATAGTATGATTCGTGGCCGTCGTCCCAGACGACGACGAACAGATCTCCGAGAACCTGATACGAACGTGGGCGCATGCCGACTTACAAACTGACGATCGAGTACGAAGGCACTCGCTATTCCGGTTGGCAGGCGCAGGGTAACACGCAGAAGACGGTGCAGGGTCACCTGCTGCGCGCGGCCACTGACGTTCTCGGCGAGGTCGATCTCGGAGGCGCGGGACGCACCGATGCGGGCGTTCATGCATCGGCGCAGGTCGCGCATCTTCGATCGCGCAAAACGCATGATCCGCTGCAGCTCGCGCGCAAATTGAACGACCTCTTGCCGCACGACATCAGCGTGCTCGACGTTGTTCGCGCCAACGACAACTTTCACGCACGACACGATGCGCGCACGCGCGTCTATCTCTACCAGATCGCCACGCGTCGAACCGCGTTCGCCAAATCATTCGTCTGGTGGATCAAAGACCGCCTCGACCTCGAGGCCATGCAGAGCGCGGCGGCGGCCATCGCAGGACGCCACGACTTCAGCGCCTTCACGGACAAGCGGCTCAAGGAAGAAGACTCCCGCATCGTCGTGGTGGAGCGCTGCGAGCTCGTTCGCGCAGGCGATCTCATTCTTCTGCGCATCGCCGCGTCGCACTTTCTCTGGAAGATGGTGCGCAAGCTGTCGTCGTTCCTTGTCGAAGTAGGCCGCGGCAACGAGCGCAGTCTGACGGGCAGACTCAACGCGAAAGGCGAATCGTGGCAACCGACCGCGCCTCCGTCGGGATTGTTTCTTGAAGCGATCGTCTACGACGGCGAGACGTTCGACCGGCCGCTGGAGCCGATCGTTCCCGTTCATGCATTCGGACACCGGCGGAGAGCGAGATGAATGAGGCACAGCTCGTGGCCCGCGTGCGCGAGCTCTTCTCGCCGCGCATCGGTGATGACGCGGCCGTCATTGACAATCAAGTCTTCACGACCGACCTGCTCATCGAGGATGTCGACTTCACGCGCGCCATTCCTCTTCGATTCATCGCGCGCAAGAGCCTGGCCGTGAATCTCTCCGACCTCGCCGCCATGGGCGCCGAGCCCGCGTACGCGCTGCTCTCCCTCGGACTTCCACCGTGGGCGCTCGAAAACGCAGACGAAATGCTCGTCGCGTATGCGGAAGCATCGCGTCAATACGGCATCGAGATCGTCGGCGGCGATTTCTCGCGCGCCGAAAAACTCACCATCTCCGTCACCGCCATCGGCCGGATCGTCACGCGTCCCTTGCTCCGCAGCGGCGCGCGTGCCGGCGATCGCGTGTACATCTCGCGTCCCATCGGGGGCAGCGCCACAGGATTCGCGCTCCTCGGCAAAGACGCCGAGGCCTACGAGCATCGCGAGTTCGTCGAATCGGCCATTCGCCGTCACATCGATCCCGAGCCCGAGCTTGCACTCGGAATGGCGCTGGCGCGCATCAACGAAGTGACGTCGTGCATCGACGTCTCGGACGGACTCTCGACGGATCTGCATCATCTTTGCGACGCATCCGAATGCGGCGCGGAGATCGAGAAGGAGCGCATCCCGGTCTTCCCCGATCTGCCCTCCTACGGCGCGAAGTTCGGGATCAACGTGAAGGATGCAGTGCTGCACGGCGGCGAAGAGTACGCGCTGCTCTTCACGTCATCGTTGCGCGAATCGGATCTGAGCACGCGATTGGGACGTCCCGTTTACTCGATCGGCCGCATCACGAAAGCGCGCGAGATCGTCCTGAAAGAGAACGGCGTGTCGACGCCGCTCGCAGCGCGCGGCTGGGATCACTTCGCCTGACGGGCGAGGTTCGACGCGGCCACGGCGCAGACGAACGCGCCGATGCCGAGGGACGTGCGGACTGCGTGCGCGCGAACCCAACCCTTCACCAGCGACTGTGAGCGATCGGACGGATAGTCGGTTGCCGGCTGCGCTTCCAGCTCTTTGTTGATCGGCACCGTCACCATGATCGTCGCCGCCAGTACGCCCGCCAATGCAACAGCGGATGCCGAATCGAGCAGACGTCGCACCGGCAAGCCGCGCGGCGAAGCGATGGCCAGCGTGACTGCAGTTCCGAGCGCCACCGGACCGATCGCATCGAACCACGCCGCGGTCTTGACGGGATCGAGCAACTTCCCGTCCTCGCGCGGCACTTCGTCTTTCCATCCCGGCACCAACGCCGCTTCACCAAAGCCGAGCGAGCCCGCCAGCAATCCCGCGGAAGTGAGATTCACGAAACGCAATGCCGATTCGATCGTGCGGTTCACGGGATCAGTATACGGAAACATTCAGCGATCTTGCGCGGCGGCGTTGGTCTTTGCGCGAGAGCCGCCCCTCACCCTACCCTCTCCCCATTGCGATAAGGCTGCAATGGGGAGAGGGGACTACTGCTTACCAGTCCCCTCTCCCTGCCGCAGCTTCATCGCGGTGGGGAGAGGGTTAGGGTGAGGGGCGGCTCTCGCGAGATGCGAAATTACTTCTGCAACTTCTTCTCGAGATCCTTCAAACGCGTTTCCAGTTCCTTGATGCGCGTCTGCAATGATCCGCAGTCGCCGAGGGACTCGATGCGCGCTTTCCATTCGGGACCGGCGAGCTCGCGGCCGAGACCTTCGAACGTGTGGCCGGGAAGGAAGAGACGGCGGCCTTCCCGTTCCACGACGCTGGTGACGAGCGTCTGGCGCGCGCGGCCGCGCAGCACTTCCACGCGAACGGTGTCGCCGTCTTTCTTCTCGCGCAGACCGCCGCGGAGATCGCGGGACGAAAGGACGTCCTTGCCGTCGATGCCGACGATGATGTCGCCGGCGCGGATGCCGGCTTTCGCGGCCGGGCTGCCGTCTTCCACCGACGAAACGAGCAGGCCCGCATCTTTCGGCGCGCCGAAGTGCTCACGCAGCTCGTCGGTCAGGTCGACGAGACTGACGCCGAGATAGGCGCGCTTGCCGCCGAAAAGCTCGCCGTCGAGAAGAAGGTTGGGCATGTTCTCGGAACTGGAGACGACCTTCCCGTCCTTGATGACGATGGTGCGTTTCACGGGACCGTCGGCGAAGAGCGCCGTGGTGGACAGAAGCAGTGCAATGGTGAGCAAACGGATTTTCATGAGGGTTCCTCCGGATCAGTCGTAAGTGCGTAGTGATGCTGGTTGGATGGCGGAGTCGAGATCCATGATCACGCGGGTCCCTTGTTCGTTCTCGAGCACGAACACCGGCTCCGCATCACTGGCAATCTCCTTGACGGCTTGAAGCTCCGCCTCGATCTTCTGTTGTTCCACACGCAGCTCGGCCAGTTGCACGCGACGCGCGTTCTGCAGCGTGGCCACATGAACGATCGCCACGATGCAGGCCGCCATCGCGAAACCTGCAGCCATGCGCCAGACAAATGGCATCCGCCGTACCGTTTCTTGCGTGTAGAGCGTGCGCGCAGCGCTCTCGCGCCGGATGCGTCGCACGACTTCAGACGTGAAAGCGGGCGATGCCTTCACGCGCGGCAGGACTCGCATCCATCCGCGCAGCTCTGTTTCGTTCATGACTGTTTTCTCCAATCCACCATGGGGCCAGGTGACGCCGCATCAGATCGCGCGCGCGCGAAATGCGCGACTTCACCGTTCCGGAACGAATCTCCAGGACTCTTCCGATCTCCTCGTACGACCATTCTTCGATCTCGAACAGCACCAGCGGCGCGCGATACTTGACCGGCAACCGCTCCAGCGCTGCGTTGACCTGTCGTTGAATCTCGTCCGTCATCAACGAGCTGTCCGCCGGCGGCACGCTCTGTCGCGTACTGGCGTGCAGCCGCGGCAGCAACAGGTTCCATCGCTTCTGCCGCCGCGACTCCGTGATGACCAGGTTCGTGGCGATCCGGAACAGGTACGGCCCCAGCCGCTCCTGTTCTTTGTACTTCGCCGCGTTCCGATACAAACGGACGAACGCATCCTGCGCCACTTCCTCGGCACGCTCCCGGGAGCGAACGAGGTGCGTCAGATAATTGACCAGCGAGTCCTTGTAGCGATCGACGATCTCGACGAACGCCGCCTCGTCCCCGCAGCAAACGCCCTTCATCAACTCATCGTCGGCCGGCCCGTGCATTCGTATGTGAGAACGCACGACCTGGGGAAAGGTTCCGGGGAGGATAGTCGGGCGGTCGGCAGTCGGCGGTCGGCAGTGGATGAAGCACGAAGCAGCGCGTGGATGGGTGCGGCGGCCCACTGC
>JALYJW010000197.1 GCA_030775085.1 Acidobacteriota bacterium | reverse complement strand
GGGATAAACTCTCACCCCGAAGATGGCCCGGCCCACGCGGATGATCGTTGCCCCTTCTTCGATTGCAACTTCGAAATCGTCCGTCATGCCCATCGAAAGCTCTGTCAGCCCGAGATCGTCTCGCATCGCCCGCAGCTCGCGAAAGTAGGGCCGCATGGCTTCAGCTTCTCCGGCCGGCGGGATGGCCATCAAGCCGGTGAGCTGAATGGCCGGAATGGCGGCGATGCGGCGCACCAGCTCCGGCACGCTCTCCGGCTCCGCGCCGCTCTTCTGCAGCTCCCGCCCGATGTTCACCTGAAGCAGTATCTCCTGCCGCTTGCCTGCCGATTCAGCAGCGCGAGCGATCTTCTCCGCGAGCTCGATCGAGTCGACGGCCTGAATGACGTCGAACAGCCGCACGGCATCTTTGGCCTTGTTCGATTGCAGATGACCGATGAGATGCCAACGCGCACTACCGAGCAAGAGCGGTTTCTTGTCGCGCGTCTCCTGCACTTTGTTCTCGCCGATGTCGGTCATGCCCGCGGCGATGGCGTGATCGACGTCCGCGGCGGGAAAGGTCTTCGAGACCGCGACCAGACGAACGTCCGCACGCATCCGTCCGGCACGCGCGCAAGCGGCGGCGATGCGCGCTTCCAATGCCGCGATTCCCGATCGAATCTCGTCAGCCCGCGACACGTTTTCTCTCGACCAGCCGTCCGTCGGCGCGATCGACCGCCAGATTCGCAAGGCGATCCGCATCTTTGTTGCCGGCGCGCAGCGTGTGGCGGATGGAGAAGCGCCCGAAGTGACGCAGCATGCTCTTGGCCTTCTGGTACATGGGCAGAAGGTTGGGATGCTTGACGCGATAGATGCCCAGCATCTGTTTCACGAGCAGCTCGGAGTCGGAGATGATCTCGACTTCCTTGGCACCTTCCTGATGCGCGACTTCGAGCGCGTCCAGCAGGCCTGCGTATTCGGCAACGTTGTTCGTCGCTCTGCCGAGGTAACCGGCCACTTCGATGATCTCGCCGCGGTCGGTGGTCATGTAAACGCCGTAACCGGCTGGTCCGGGATTGCCGCGGGCCGCGCCGTCGATGAATGCCGTGATCTTCAGGATGTGGGTCGCTCCAGGTAGAGAATTCGATGACAGCCTTCGCAGTGAACCAGCTCACCGCGCTTGAGCTGTTGCGCGACGGCCGGACGGACGCGCGTGCGGCATGAGGAGCAGGTGTCGCTGGCCACGCGCGCAACGCTGACCTGCTGTCGCTGGCGGTAAATCTTGTGAAACTCGTCCTTCAGCCGCGGCGGCATCGTCGATTCGATCTGCGTGGCTTTTGCGCGCAACTGGTCGGATTCCGTGCGCAGGTCGCTGAGCGAATGCTGCCACGCTTCGTGCGCCTTGTCGTAGCGCGCCTGCAATGCGGAGTGACCGTCGGCGCGCTCGTCGAGCTGTTTCTGCAGCACCTCAGCCTCGGTCATGTTCTTGAGCACCGACTCCTCGAGCTCCTTCACATGCTTGCGCGTGGCGTCGATCTCTTTCCAGGCCGCGGCGTACTGCTGCTGATTCTTCACCTGCATGAGCTGACCCTGATACTTCTTGAGCAGCTCCTGCTGATCGGCAAGCTCGCCGTCGACGCGGCGGCGTTCCCGGTTCAACGTCTCGAGCTGCTGCTGCAGGCGGGTCACCTCTTCGTTCACGCTTTGGTACTCGCGGTCCACCGTCGCAAACGAAGCCGGTTTCACGGCCATCTGTTTTTCGCGATCGTTCAGCGCGGTGAACACGGTCTGCAACTCCCACAATTTATCGACGTCGCTCAAAGACACTCCTCCAGGAAAGGCGGGCCAAACAAAAAAGGCGTTCCTCGGTAGGAACGCCTGACGGTGTCGGATCGTGTCCGGCACGCTCGCAACAGTGATCGAAGTTTGCAAAGGCTCTCAGCATCGCGCTCTGGTGGGTCCACCAGGATTCGAACCTGGGACCTGCCGGTTATGAGCCGGTAGCTCTAACCGCTGAGCTATGGACCCGGACGCGCGATTCTAGCAGAACCACGCGCCCGTCAACGGAGCATCAGTCGAAGCTCGTCAGCGAGCCTCGACCTGATCGCCGATGAGCATTTCGCGGCGCGCGCGAACGACCACAGCCGTAGCGGTCCGGGCTTCGGTGGTCAGCACGCCCAACTCACCCAACACGACGCGCGGCTGATCGCTGCGCGGGCTGGGGCGGAAGACCGTGAGAAAGTCGCCGGGCTCGAGCTGATTGTCCGTCCCGAGGTCGATCTGCACCAGGACGCCCTCGACCAGACCGAGATCCCACTCGCGCGAGTCGACGATGTAGCCGCTGGTGCGCCCGCTCGGAGGATCGCACCATGCCGGAAGCTCCGGCACGCGCGCAATCGGAATGGGCAGAGTGGGCATCGGCTTGAGACGCGCGCCGATGTTGATCTCGCGGCAGGACTCGACGACGATGGCTCGGGACAGGCCCGGCTGCGTGTCCGTGCAGAGGATGCGCAGTTGCCCGACGTAGTCGTACTGGCGGCCGAGGACTGCGCCGGTGGCGGGATGAACCACCAGTTCCTGCGGCTGTACGGCGATGTAGGTTTCGCCTGCCACGAGGCCCGTCGATGCGCCGCCGCTGATGTAGACGAGATCGCCCTGAGCGGCCACACCGGCCATCTCCGGCTTGGCGCGCAGGAGGTACTTGATCTCGTAATCCTCGTGCGATTGGACGTAGTTGGGCATCGGCTCATTCGGGTCGCCGATGTAGCCGTAGCAGAAGATGTCGGCTTCCGTACCGAGGGGAATGGGATTGTTCTGAGCGGCCATGCGCGCCACAGTGATCCCGCCATCCGTTTCGGTGGCGGTGAAGGCGTTGTCGCTCTCGGCCAGCGTGCTCGCGCGCGGCGTGACGGTGGACATCGCGCCTTCTTCGCCGGTTGCGGCCACAGCCGTTCCTTCGCCGCCGATGAGCAGCACATCGCCCGGATAAATCCAGTGTGCGTCGGTGATCCAGGTATTCGACTCCCACAACTGCGGCCACAGGTACGGATTGCTGTAGTACTGCTGCGCGAGTTGCCAGAGCGTATCGCCCGGCTTGATCTCATGAGTCCGCGAACCGGGAGGATACGTCGCGGGATCCGGGGGGTTATACGCCGTCCAGTGATCGCCGTAGAGATGGAGATCGCGCGGCGGTTGTGAGGACTGCTTCTGCGCAAACGCAGTCACAGCGACGGAGCTCGTCGCCATCACGAACAAGAGAACGGGAGCCACCCTACGCACACTGACCATCTTCCCTCCCGGGTCTTTGCCAACCAAATCAGCTCAATAAGTTAGCGCAAGGCGGAGGGGAGGTCAAACGGAAGCCGGCCGTCGGCCGTTCGGCCGTGGCCGGAGTCGGCCGTCGGCAGTCGGCAGTCGGCAGTAGAAAAACCGGCCAAACGCACGAGATAGGTGGTGGCTCACTGCCGACTGCCGACTGCCGACTGCCGACCGCCGACTATCTCAAAGCCACCGCGCCATCCGCATCCGGGATGGAGCCGCCGAGCTGGTCCTGCTCGTACTTCTCGATCTGGCGCGTGCGGCGGTCGTAGTTCTTCATGACCTTCTTGACGTACTGGCGGGTCTCGCGGAAAGGGGGGATGCCCTTGTAGCGTTTGACGTTGCCTTCGCCACCGTTGTAGGCGGCGATGATTTTCTTGAGATCGCCGTCGAACCGTTTGTCGAGGTACTTGATGTACTTCACGCCGGCATCGACGTTCTGCTCGGGATTGTAGAGATCGCGCGCTCCCATCCAGCGGCCGGTGCGCGGCATCAGCTGCATCAAGCCGCGGGCGCCGACGTGAGACCGAGCGCCCGGCTTGAACCGCGATTCCTGCTCGATGACGGCTACGACGAGCGCGGGATCGACGTCATATTTTTTGGACTTCTCGTAGATCAACTCTCCGTACGGGATTTCCTCGGCGAAGAACTCCGCGCGGATCGACTCGTTGATCCGCTTCATCTCGGTGAGAAAGACGCTGCCGCCTTTTTTGTCCGCAGTCTTGGTCCCGTCGGACAGCCACTCCTCGGTGGCAACCCATTTGTCGTCGAACATGGCCAGTTCGCGCGAGACGTAGCGATCCGGCAGGACCTGCGAGAGCTTGAATACCGTGTTGCCGGCAAAGTTCCCCGTCATCCTGGCGACGACTTTCTCGTCCTCCCCCTTCACACGCACGACGCGGACGTTGTCGAGATCCTTCTGCACGAGGAAGGAGACGTTGTCGAGCGTCTCGCTGATGCCGCCCACCGAGAGCGCCGCACCAAGGACCAGCGCCGCGGCTCCGCGGCCGCCGATCATGCGTACGATCCGATGCCTCTCCGTGGCCTTCCGAACGCGCGCCACGCGAATCGAGAGGGAGTCCTTCAGGGGAATTTTCTTAGACATTCACCGTCCTGTGGGGATCTTACTTCGATTCAAATAAGTAAAGTAAACCGAACGCGCTCCTAAACGCACGCTTTCGCGCGGAATATTGCCGCCCGAGGCGAGCACGACGGCTAAGTGATTGATAGCAATGCGATTAAAGAATAGAGTGATCGCGAGAGCCACCCCTCACCCTAGCCCTCTCCCCTCGGCGATGAAGCCGCCGTGGGGAGAGGGGACTTGAAACACTCGCGAAAAACAGTCCCCTCTCCCC
>JALYJW010000196.1 GCA_030775085.1 Acidobacteriota bacterium | reverse complement strand
GTGTACAGACTCGGACGAGCGCCAAGATCGGCCTGCGCCCCGGCCCTGCGAATCTGCTCCGCTGCCTGCGCGGACTCGCCAACGAGCAGGCGGATAACGCCGCATTCGTGTGCCCGACCGACGACCCGTCGCAGCGAACGGCGATGACGTACGCGCAACTCGACCGCCGCGCACGCGCGATCGCCGCGTGCCTTCAGGACATGGAACTCGCGGGCCAGCGCGTCATCCTTGCTTATCCGCCCGGCCTCGAATTCATCTCGGCATTCTTCGGCGCGCTCTACGCGGGCTGCGTTGCCGTCCCGACTTACCCGCCGCGCCAGCGCACGCTCGATCGTTTCGAGGCTCTCGCCGCCGACTCCGGCGCGTCCGTCGTGCTCAGCACTGCGGGTACTATCGCCCAGTTCAAGGCGATGACCGGCCGGGCCGCGGGAATTCCGTGGCTTGCCACGGACGAAATCGCCGACGTCCACGCCGAAAACTGGGTCGAGTACGACCCCGCCCGGGATTCCCTCGCGATGATCCAGTACACGTCCGGCTCCACCCGCCGGCCGAAAGGCGCCATGCTGAGTCACGCCAATCTCATCGAAAATACGCGCGCGATCAGCGACGTCTTCGAAGTTCGGGACAACAGCACGGCCCTTGTCTGGCTTCCGCCGTACCACGACATGGGGCTCGTCGGCGGTGTTCTCACGCCGGTTTTTTCCGGCATGACCATCACCTTGATGGCCCCCGCGACGTTCCTCAAGAATCCCTTCCTCTGGCTGGACGCGATCAGCAAATCCGGCGCAACGATTTCCGGCGGGCCCAACTTCGCCTACGATCTCTGTGTGCGCAAGACGACGGCGGAGCAACGCGCGACCCTCGACCTCTCCTCCTGGTCCCTCGCTTTCATTGGCGCCGAGGCGGTTCGGGCCGCGACGCTCGATCGATTCGCCGAGACCTTCGCCGAGTGCGGATTCAGCCGCGAGGCTTTCTACCCGTGCTACGGTCTGGCGGAGGCAACGCTCATGGTCACGGGACCGAAATCCGGCACCGGTGCGACCGTGCGCGCGTTCAGCGACAAGGCTCTCTCGCTGGGTCGCGTCGAGCCGCTGCCCGACACCGCGCCGCATGCCCGCCGCCTCGTCGGATGCGGTGCGCCCGTCGGTTCGCTTCGCCTTGCCATCGTCGATGCACAGACCCTGGCGCCTGCCGGACCCGACGAAGTCGGCGAGATCTGGGTCGCCGGCGAATCCGTCGGCCAGGGTTACTGGCACGACCCGCAGAATACGGCGGCCACGTTCAACGCATGGCGAAGTGATAACGGCGACGGCCCGTTCCTGCGCACCGGCGATCTCGGCTTCCTCCACGAGGGCCAGCTCTACATCACCGGCAGACTCGATGATCTCATCATCGTGCGCGGGCTCAACCATCATCCCCAGGACATCGAAGCCACGGCGCGCGAAAGCCACGCGTTGCTCGCATCCGGCCTTGGCGCCGCATTCGCGGTCGACGAGGGTGACACGCAGCGCCTCGTGCTCGTGCACGAGGTCGAGCGCGACGGCAGCCGTGACCTGGCGCCGGTCGTCGATGCCGTCCGGGCTGCGGTTCTGGAAGAGCATGGCCTTGCGCTCGACACTGTGGTGTTGATCCGCTGCGGCACGATCGCGAAGACGAGCAGCGGCAAAGTCCAGCGCCTCGCCACCCGCGCCGCCTTCCTCGCCGGCCAGCTCAAGGCGCTCGACTCGCACCACCCCCAGACGAGCCCCGCACCATCGATGTTGCCCGCGCAGTCCGCCGCGTTCGCCGCCGTCTGCCAGCACGCGCTGGCGATGTCCGGCACCGGCCTTGCGGACCTCACGCCCGAAACGCCGATCTCGGCGCTCGGTCTTGATTCGCTGCAGCGGGTCGAACTCGTGGCCGCGCTCGACGGAAGTTTCGGCCGGCATCTGCCGGACACCGTTTACAGCCAAGCTACGACCCTCGGCGACCTCGCCGCCGCCGTTCAGAAGCATCAGATCGATCATCCGCACAGCGACGCCCCCGAGGGCGCAGTCCCCGCGGAGAACTACGACGTGTCGCTCTTTCCCGAATACCTCGAGTTCAAACGCCACGAGCGCATGCTGCTGGCCGTCGCCGAAGTCAATCCCTACTTCCGTGTCGACCAGGGCGCGGGAATGCACGCGGTGGGCATGGGCGGCGTCGCCCACATCGACGGGCGCGAGGTGGCGAACTTCTGCGCCTACGACTATGTCGGCATGGCGCGCGACCCGTTCGTCATCGCCGCAACCAAGGCCGTGATCGATCGTTACGGAACCGGCGCCGGCGCAAGCCGCCTCGTCTCGGGCGAAAAGCAGATCCATCGCGACCTCGAAACCGCGCTCGCCGAGTTTCTCGGCACACCCGCGTCGATCGTCTTCGTCTCCGGGCACGCGACCAACGTGACGACGATCGGCCACCTGATGGGCCCGGGCGACCTCATCGTCCACGACATTCTTGCCCACAACTCGATCCTGCAGGGCGCGCGGCTCTCGGGCGCGACGACCCGTGGCTTCGCGCACAACGACTGGCGCGCGCTCGACGCGCTGCTCTCCGGCATCCGCCACGGCTTCCGCCGCGTGCTGATCGCGATCGAAGGCGTCTACAGCATGGACGGCGACCTTCCCGACCTCGCGCGCTTTGTCGAAGTCAAGAAGAAGCATCGCGCGATACTGCTTGTCGACGAGGCCCATTCGCTGGGAACCATGGGCCGTTCCGGACGCGGTATCGGCGAGCAGGCCGACATCGATCGCTCCGACGTCGAGCTGTGGATGGGCACGCTCTCCAAGTCGCTCGCGAGCTGCGGCGGCTACATCGCGGGTTCGGCCGCGCTGGTCGAATACCTGAAGTACACCGCGCCCGGTTTCGTCTATAGCGTCGGCATCTCGCCGCCCAACGCGGCGGCCGCGCTCGCGGCTCTGACGCTCCTGCGGCGCGAACCCGAGCGAGTCACCCGGCTCCATGAGTTGTCGAGCCTCTTCCTCGACCTCGCCCGCGAACGCGGACTCGACACCGGTCTTTCCGGCGGAACCCCGGTCATTCCGGTCATCATCGGCAGTTCGGTCAAATGCCTGCTGCTTGCCCGGGCCCTCTTCAGCCGCGGCATCATCGTCCAGCCGATCATCCATCCCGCGGTTCCCGAGCGCGCGGCACGCCTGCGGCTGTTCATCACCACCAATCACACCGAAGCGCACGTCAGGAACGTGGTCGGTGCCATCGTCGAGGAGCTCGCAAAACTCTAACGCGACGAATACGTTCGTCGCTTGGACTCGATGCGCCACGACATGCCGAACTCCGAACACGCGATCGTCGTCGAGCAGCTGTGCAAGCGCTACGGCACGCTGCTGGCCGTCGACAGCGTTTCGTTCACCGTTGCGAAAGGCGAGTTGTTCGCGTTCCTCGGTCCCAACGGCGCCGGCAAGAGCACCACGGCCGAAATCATCGAGACCATCCGCGCGCCGACGTCCGGAAGGGTCACCGTGCTCGGGATGGACGTCACCAGGTCGAAGGCCAAAGTCGTTCAGCGGATCGGCGTGCTCCCGCAAGGCTTCAACTCGTTCGACCGGATCACCGTACGCGAGAGCCTTTCGTACTATGCGCAGGTGTTCGGCTGCGACGCCGATGTCGACGCCCTCATGGACCTCACCCAGCTGCGCAGCAAGGCGAACGCCCAGTTCAATACCCTCTCGGGAGGCCTCAAGCAACGCCTCGGCATCGCCGCTGCGCTCGTCAACGACCCGGAGGTCGTGTTTCTCGATGAACCGACGACCGGGCTCGACCCGCACGCCCGGCACGCGGTCTGGGATGTGCTCAAAGGCCTCAAGGACCGTGGGAAAACAGTCTTTCTCACGACCCACTACATGGACGAGGCTGAACTGCTGGCCGATACCGTGGCGATCATCTCGAAGGGCAGGATCGTGGCCATCGACTCGCCGGCGCGCCTCACGGAGCAGCACGCCAATCACATGCGGCTTACTCTGGGGTCGAGCGACGCGGCGGCACCGGGGCTGATTCGCCAAATGGGCTTCGACGCCACGCGGACGAGCGACGAAAGCATCTGCGTGCCGGTCAATAACGCAGACGACGTGCGTGCCATTCTCGGGGAAATCGAAAGAGCCGGCCTTTCCCTTGGCGGCATGGAAGTGCGCAAACCGAACCTGGAAGAGGTGTTCCTCAAGCTCACGGAAGAGCATGACTCGGACGCCGCGAACGAGGGCTCCAAATGACGCCGAGAATCATCGCCGCCAACCTGACAGTGCGGCTCAAGAGCTTCTACCGCGAAAAATCGGCGATGTTCTTCACGCTCGCATTCCCCGTGATCCTCGTACTCGTCTTCGGCACGATATTTACCAAGCCGGAGCATCTCGACTTCGACCTCCCGGTGCAGGACTTGAGCCACAGCGCAGCGTCGGCCAGGCTGCTCGATGCCCTCACCACGGATCACACGTTCAGGATCACGCCAGTTCCAGCCGGCGTCGACGCCACGCAATACGCCAGGGAGCACAAGCAGAATCTGTTGCTCGTGATCCCCGAAAACTATGGCGTTCTGGAAGCAAAGCGGCTCGGCGCACGGGATGCGAGCGTGTCCGTGCCGCTGACGTACGTCCACGATCCCAGCTCGACTTCGGTGAACACCAAGATCCAGGTGCTCGACGCGATCGTGGCCGCGATGAACCAGAAGATGACCGGCACGCCGCCTTTCATCACGCTTGTCGCGACGTCGATTCTCTCCGAGCAGTACCGATTCATCGAGTTC
>JALYJW010000195.1 GCA_030775085.1 Acidobacteriota bacterium | reverse complement strand
CTGCCGCGAGGGCGACCCCTCATCCGCCTTCGGCACCTTCTCCCCTCTGCGGAGGGGAGAAGGCTACCCAATCTGGAGCTGCGCGAGATTCAAGTAGCCTTCTCCCCTCGATGAGGGGAGAAGGTGCCGAAGGCGGATGAGGGGAGTGCTCTCGCGATGCATCTCGTTCGACGGAAGCGCGCTTACCGTCCCAGCACGACGTTGAAGAATGCATCGGAGGGGTTGGCCGTCATTTCCGTGAACAGGAAGGATTTCCCGTCGGGGCTCGCGGCGAACGTTCTGGCGTCGGGCGGTGCCGCGAACAGCTCCTCGACGCTGACGTCGCTCCAGTCGCCGGGAGCTCTAGGCACGGCGCGCATGATCCGCTTGTCGGAAAGATAGAAAAGCTCTCCACTGTCCGCGCTCCACCGCGGGTTGTAGCCGCCATTTAGCGAGATGCGGATTCGTTCGGCGTGACTCACCGAAAGACTGACGAGATAGACCTCGGCGCCGCCGGAAACATCCGAGGTGAAGGCCAGCCACTTTCCGTCGGGAGATACCTGCGGTTCGGTTTCATTGGCATCCGTCACGAGCAGTGGTGCGGATGCTCCGGTTTTCATGTCGTGGCGCAGGACATCATAGTTCGTGTTTTCGCTCAGTCGATGATAGAAGAGCGTGGATGCGTCGCCGAAGCTGCCCGCAAACTGGAAAGGCCCCGGCGGCATGACATTTTCAGAAGTAGCCGACGAGAGGGAGCGATGAACGAGGTGCGGGAGCGCGCCGCCGGGGGCGTCCGAATAGACGATGCTTCTGCCGTCGGGCGCCCAGACCGCGTGCAGCTCGAAACCCGGCTCGCTCGTGAAGCGATCCTTCACGCCGCGGGCGAGGTCGTAAATCCAGATGTCGCCCAGTCCGGTGGCGCGACTCGTGATCGTGGCCGCGGCTCGTTTGCCATCGCGCGACAGTGCGACGTCGTAGAACAAACCGGTGTCATCGAGCGCACGCTTGTTCTTTCCGCTGCGATCCGTCAGCGTGAGCCGGCCCGTGCTCTTGTAGGTGCGATAGACGACCACTCCATTGGCCGCGGAGAAAATCGCGCGCCCGGAGAGATAGAAATACGAGACATCTTCGGCGATCAACTCCGGCTCGCCGAGGACGGTTCCCCGGCCGGGATCGAACCGTTGTGCCATCAGTTTTCCGTCGCGCACATAAGTCAGCCGGTCGCCGGACAGCAGCGCCACGTGTGACACGTTTCGCAGCAACACGGACGATTCGTTTCCTTCGAGCGTGGCCAGCAGGATTTGTCGCTCCATGGAGCTCGGCGAGGACTGATAGAGATAGTGCCGGCCATCGGGGAGCAGGAGCGGCCAACTGTGACGTGCCTCGTTTGCATTGAGCGGCCTCATTAGCACCGGCGTGCCCCCGCTGTCCGCGACTCGATAGATCTCTCGCCGTCCGCCGGACCGATCGGCGAAGAGGATGGTGTCTCCGTTCCACGTGCCGACGGCGCCGTTGAGTGCGACATCGCAGATGGGTTGCGGCACGCTGCTGCCTGCCGCTTGCGTCTTCCACAACTTTCCGCCGGCGCTGTAGGCGATCCACCGCCCATCGGAGGACCAGAAAGGGGCGAACGCGTTCTCGGTTCCCTGGAGCCTGCGGATGGCCGGCGAGTCGAGCGCGCGGATGTAGAGAGCGCTCTCGGTCCCTTCCCGCCCCACGAAGCAGAGCGTTTTGCCATCGGGCGAAAGCGCGAAGTTCGGCGATTCCGGTGACTCCACCGATCTCAAGCCTTCCGGCGGCACGAACTGCAAGTGTGCCTGTGTCGCGGGTGCCTGCGAAGGAGAGAAGAACTTCATCGCGGCGTAGGTAAGGAGTGCCGCGGCGGCCGCGATGGCGATCGCTGCCGCGGGATGGATCTGCCGGCGACGCGCCATTGCTGCAACCGCGAGTCCCTCGGTGGAAGGCGACGATTCGGCGAGCCATCGCAACTGCCGCGCGACGTCCTGTGCGGTCTGCCAGCGTTCTTCCGGGTTCTTCTCCAGCGCCGTCAGGATGATGCGCTCCAATGCAGCGGGAGCCGCGGGCTGGAGCGAGCGCAGTGGGATCGGATCGGAAGAAAGGATCGCGGCGATGAGACTCGCGGACGATGAGGCGGGGAAAGGACGCTGCCCGGTGGTCATTTCGTACAGCACGATTCCGAGCGAGAAGATGTCGCTTCGGTGATCGACAGCCGCGCCGTGAAGCTGCTCCGGCGACATGTATTGAAACGTGCCGACGATCGCTCCTTCATGCGTGAGCGGCCGGGCGGTCTCCGGCGCCGACTGATCGGAGAAGACGTGCGCCGGCTCGACGAACTTCGCCAGCCCGAAGTCGAGCAGTTTGGCTCCGGAGGTGGTGATCATCACGTTGCCGGGCTTCAGATCGCGATGGGCAATCCCGGCGCGATGCGCGTGTTGCAGCGCCTCGGCGATCTGCGCGCCGTAACGGAGGACCAGGCTCGTTGGAAGCGGTCCGCGCGAAAGCTTGTCCGCGAGCGTCTCGCCCTCGACGTACTCCATGACCAGATATTCCGAGCCGTCCTGATTGCCGACGTCATACAGCGCACAGATGTTCGGATGCGTGAGATGGGAGATCGCACGTGCCTCGCGCTCGAAACGTGCTCGCAAATTGTCGCTGGCGGTGATTCCCGACCGGAGGATCTTGACGGCCACGATCCGGTCCAGGCGCGTGTCGCGCGCGCGATAAACCTCACCCATTCCCCCGACACCAAGGAGGGCGAGCACTTCATAGGGCCCGAGCTTCGTTCCGGCGGGAAGATTCACGTGGGAGGCGATGATACGTCGAGAGCGTCCGCCTGTTGGTTGCCGCGATCGACGCCCGCCTGGCGGTGCGCGTTTCGCACGACCGCGCAGATCGTTCCGTACACCTCTCTTGCGCGTTGCTTGCGCAGTGCGAAACGAAGGTCGGTTTTGGAGCGGCGGCCAAAGACTGTGACGACGTCGAGGCGGAGGAAGAGGCGCACGAGGAAGGCGATGAGTGCGGGGAGTCCGAAGATGGCGAAGATGACCGACGCAGGCCAGGCGTCGAAGCTGAGAGAGACGATGAGGACGGCGATGCCGAGGAAAAAGAGAGCGATGATGCCCATGACGACCAGATAGGCGACGCCCAACTCGCGATGGATGGTCACCATCATGACGTCGTCGTAGAGCACGCGCTTCTGCACGACGTCGTACTGCTCGTTGACTTCGATCTCCAGAGCATCGTCGGCCTGATAGATCGAGGAGCGCGATCCGAACGATCGCGACCGGCCGAGCAGTTTGCGCGTGTCGCTCGCGCTCATTTCGATTTTCCGATCATGTAGAGGATGAAGAGGATCGACGCGATGCCGGCCAGCATCTCCAGGATGCCGATGACGATCGTGATGACCGGACCGGTGATCGATCGTCCTTCGGCGCGACGCTGGTTGCGCGCTTTGTTGCCGTAGTACATCGCCGCCGCGCCGAATGGCAGGCCGAGGAACATGAAGGAGAAGAAGATCCCGGCGATGGCGAACGACCGCGCCATCGTTGCGAAGTCGCGATAGCGGCGCGCGGCCGCATGCAACGTTCCCTCGGTGCGCACGCGCTCGAAGCACGCTGGGCAATACGACCCGGTGCCGACGTTCATGTCGCACAGTCCGCAAATGAACAGACCGCAACGCTGACAGGACGCCGTGGCTGCGTTGCGCGAGTGATTCGCGCACGCATTGGCGCCTTCGGGACCGACTGATGTCACTTCAGTCGTCGCGACCAGTTTTCGTTGCGGAGGATTGAACGCCGTGGCCTCGAATGCGCGACTGCAATACGGGCAGTCGATCGCGCCGCTGCGAATCCAGTCCGAGGTCAGTGTCCCTCCGCAGCGCGGACACTGCGGGCCACTATAGGAAGGAACAATGGTCATCGCGTCAGTTCGTGTCGACCACGCGCGTGCCCGCGATCATGTCGTGCAGCGTCGTCTTCTCCTGGGTGAAGAACGCCGGGATGTAGTCGACGATCCAGAGGCAGCCCAGAACCGTGCGCATGACCACGCGTCCCCAGGCCTGACCGGTGCTGATCGGCGAACCGTCGGGCCGCACCACGCGCACCTTGAGCGCCATCTTGCCGAGCGTCTGTCCGTTCTTGAACTGCAGCATCAGACCCTCGTACACCAGCGACAGGAGCGCAAACGGGATGCTGATGAGATTGACCAACATAGGATTCACTTCCTCGCCGCGCGAGATCGGCGCGAAGAACAGCAGGCCCATGACCGCGTACATCGGGACGACGACGAGCAGTCCGTCGAGAAAGATCGCGCCGAAGCGCCGCAGGATCGTCGAGTACTGCACGATCGAGCGGTCGACCCCCGATCGCACGTCGAGCAACTGTTCGGACTTGCACGTCCCGCAATACGGCCGCCCCGACAACTCCACGAGGCAGTTGGGACAAAACGGCGAACCGCACCGCGCACAGCGGCGCACTCCCTCGTCGACATCGATGTGATTTCGGCAAAGCATTGGTTACCCCCGGAGTCGGGCGGTCGGCAGTCGGCGGTCGGCAGTAGAAAGCGATCACCAGGGTTGGTTTTGGATCCACTGCCGACCGCCGACTGCCGACCGCCGACTTTTTTTCGATCATCTTACCGGAGGCGGGTTGAACAGCACTGCCGTCAGATCGCGGACCAGGTTCTCGCCGCTGATTTGTTCTTCCTCGATGCCGAGCTTCGTTCGATAGACGGCGGCCACTTCTTCCATCAGGTCGTACCTCGCCTCGGCGGTAAGGCGGTCGGCGCGGAGGCAGAGGG
>JALYJW010000194.1 GCA_030775085.1 Acidobacteriota bacterium | reverse complement strand
ATCGCCGGTCGCTGGCTCCGTTCTCCCTCGGCCGCAGTGCCCGTCGCCGGCCGCTGGGCCCTGGCGATCCCCGACGGCTACACACTGTCGATCGCGGAGTATCCGCAGCTCGCGCTGTCGCACGATGGCCGAATGCAAGCAACGGTCGTGGTCGACGAGAGCGGTACGCCGCGGATTCTCCTGCGCAAGAGAGACGACTTCGCGCCGCGGATCCTGGCCGAAACCGAGCGTGCCAATACACCGTTCTTTTCGCCGGACAGCAAGTGGATCGGCTTCTACCGCGATAACCAACTGTTCAAGATCCCGGTCGGAGGGGGTCCCCCGATCCGCCTCGCCCAGGTTTCGGGGCAGACTCGCGGCGCCACCTGGAGCCGCGACGGTTTCATCTACTTCATTGCAAACACGAGTGTGAGCCTCTCGCGTATCTCGGAGCTCGGCGGTCCGATGACTGAGGTGACGAAGCTCGACGAGATTCGGGACGAGCGCACGCACCGCTGGCCGGACGCGCTCCCGGACGGGAGCGCCGTGCTCTTCACCTGCGACACCCACACCTCGACCGAGTACTACGACGACGCCCGGATCGAGGCGGTGCGGCCGTCAACTGGCGAGCGGAAAGTCCTGATCGAGGGCGCGAGCCAGGCGCGTTACGCACCCGGAGGGCACCTCATCTTCGCGCGCGGGGGCTCGCTCTATTCGGTCTCGTTCGACGAAAAAGCGCTCATCGTGCGCGGTGCGCCGGTGATGGTGGCTCAGGGAATGGCGACCGATGTCGGCTCCGGGGCGGTGCAGTTCGCGACGTCGGCCAGTGGCGACGCTGTGTGGGCGCCGGGCGGACCGACCGCGGCTCAGCACGTGGCCTGGATGGACCGGAGCGGCATGGAAACCTCGGTGCCGATTCCACCGGTTCCCTATAACGAGTTGTCGCTCTCACCCGATGGCAGACGGGTCGCTCTCGTCGGCGGCGAGGGCGGCATCTCGGACCTCTGGGTGGCCGATCTCGGGCGCGGAACGCTGACCCGCCTCACTGTCGGTGAGTTCGCCTTCGCCCCCGTCTGGACTGCCGACGGATCACGCATCGTGTACGGCACGCGCACGCGGGAACGGAACCAGAATCGCTGGCAGATGGCGTGGAAGCCCGCCGACGGGAGCCGCGAAGCCGAAGTGCTGATCCAGGGTCCCCGCACTCTCGTGCCGAACGACGTCACCCGCGACGGCCGAATGCTCATCTACAGCGTCCTCAAGGACAAGAACGACGGCGAGGATCTCTATCTCCTGCCGCTCTCCAGTCCGCGCACGCCGCAACTCCTGCTGGGTGGGCCATTCTTCAAGAACGAGGCTACCCTTTCACCCGACGGCCGCTGGCTCGCCTATCTCTCCGACGAAGGCGGACAGACGAGCGTCTTCGTCCGCCCATTCCCCTCCGGCGACGGGCGGTGGCAGATCTCGACGCCTCTGGGCATCGAGCCGCGCTGGAGTGCCGATGGACGCGAGATCTTCTTTCGGGCGGATACCACACTCTTTCGAGTGCCCGTCGACACCAGCAAGGGCTTCTCGGCCGGACGGCCCGAACGGCTGTTCGACCGGCTCGCCTCGGGCTCTACGATTCACTCCTACGCCCCCTCGCCTGACGGCAAGCGCATTCTGACCCACCGCTCGCCGGAGGGTCGAGGCTCGCTGCGCACGCTCTACTTCGACGCGGGCTTCGCGCAGCGACTCAGCGAGCGCGCGGACGGTGCGACGCCGTGAGCCTGCAATCCGGAACACGCATCGGGCCGTACGAGATCCTCGTGCCGATCGGCGCCGGCGGCATGGGCGAAGTCTTTCGCGCGCGCGACGCGAAGTTGAATCGGGACGTCGCTATCAAGGTGCTCCCCGCGTCATTCGCGCACGACAAAGAGCGCGTTGCACGATTCCGCCGCGAAGCGCAAGTCGTCGCGTCGCTCAATCATCCGAACATCGCAGCGATCTACGGACTCGAAGAATCGAACGGCGTGATTGGTCTCGCGCTCGAGTTGGTCGAAGGGCAAGACATCGCGCAACGGTTGACGCGCGGCGCGATTCCGATCGATGAGGCCGTCGAGATCGCGCGGCAGATCGCGGAAGGACTCGAGGCGGCGCACGAAAGAGGCATCGTCCATCGCGATCTCAAGCCGGCGAACGTGAAAGTTACGCCCGACGGTACCGTTAAGATCCTCGACTTCGGCCTGGCCAAGGCCTTCGAGGACGACCCGACGAGCAGCGACAGTGCGCTTGCGAACTCGCCGACGATGGCGCGGCCGATGACCAATGACGGAATGATCCTTGGCACTGCGGCATACATGTCGCCCGAACAGGCGAGAGGGAAGGCCGTCGACAAGCGTGCGGACATCTGGTCGTTCGGCGTCGTGCTTTTCGAGATGCTCACGGGCAAACGACTGTTCCGCGGCGAGACGGTGAGCGACACCTTGGCCGCGGTCCTGCGCGAGAACGTCGATCTCAGTGCATTGCCGGCCGGCACGCCGATCGTGGTGAAGCGACTCCTCGGGCGCTGCCTCGAGCGCGATGCGAAGCGGCGCCTGCGGGATATTGGTGAGGCGCGTCTCGCTCTCAGCGAGCCAGTTTCCGAGTCATCACACGAGTCGCCAGATCCTTCCAGCAAAGTGATGGCGCCGCGCCGTTCGCGCGGTGTCTCGATCACGTTGCTGGCGATCGTCGCGTTGCTCTCCGCGGTGGCGGGCGGGCAGTTCTGGACGCGACTTCGCCCCGCGCCGTCGCAGGCCGTGGTGCGCATGTCGATCGCGCTCGCGCCGGGGCAGGTTCTCAGCGGTGCGGGCGGACCGGCGATCTCGCGCGACGGGAGGCTCATCGCCTACACGGCGCATGACGTCACGGGGATCGATCGCCTCTACGTGCGTGCGCTCGATCGCTTCGAGCCGGCGATCATTCCGGAGAGCGACGGGGCGCAGCAGCCGTTCTTCTCGCCGGACGGAAGTCGCATCGCGTTCTTTGCGCGCGGCAAACTGCGCGTCGCGTCCGTCGGTGGCGGCGCGCCGACGCCAATCGCCGATGTCTCCGGTCAGCCGATTGGCGGTACGTGGGGAGAGGACGACACCATCGTCTTCGTTCCCGGGCTCTCCTCCGGCCTGATTCGCGTCCCGGCGTCGGGAGGCAAAACGGAACAGCTCACCGTGACGGACGAGGGGTCTGGCGGATACGGACACGGGCGTCCGCAGTTCCTCCCCGGCGGTCACCAGCTCGTCTTCAACATCTGGGCGAGGAGCGATTCCGTGGAGCGAGGTCCGGCTCTCCTGGATCTCGACACGAAGAAATGGATCTCCGTCGCTGGTGGGAGCTGGTCCGCGCGCTACGCCGCGTCGGGGCATCTGCTGCAATCCGGTCCGCGCGGCATCCGCGCCGCTCCGTTCGACATTGATCATCCGGGCGAGGTCAAAGGGCTCACCTTCGTCGTGGACGAGGTGCTGTCGACGATGGCCTGGGCCGATTCGTGGTTCGCGGTTTCCGACAACGGCACGCTCGCCTACGTGCCCGGCGATGCGCTGCTGGGCACTCTGGTCTGGACCAGTCGCGACGGGCAGAGTGCACCGGTAACGAGCCAGCCCATTTCGCTGATCGACCCGATGGTCTCGCCGGACGGCGGACGCATCGTCTTTGCTGACAAGGACGACACGCTCTGGACGATGGACCTGCATCGCGGCACGAGAACCCGCCTCACGTTCGACAGCGAAGGTGTGAGCGCGTACGCGCTCTGGTCGCGCGACAGCAAGCGCGTCTTCTTTGCGTCGAATCGGAGCGGCAGCTGGGAGATCTACTCGGTCCTTGCTGGCGGCGGGGCCGCGACGCGAGTGCTCGCCCGTCAAGGAAATCAGTTTCCTGCATCGCTCGCTCCTGACGGAACACTGTTGTTCAACGAACGGAGCAAGGAGCGCACCGGCGCCGAGTTGATGACGCTATCGCCGGACGGAACGGTCCGGCCGTATCTCGCGGGACAGACATCGAGCTTCGTCGGCGGTCAATTCTCGCCCGACGGCAAAGCTGTCGCCTACATCTCCGACGAGAGCGGCCGCGACGAGATCTACATGCGTCCGTATGGCAGCTCCGGTGACGCCATCCCTGTCTCCACGGATGGCGGAATCGCGCCGCGCTGGTCGCCCGACGGCAAGGAGATCTACTACAAACACGGCGCCGCGTTCATGGCCGCGAGAATCACGGACGTCGGTGGCACGCTCACCGCCGGCGATCCGCGGAAGCTGTTCGAGATTCACGCCGCGCCCGGCCGCAGCACCTTTCAGGCCGGCTACTCGATCGCGCCCGACGGGCGCTTCCTCATCCTGCAACTTGATCCACGCGCCGTTCCCACGCGGATCGACGTCGTGCAGAACTGGTTCGAGGAGCTGAAGGTGAAGGTGCCGGTGAAGTGACGTATCGATCCGAAGAACGCCGAGGAGATTTCCAGGGTCCCCGCACTCTCGTGCCGAACGACGTCACCCGCGACGGCCGAATGCTCATCTACAGCGGTTACTTCGACGCGGGCTTCGCGCAGCGACTGAATGAGCGCGCGGACGGTGCGGCGCCATGAGCCTGCAATCCGGTTACCGGCTTGGCTCGTACGAAATCGTCTCGGCAATCGGGGCCGGCGGCATGGGCGAAGTCTTTCGCGCGCGCGACACACGGCTGAATCGCGACGTGGCGATCAAAGTGCTCCCCGCGGCGTTCGCGCACGACAAGGAGCGCGTTGCACGATTCCGCCGCGAAGCGCAAGTCGTCGCGTCGCTCAATCATCCGAACATCGCAGCGATCTACGGACTCGAAGAATCGAACGGCGTGATTGGTCTCGCGCTCGAG
>JALYJW010000193.1 GCA_030775085.1 Acidobacteriota bacterium | reverse complement strand
GTAACGCTCCGTTGCACGTTACGCAAAGCGGCGGCAAGCCGCCGCACTCCAAAGCGCTGCGGCGCGGAGATAGGTTTATCATGCGCCGCGTGACGCGCGACGAGATCCAGCAGCAGCTCATCGAGATCGTTCGGAAAGAGAAAGACATTCCGGCCGATATGCTGCAGCCGGACACGCAATTGGCCGAGGCTGGGATCGATTCGCTCGACTCGCTGACCATCCTCTTCGCCATCGAGGAACACTTCCGCATCTCCATTTCCGATACGGCGGCGCGCGGAATGAAGACGTTCGGCGACATGGCGGACGCCGTGGCCGCCGAATTGAGTATCAAGAGTTGACGACGCGCGTCGCCATCACGGGCATCGGCATCGTTTCGCCGTTCGGCGGCGGGAAAGCCGCGACGCTCGAAGCGTTGCGCACGGCGCGGAGCGGCATCCGCAATCTCACGAGCATCGATGCGTCCGCGTTGCATTGCCGGATCGGTGGCGAGGTTCCGCTCGCAGTCCATGAAGGTATGCACCGCGGAAACGATCGCTTTTCGCGCCTTGCTCTGATCGCCGCGGAAGAAGCGGCCGCGCAGGCCGGCAATCTCGATGTCAATCCGCACCGCTTCGGCGTGCTCCTCGGCACCGGTCTCGGCGGGTGCGAGACGATCGACAGCAGCTATCGCCGCTTCTACGCCGAGGGCTCGCGCATTCCGCCGATGTCCATCCCGATGACGATGTACAACGCCGCATCGTCCGCGGTCTCGGCGAAGTTTGGCGCGAAGGGGCTCGCCTACTCCGTCGTCTCCGCGTGCGCGTCGAGCGCGCATGCCATCGGCCTCGCGGCGCAGGCAATTCGTGCGGGCCAGGCCGATGTGGTCATGACCGGAGGCAGCGATGCGCCGCTCACGCCCGGAACGATCAGCGCTTGGGAATCGCTGCGCGTGCTAGCCATCGACAATGAACGTCCCGAGGCGGCCTGCCGTCCGTTCAGCGCGGATCGCAAAGGCCTCGTGCTCGCGGAAGGCGCGGCCGTGCTCGTGTTGGAATCATTCGATCGCGCGCAAGCTCGCGGCGCAACGATCCTCGGCGAGATCATCGGCTTCGGCGCCACGAGCGACGCCGGCCACATCACCGATCCTTCCGCGGACGGAGCCGCGCGCGCCATGCAGCTCGCCATCGCTGACGCGCAACTCGAGCCGTCGGACTTCGGTTACATCAACGCCCACGGCACGGGCACGCGCGCGAACGACGCCACCGAGACCGCCGCGATCCGCGCTGTCTTCGGAGCGCACACACCGCCGGTCAGCTCGACGAAATCGATGCACGGCCACGCCATGGGCGCATCCGGCGCGATCGAGATCGCCTGCTCGATTCTCGCGCTGCGCGACGGATTCCTGCCACCGACGATCAATCTCGAGAGGCCCGACCCCGAGTGCGATCTCGATTACGTTCCGAACGAGCCGCGCCCCGCGCGGGTGAATGCGTTCCTTTCCAACTCATTCGGGTTCGGCGGGATGAATGCGGTGGTGGCAGTGCGTTTGCTAGGCCAGCTATGATCCATTCGGAGGCAGAGCTGTGATCGTTGAGAAGAAACACCTGGATAATTTCACGATCCTGTACGTGGAAGGGCTCATCAAACTCGGAGAAAGCGCCGAGTTCTTTTCGTCAGCGCTGGAAAACGTGCTGAAGAACGAAAGCACGAACGTGATCGTCGACTTCACGAAGATCGACTACATCGACTCCACCGGCATCGGTGAGCTGGTCGGCTACTTAGGCAAGTTCATCAGTCAGAACCGCAAACTGATCCTGGTCAACCCTTCCGAACGGATTCAGAAACTGCTCAAGCTCGCCAAGCTCGACTCCGTTTTCAAGATCTACGGCACGGAAGACGAAGCAGTGTCCGCCGAAAGCGGATCGCCGGCACGAGCCTGACATCAGAGGGCTCTATACTGCCCCTCGAATGAGCGTCAGCCTCACGCGCGTGTTCCGGGGGAGCGAGGTCGAGTCGGTACACCGCGGGTCGATCGCCGTCGTCGATGGTCGCGGAAAGCTGATCGCCTTTGCGGGCGATCCTTCCGCGCGCAGTTGTCTCCGCTCGGCCGCCAAGCCTTTTCAGGCCATTCCGCTGCTCGAGTACGGCGGTGTCGATGAGTACGATCTGACGCCGGAAGAGATCGCGCTCACGTGTGCGTCGCACGGAGGCGAGCCGCTGCACGTGGCCACCGCGGCGGCGATGTTGCGCAAGGGCGAGCTCGATGAAGAGGATCTTCTCTGCGGCGCTCATTTCCCTTTCGACGAGAAGGCCGCCTCCGATCTCCGCGCCTCGGGCGAGCTTCCCTCCGCGCTGCACAACAACTGTTCCGGCAAGCACGCCGGGATGCTGCTGGCCACGAAAGTCATGGACGTCCCCAGCGCGCGTTACATCGACGCCGGACATCCGCTGCAGGAGTTGATGCGATCGACGCTCGCCGATTTCGCGGACCTCACCGCGGAGGAGATCCCGATCGGCATCGACGGATGCGGCGTCCCAGCGTTCTTCCTCTCGCTGCACCGCGCGGCCTACGCGTACGCGCGGCTCATGTCGGGCGCCATCGAGCGTTACGCGGAGAGCACTTCCATCGTCATAGACGCCATGACCAGCTTTCCGCACTACGTGGCCGGCAACTGGAGCATCACCTCGCCGCTCATGGCCGCGTTCGATGGCGAGCTGCTGGCCAAGGAAGGCGCGGAAGGGTTCTACACGATGGCCTTGTCGCCGTCGCTCTGCGCGGGATTGGGCGCCCAATTGACCAAGAGGCTCCGGCTCCCCGATGATGGCGTCCTCGGCATCGCCCTGAAGATCGAGGACGGCTCGATGGATCGCGGACGCAATCCGGTCATCCTCCGCACCCTCGAGCTCCTCGGCATCGACCTCGATTCCCGTCCGGAGCTCGAGGCCTGGCGCCGCTGGCCGGTCCACAATCACGCCGGCACGCGGGTCGGTGAAGTCCGTGCGGAATTCGAATTGGAGATCTTATGAAGAACGATGAACGCGGAACGATGAACGATGAAAAGAAACGGAGCGCGATGAGCTTCATCGTTCATCGTTCATCGTTCATCGTTGTCCTGGCGCTGTGCACTCTGATCTCCTGCAAGACCGTCGGCATCTCTATGACTCGCAGCGGATACGCCGAGGTCTCGCCGCAGATCGCGAACGAAATGATCCTCGACTCGCGGCAGGTGGTGATCCTCGACGTACGAACGGCATCCGGATATCGGGCACCCGAGGGACACATTGCTGGCGCGGTCAGCGCACCGTTCGACACCATCGAGCGCCAGCTTCCCGAGCTGCTGCCGTATCAGAATCAAACCGTGCTCGTGTATGGGCAAAATGACGAGGAAGGGGCGCTGGCCTCAAAACTTCTTGTGTTGGCCGGGTTTCGAAACGTCGTCCATGTGTCCGGCGGCATCGAAGGCTGGATTGAACGCGGGTATCGCACTGTTAACGCGCAATGATCATGAAACGGGCTCAACTTCTCATCTCGCTCCTCTGCATCTTTCTTCCCGTCGCGGCTCAGGCCCAGCGCATCGCGCCGGCCGCCGGCGACGAGGCCGCCACGCTTCGCGAATACGCGATGAAGGTCCTGCCGCGCTGCGCCAACGGAGTGACCACGCTCGAGCCGGTGAAGGGTCCCGGCCCGGCGAACTTCAAGGCGTACGTCGCCTCGGTGCGATCCGACGACAAGTACTGCGGCACGCAGAAGTACCTTCTGTACTCGCCGAAAACCCAGCAGATCCTGATTGGCTCCGTCATCCCCATCGCCGACGACGGCCGGCCGATCCACATGCGGCTCACCGACAAGACAACCGAGATGCTCGGCCACAAGATGAAGGCCACCGTCGCGCCGTTTCCGCTGCAGGACGGCGTCAAGTCCGTCAGCATCGGCCGCGAGACGGCGTACGGCTCGTTCACCTACTCGGCGTTCATCGATCAGTCCGAGAAATTCCTGATCGTCGGCTACCGCGGCGCGCTGAACACGGAGCCCGCCAAGACCCTGCGCGATTCACTCGGCGCGGCCAATGGCGCGCGGCGCGGCACCGGCAAAGTGGAGATCATCGAGCTCTCCGATTTCCAATGCCCCACCTGCGCCAAAGCCCACGAGAAGATCGAGCCGATCGTCCAGAAGAATCTCGGCAAGATGAGCTACGTGCGCATCGACCTGCCGCTCTTCGAGCATCACGAGTGGGCGATCCCCGCGGCCATGGGCGCGCGCGCCATGCAGAAAGTCGCCCCGGCCAAGTACTGGCAATACGTCGACTACGTTTTCAAGAATCAGGAGACGATCGGCAAGCGCAAATTCGATGACGTCCTCAAAGAATTCGCCGAGGACCAGGACGTCGACTGGACCGCACTAAACAAGGCCTACAGCTCCAAAACCGATCGCCAGGCCCTGCTCGATCAGGTCAGCCGCGCCTTCGCAGCAGGCGTTGCCTCGACTCCAACGTTCATCGTCAACGGCCAGATCATGGGCTTCGGCCCCGAAGGCGCCTTCACGATCGACGCGATCACAAAAGCCATCGGAGCGCCGGCACCGGCGAAGAAGACCGGGAAGTAAAAGCCGCGTCAGCGGCGACATCGGCAGTCTTTGCGACGCATTCGATGCCGCCGCCACGCGGCTCGAATAAAACACTACCGATGACCCCACGCTAACGCGTGGGGCTACAACGATGCCGCCGCTAACGCGGCTCTCCCCCTCTGCGAGGGGAGACTGAATTTGGGACATTCTCAGCCGCGTCAGCGGCGACATCTTTTTAGCCCAACCCCGTCAGGGTTGGGGTAAATGCATCGACCATTCGAGCCGCGTAGCGGCGCGCATTCGATGCCGCCGCTACGCG
>JALYJW010000192.1 GCA_030775085.1 Acidobacteriota bacterium | reverse complement strand
GCCGTAGACCGCCCGCCCACGTACGCGTTGCTTCTTTTCTACTGCCGACCGCCGACTGCCGACCGCCGACTTCTTCACTCCGGCAATTCCAACACCATCCGATACGCGCTCACCTTCTGCTCCGGATCGTTCATCACGCCCGCGGTTCCCATGAACAGCAGGTTGAAAAGGCGATAGGTCTCTTCACCTTCCTGTTCCACGACCTGGGCGCGGTTCTCCACCCAGCGGCGCTGGCCGTTGCGGGCCCAGAGGTGGTAATTGCGGCGATCGTTGTACAAGCCGACCACCTGAATTGCCGAGCGGTCGATCGCGGCCAGCAGCTCCGGGACGTACACCATGCGGAACGTGCCGGGCCAAACGTACTTCGTCACGAAGCTCGACGTTCCGAACGGCACTTTCCCCGCGGCGTAGTCGAGATACGCGCGTCCGCCCGGTTTGAGCAGCTCCGCGAAACGCGTCATCACGCGCGGATAGTCGGAGAGATCCTCGATCACACCCATGCAGGAGATGGCGTCAAAGCGGCGGCCCGGCTGGTAGGTGAAGAAGTCCTGATAGTTGGCAGTGGCGTCCCAGCCGTTTTCGTCGATCAGATTCTGGGTGAACGCCTGCTGATGCTTCGAGAGCGTGATGCCGGTGACGCGAACGCCGCGGCTCGCGCAGTAGCGCGTCATGCCGCCCCAGCCGCAGCCGATCTCCAGCAGCTCCTGTCCGGGCTGCAGACGGAGTGACTCCCATGCGAATTCATACTTGCGGAGCGAGCTCACTTCCAGCGTCTCGTCGTCGTTGAGATAGATGCCCGGCGTGTAGGCGTAGTAGTCGCGATCGAGAGCCATCAGTTGCACGTTGTTCGAGTCGTAGTGCTTGGCGATCCATTCCGGATTGAGCTTCTCGCGGCCGAAGATCAACGGCTGGACGCGACGCCACATCTTCAGCCAGACGTTGCGATCCGAAAGAAAGTTGCGCAGCCACATGGCCTTGACCACGTCGCCTTCGATCTCGATGTCGGCGCGCACGTATGCGTCGGCGATCCGCAGCTCCGAGGCTGATTGCAGCGCCTGCATGCCGCTCTGGTTGCGGATGTGGATGTCGAATTCCGCGGCGCCGTCGCCGAACGAGATCGCTTCACCCGTGGGAGTGTGGATGCGGAACGAGCAGGGGAACGACACACCGTGTGAGGCCAGGCGCGAGATCCAGCCGGTGCTGCGCGGTTGCGCCGGCGCGGTTGCAACGTCGGTCATGGGCGACTCCTTTTGACTTATGGATGGACAAAGCTTACACCACACCGCGCGGCACGAACCAGTTCCATAGGGAGACTGTTACGGATTACGATGAGCTCATGCTGAAGTCGATCTGGGTGGCTATCTTTGTGCTCGCCGCGCCGGCGTTTGCACAGTCCGTCGAAGAGCGCCTGGCGAAGCTCGAACAGGAAGTGCGCGAGCTGCGCGCCGAGAACGCCGAGCTGCGCGAGCAGATCAAAGCTCCGCCGAAAGCGCCTGCCGCGAAAACCGCGCAGGAAATCAAGCCCGCCGGCAGCGAGTCGAAAATGCTCATCGGCGGCTTCATCCAGACGCAGGCGGAGAGCGGAGGCCGCGTCGACACGCGCTTCGGCGACGAGAACGATCGGGTCTTTCTGCGCCGCGCGCGCATGAACGTGCAGGGAAGCTTCGCCGAGAAGTTCGACTTCAAGGCCGAGCTGGATCTGGCGGGCGGACTCGGATCGTCGAGCGGCATTCGCGCCCAGGCCACCGACGTCTATACGCAATGGTCGAAGCACCCGCATGCGCAGATTCGCGCCGGCCAGTTCAAGACGCCGTTCGGCCACGAGCAGCTCCATTCCGACACGAAGACCTTCACCGTCGAGCGCACCCTCGGCACCGACCGCATCGGACTGGGACGCCAGCTCGGCGTACAGCTCGGCGGCGACATCGGCGGAGTGTCCTACGCGATCGGAGCATTCAATGGAAACGGCACGAACGTCACCTTCAATGACGACGAAGGCCTCCTCACCGCGGGACGCGTGACCGGCACGCTATTCAAGAGCGATCGTGCGCAATGGAAGATCGGTGCGAACGGCTACAGGAGCGAAGATCGCGCTGCACCCGTGGCCCCCGAGCTCGGATTCACGAGTAACACCTTCTCCGGCAATCGCCGCGCCTGGGGCATCGACACGCAATTCGCCACCGGTCCCATCGAGATCTGGGGCGAGCTCCTGCGCGCCCGCTTCGACCCAGCCACCGGCGCCACACGCGATCTCAATTCCTTTTATCTGACCGGAGCCTGGTCCCTCACGCCGAAACTGCAGGCCGTAGCCATGTACGACACCCTCGACGGCGACATCAACGACGTCCGGACCTGGACCGTCGGCGCGAACTATTTCATTAAGGGCCACGACCTCAAACTGCAACTCAACCTCATGCGCTCCGACGACGACACAATGCGCGTGCTGGCAAGATTGCAGACGATGTTCTGACGCGCCGCCAATTCGTAGTCCAGCGCGACGAAAACGCCGCGCTGCCGTTCGCGGCCACGCGCTCGGCCGCATCCAGCGAAGCCCTCTCCACCGACCCGACAATGTCGTAAGTCGCAGCGCACCCGTCGAGTGAAGGGAGAGGAGCCGCGTAGCGGCGATATCGTTGTAGCCCCACGCGTCAGCGTGGGGATCGTTGGTGTTTGCATTCGAGCCGCGTAGCGGCGACATCGAAGGCATCGCAAACCGCCGACGACGCCGCCACGCGGCTCGATGGGTCGATGCATAACTCCAGCGATGAGTTGAACCGCGGGCTACTGAATGTCCCGTAGAGCGAAGTTTGGCGGCGACCTTGAATCCGCGCAGCTTACGACCGTTTGATGATGCGCGCGTACTCTTCGTGGGAGCCAATCCAAAACCACACGATTCCGATTGGCGAAGCGATTCCAAGCGCTCGATGTGAAGCACCGACCCGCGCCGACCAATAGCGACCTACGTGCTTGAAATGAAGGGAGGGATGCTGCGGATTGGCCTTGAGAAGCTCAAAGTTTTCGCGCGCGAGCTGTTGAATCTCCGGCGAAAGCTCGGCGAACAGACGCCAGAACTTACTGGCGGTCCTGTGACTCAAAGCTCTCTCGTCTCGCCCCGGTCGAGCTCTGCCAGAGCTTCCGCTCCGAGGTGATCCAACCGGCCTGCGGCGACATCAGCTTCGAGCTGCTGATCCCACGCCTGCCAGTCGTGCTCCACGAACCAAGCGCGAAATGTCGCCAGTTCCTCGTTTGTGAGCTTCTCAACTTCGCGTTCGAGCGATTCGACCTTCGTCATGATCCTCGGAATTCGGCCCCCACCGCGGATATTCCGAGAGCGGGGCTCTCTGAGCGTAAACGGTCTGCGTCCGGTGCAGCTGCTTCTCTGGGTGTCGCGTCGCGTTCAGAACTTGCCGTGCCAGGCGTCGATCGGTGGACTGAGTGTGAACGTGCCCATGTCGAAACCTGAGTGCAGCCAAGCTTCAAGTGCTCGGCGCTGTGCTTCGGTCACGGATGCGCGTCGCGCATTCGCGGTGACGAAGAACTCCCACGATTCTCCTCCGCCACCGCCGCAGCTGAGATCATTTCTCTCGATCGCTTCACCGATGAATCGATCAAGAAGCGAGTCGCGCTCGGGTGAGCCGATCGGAAAGGCCGGGGTGACGGCGACCAGCAGACCAAACTCTTTGAATTCGCCGAGTCGCTTCTTCTTGCGGAGTCGCTTTCGCATCGTGTCGTCCAAACGGTTCCAAGCTCACCGGCGTGGACGGAGTAATGATAGCTCTTGCGGCAACCGCGGCGCGGGTTCACGTCTGGTGCAGCGCGATTTGTTAGACGCCTCAAACGGCAACTGGCCACCGCGAGTACGCACCCCTATCAGGTCTGTATGTGTCACATGTGCTCACCGGGAAGTCTGCTGCCCGAGCTCCTGGGCAAGCCCGATGAGAATTCCTTCGGGCCCCCGGATGTAGCAGAGCCGATATGAGTCTTCGTACTGGACCACTTGGCCGACGAGCTCCGCGCCGCGTTTGCCGAGCCGGGCGAGCGTATCGTCGATGTGCTCCACGGTGAACATGACGCGCAGGTAACCGAGAGCGTTCACCGGTGCGCCACGATGATCGGCGACCACAGGCGGCGCGAGGAATCGGGACATCTCGAGCCGGCTGTGACCGTCCGGCGTACGCATCATGGCAATCTCGACGCGCATGTCGCGCAATCCAGTGACGCCATCTGCCCAGTCTCCTTCGATTGGGGCGCGCCCCTCGAGCTCGAGGCCAAGTTCGGTGAAGAACTCAATGGCGGCGTCGATGTCTTCTACCACGATGCCGACGTTGTCCATACGCTTGACCGTCATGATGCCTCCTTGGCGTCTAACGTTTGCGATAACCGGCGCACAAACGGCAAGCGAAGCGCCGCTGTTTGTGCGTCCGGTTCATCGCGGGGTTCGGCGTCATGATCCAGACGGCGGTATTCTCGGGAGACCGAACATGACTCGACCAGCGCGCGGCAAGGATCTTTGCTTCCACCCCACCCCTCAGGCCGAATGATGCCAAACGCATGCTCTGGCAGGAGCGACGCCAGCGGGCGTTCCTATTGGCCGGAGATCACGTTGTGCGCCGGACTGACCACGGGCTGCCCAGCGTCGATGCCAACGGACTTCAAGATCGGCATTAACGTCTGACCAAATCGCTCGAAGGACTGCTGGGAATCCCATACTTCAACTACCTTGAGAGCCCCGCCGGAGTCATAAAAGCAGTGATATAGACGTCCGGGTGGACTGCCTGCTCCAGCTTGCTCGAGGCGACGAATTGCATCGTCGTATTTCGACTTGTCCAATCCGCTCGGTGAGAAATGCACGATGATCGCCATGTGTCATGCTCCTTTCGTTGGTTCAGACTGCTAAAGGCTCGA
>JALYJW010000191.1 GCA_030775085.1 Acidobacteriota bacterium | reverse complement strand
ACATCGAACGCGAGATACTGAATCGCCTGATTCTTCATGGCAGCCGTCCCTTCCTTTCGTTTCGGTTTCGTCGACTCCAAACTTACAGGAAGGGGCGCGCTTTCAACATGCGTTAGCGGTACGGAGAAGGTAGCCGTGGGTTGCGCGCGCAGACGCGCTACCCACGGGACAAGAACGTATTTGAAGTCGCACCGCGTAGCCGGTTAGCGGTACGGAGAGGGTAGCCGTGGGTTGCGCGCGCAGACGCGCTACCCACGGACAAGAACGTCTTTGAAGTCGCACCGCGTAGCCGGTGCGGAGAATCGAAGCAAACGATCAGAGCAGGAAGCGCTCGTCGAAATCAATCGCGTTAGCGGTACGGAGAAGGTAGCCGTGGGTTGCGCGCGCAGACGCGCTACCCACGGGACAAGAACGTATTTGAAGTCGCACCGCGTAGCCGGTGCGGAGAATCGAAGCAATCGTCAGAGCAGGAAGCGCTCGTCGAAATCAATCGCGTGGGCGCGAAGAAGATCGCGGTACTCCTCGACGAATGTCCTCTTCCTGTGATGCTCCGCCTGCCGCTGAATATAGGTCCGGACGCGTTCGAGCTGAGAAGGACTCACCGTGAATGCCGAGTAACCGTCCTGCCAATGAAAATTCTCGAGCTTGCCCCTGATCCACTCTGAGGATCCTTTCTTTGTTGCGCGAAGAACGTCGGAGAGGCGATGGGTGGGCTTCAGGCCCGTGAGCAGGTGTACGTGATCCGCAACACCACCGATTTCCAGAGGAGTTGCTCCGAGCTCTCGGAGGCATCCACCAAGATACTCGTGCATCCTTCCTCCCTGTTCTTCCGACAGAAACGGTGCGCGGTTCTTCGTCGAGAACACCAGATGGAAGTGGAGGCTCGTGAACGTATTCGCCATGACATCATCGTCCCTCGGTGTCGTTGGCGTGCCTCGAGCTTCTCCGTAGCGTGGAGTGCAGCCTGCCCTTTGGACTGTATGAAGGGTCGATCTGCACGCCTGGTAGATAGCTCTCCGCACCACTGACGTGGTGCGACTTGAGGATGCGCACCTTTTTCCGGGGGTAGCGCGTCTGCGCGCGCGACCCCCGGCTACCGTCTCCGTACCGCTACGCGGTACCCACGCCGTGCGAAAGTCCAGCTCCAGTGCTTAACCAGACTGAGACGTCGCTCTCGCGATAACGAACGCGTGCCTCCTGCGAACTGCCTACCGGCTCCTCGTGTACCATGCCGCGCCATGGCGTCGTCGGTGCGGGGCATTCCACTTCACACGAAGATTCTGATCGGGTTGATCCTCGGTGCTCTCATCGGGGGGGCGCTCAACAGCTTCATGGGGGCGGGCGCGCCGAATCTGACGTTCGTCATCGACCAGATCACGAATCCGATCGGGGAGCTTTTCCTCAGGCTGCTTCTGATGCTGGTCGTGCCGCTGGTTTTTTCCAGCCTGGTGGTCGGCGTGGCGGGGCTTGGGGATCTGCGGCGGATCGGGCGCATCGGCGTGAAGTCGCTCGTCTATACGCTGATCATTTCGGCCATCAGCGTGGTCATCGGACTGACGCTCGCGAACACGATCAAACCCGGCAAGCGCGTTTCGCCCGAGGTCGCTGCGCAACTGCAGGAACGCTACAAGCCCGACGCGGAGAAGCGCGTCGAATCCGCGATCGGCGCGGAGACGAACGACGCGCCGCTCCTCAAGCTCGTCAAGACGATCGTTCCGAAAAACATCTTCTACTCGACTGGCGGAAATGAAACGCCGGACATGCTCGGTCTGATGTTCTTCGCCGTCTTCCTCGGCGTCTGCGTCACGATGATCCCCAAAGAGACCGCGGCGCCATTGATCGGCATGCTGGAAGCCGTCTTCGCCGCCACCACCGTGGCCATTCAGGTGGTGATGCGTCTCGCGCCGTATGCCGTCTTCTGCCTGCTGTTCACGATGACGGCGCGATTCGGCTGGGCGATGCTGGGAAGCCTCGGCTGGTTCGTGCTCACCGTGCTGCTCGGTCTGGCGCTGCACATGTTCGGCGTCTACTCGGCGTCGGTGTGGTTCCTGTCGCGCATCCATCCGCTCGACTTTTTCCGTCGCATCAAGACGGCCATGATCACGGCCTTCTCGACGTCGTCCTCGAATGCCACGCTGCCGACTGCGCTGCGCGTCTCCGAGGAGAACCTCGGCGTGCCGCGCGACATCAACTCCTTCGTGCTCACCGTCGGCGCGACCGCGAACCAGAACGGCACCGCGCTGTATGAAGGCGTGACCGTGCTCTTCCTGGCACAACTCGCCGGCCTCGATCTCTCGATGGGCCAGCAGTTGATGGTCGTCTACCTGGCCATCCTCGGCGGAATCGGCACTGCAGGCGTTCCTTCCGGCTCGATCCCGTTCATCATCGTAGTACTGGCGCAGATTGGCGTGAACCCCGCGCTCATCGGGATCATCCTCGGCGTGGATCGCATCCTCGACATGTGCCGCACGGTGCTGAACGTCACGGGCGACATCACCATCGCCACCTACGTTGCGCGCTCGGAAGGGTACGAGCTACTGAAAGAAATCCCTGCGCCGGCGAAGGTCGACCTGTAGCCTATGTGGCAAAATGCGCCCGCACATGTCCGCCCAGATCGAGCAGCCGATTGTCGTCGACCGAACCTTTCCTCCCGAAACGTCGCCGTTCGAGACTGTCATCATCGACGTCACGCATCGCTGCAACATGACGTGTGCGAACTGCTACGTTCCGAACCGGACCATCCCCGACCTCGACGCGCGGTGGCTCGTGTCGATCTTTGCGCGCCTGCCGCACGGCCGCTTTCTCCGCTTTGTCGGCGGCGAGCCGACGTTGCACGACGACTTGCCTTTGCTGATCCGCGAGGCGCGCGCGCACGGACATCATCCCATCGTCGTCTCCAACGGGCTCCGCTTCGCCGACCGCGCGTACGTGCGGTCCCTCAAGGATGCCGGCCTGCAGATCGCGTATCTCTCGTTCAACGGCGGCTTCGACGACGAGCTGTATTGGGCGATCGACGAAATGCGCTGTGCGGAGAAGAAGCGTCGCGCGTTCGAGAACCTGCGCGCGGAACATCTTTACACCTCGATCGGCATGATCATCGTGCGCGGAGTCAATGAACACGAAGTGAAGCCGGTGTGGGAGGCGGTGAAACGCTCGCGCAACGTCCGCGAGTTTCACCTTCGCTCGATCGGCGCCATGGGACGGCACATGACCAACCCGCCGCTTTCGCTCGAGGAACTGTTCGATGTCTTCGCCGCCGCGGCGGGCGTCGACCCGGAATCGATCGACCAGCGGGAGAGGACGGCAACGTCGCACGATTTCGCCCTGGGCCGCCTGCGGGTGCAGCTCACTGTGTGGCCCGATCTTGGCAGCGCGACGCGAGGCAGGCTGACGCCGGAGGGAACGGTCGCGCCGTTCATGGAGCATGTGATTGCCAATGAAGGCGGATACTGATCTCGCAGCGACTCTCCTGGCCGTGGCCCGCCGCGGCCCGATGGAGACAAATCCTTTTGTCCAGGCAGTCGTCCGCGGGGAAATCTCGCGCGAAGAGATCAAGAACTTCGCCATCTTCCTTACCACGGTCGCGGCAGTGTTCCCGAAACGGATTGCGGCCGTCCTGGCCATCTGCGACGACGCCGAGGTGAAACGCTCGCTCCTCGGCAACCTGCTGGAGGAGGAAGGTGTGGTGGCGTACGTCCCCGGAGAAGGGGTGCGGATCGACTACGAGCGCGCCCACACGTCGCTCGCTCGCCGCTTCGCACGTGCCGCCGGCGCGTCCGAGGTAGAGATCGACGCCCATACCGTGCCGCCGGTGCGCTGGTTCGAAGAACGGATCCGCATGGGCGACTGGATGGGAGCGTTCGCACACTTTTCGATCGGCTATGAAGCAAACGTTCCGGCCACCTTCCGTCTGCTGATGGAGCCTCTGCTGACGATCTACGGCTTCCGCGAGCACGACCTCGAGTTCCTCACCGAGCACTTCATCGCCGACGAACGGCACGGAATCGAGGCCGCTGATCTCATCGAGCGCGTGGCAGTCTCCGGCGAAGCACGCGCCCGCGCTCTGGAAGGCGCGCGGCGCGGCGGCCACGCCTGGTGGCATATCCTGCGCGCTCACCTCCGTCCGGCCGCGGCTCCGGCATAACAATCCAAAGCTCCAATTGCCCTCGTGAGAATCCGTTCAGCCCTCCAGGTTTTCGCTCACCTCATCGGCGATGCGTTCCGCCTCCTGCCGAGAAAGAAACGCTTCGCCGCCGCACGCCGGATCGCGCTGGTGATCGCTCCGCTCCTGCGACGCTCGCCCTACTACGCGCGGCGTCCGTCGCCGATCGACGGCCCGCGCGAGGAAGCGCTGCGTATGGTCCTGCGGATGATGACCCGCGCCCGCGTGAAGTTCGATCCTGACGTCGAGATTCTCGGCCGAGAGCTGCTGCCCGACGGAGCGTTCCTCATCGTCAGCGGGCACTTCCTGCTCAACATCACCATGTCGCGATGGATATTCGACGCCGGCCGCCGCCTCACAGTCAGCCTCGGCGGGCCGCGCGAGCCGATGTACTACTCCGGCACGAACGTGCCCCTCCCTTACCGCTATTCGGGTCAGCAGATTCTCGTGCAATTGCGCACCGACCTCGCCGAGGGAAGCATCTGCTTCATCGCCATCGAAGTAGACTTCACGATGGAAGGTTGGATCGCGGTCGACACCCTGGCCGGACGCCGCTACGTATCGTCGTCGGCCTTCGCGTTCGCACAGCGAACGGCTACCCCGGTCCTGTTCGCGGCCACCTATCTGAACGGTGAGGGCCGGCTCGTGGTGACGTACGAACGCCCGCACTCGGACGATCCGGCGGCCATGACGGACGAGTTCGTCGAGTTCCTGCAACGCCACATCGCGGCCATCGAGCGTTGACCAGTCGGGCGGTTGGC
>JALYJW010000190.1 GCA_030775085.1 Acidobacteriota bacterium | reverse complement strand
GCTCCAGATTGGGTAGCCTTCTCCCCTCCGCAGAGGGGAGAAGGTGCCGAAGGCGGATGAGGGGTCGCCCTCGTGGCAGAACGCAAGGGTTTGTAATCGCCTCACCTGCTGCGCGTACTTCGCGCACACCATCACGTTTTCGACTTGTGCGTGGTGCTCGGATCGTTCCGGTCCTTGCGCCACGGCGGGTGATTGAAGTGGATGACGCGGTCGCCGTTGACCGAGGCCACGGCCTCGTCGAACGTCATCGTGCCGATCGCCCGCCAGCCCGTGATCTCGCGCCGTTCGCGGATCGGAAGGCCGTGCGTGCTGCCGGTATCCGAGGTCTCAATGCGGAAGACGAGCTTCCGCTTCGGCTGCGGATCGCCGCGATCGTAGATGTGCGCCATGATCTCGTCGCGGAAGTCGAGCGCATCGCCGGGAATGACGGGCTGCCCCGGCGCCACCGAGAGTTGCATGAACTCAGGCGCGCGCGTCGCTTCGCCCGCCGGCTTTCCGAGCTCGGCGATCTGATAGAGCTGCCGGATGGTCGGCTGCGTCTCGGCGCGCTGAAACGCCAGTCCGCTGGCCATGAGGATCGGCGCGCCGAGGCCGCGGCGCGAGACAGTCGTATTCGGTGCGTTACGAAGAAGCGCGTCATTGATGTTGGCAGTGTCCTGGCCGCCGATGTCTTCCTGCGTGATGAAGTTCGCCGTCGGCAACGGATCGCGATGATCGCGGTCGGTCGTCGGATAGATGCGCCCCACCATCGACAACGATCGCGTGTTTCCTCGCCGCGTTTCTTCGCAACACGTCGAATAGCGGGCGATGATCAGACCGCGGCTTCCTTTCTTGAAGTGGCCGGTGTACGGGGTTTCTTCGTCGATCTCCCACGTGCCGAAAAGACAGATCCCATTCGGATGCAGCAACCGCCGATATCCCTTCCGGTCCGGACCCCAGCGTAGGTCGGCCTGTGAAGCGAGCGTGCGCTGCGCTGCGGAAAGGAGCACCCACGGCATTCCGAGACGCAGCAGGCCGCCCATGATGCTGCCGAACGTCACCGGCGTCCGCGCAAACGGAGCCTCGCCCGCGGCACCCCAGATTTTCTGATACGGATTGGCGAAGACCGCATCGCGCACCTCGCCGAAACGCGACCCGGCGAACTTGCGATCGTCTTCCGCGAGGCCTTCGATCCCGTACGATTCTTCGCTCATGATGTCACCCCTTATCTGAGGTGTGACACCCGGGTGCGGTTCCCTACCTCTTCATGCGATGTAGCTGCACAGCACGCGCGAGAATCGGTTTTGCCCACTCAGGAACTTCCTCGAGCTCAGCCAGCGAGACGATGAGCCCTCGCACACAGCGGAGGATCAGTTGTGGCGACGGAATTTCGCCGGTGATCGGATCGCGGTTCCTGCTGTTGTCGTAAACGCGCAACTCAGTCAGATAGGGCATCAACGAGATGATGTTTCTCCGCGAGCCATCCCAGCGTTCACGGATCTTCGCCTCGGGGATGTCGTGGCCGCCCGCGGCAACGCGCGATCGCACGCGAGCGATGTGTTGTTCCACGCTGGATAACCCGACGAACCACACCACCACTTCGAAGCCGCTTTTCACCGCTTCTCCGAGAAGTCGGGGAATGGTGTTCGCACCCAGTGTCGACTCGAACGCGAAGCTCTCTCTCCTTCGAATCGCCGACTCGATCCGGTCTTTTCCTTCCTGCCAGGCCTGAGCATTGGCTTCTTCGATGGAGCATCCGATCTCGCTGCGGATCGCTCGCGCGGCTTCGTCCGGATTGAAGTAGAACGCTCCGGTGTCGTGGATCCAGGCACCGCCGATAGAGCTCTTGCCGGCGCCGTTGACGCCGGCGAGAACGAACAGCGTTGGGACGACGGGTGGCTCGTCAGGACTCACGTTTTGCCAGAGACGCGCGCGACTCCGCGGCGTTGGCGGCCCTCGCCAGGTCTTCCGGCGTAGCGGCAAAGATCTCGCGCAGTTTAGCGCCTGCACCTGGCCCCCTGAGCCACGCCAACTCGCGGTCGAGATCGGCGCGAACGCGCGCCAGCGGATCGTTCGCCGCCGCTTGTTCTTTCAGTTTCGCGTAGTGCTCGACCGACACCACCACCGCCTCGGGGCGGTTGTAGTTCGTGACAATCACGTTGCCGACTTCATTGGCCTGCTCGACGATGGAGCGCCATTGAGATTTCACGTCCGAGGCAGGACGGCGGGCCTGACTGCCGGTGAGCTCTTGCAACTGTTCGAGAGTCATTGCGGGCATGGCTTGTTTCTCCGATCGAGAGAAGGATAACCGCATTGGCTAAATTTCCCAATCTGGCCATATTGGGCGATATTCTACAGCGGAGTCGGCCCGCGCCCGAGGAGGTAGGTGACCAGATACGTCAGGTCGGCTGTCGTCAGTTGTCCGTTTCCGTCGACATCGCCGCCTTGCACCGGGGCGGGACCGGCGGCGTGGAAGTAATGGATGAGGTAGAAGGCATCGGCGTTAGAGGTGACTCCGTCCCCGTTCACGTCGCCTTCGAGATGCTGGCTCCAGCGGACGCGGACGACCGCTCCGCTGCCGCGCGCGAGATAGTAGAGGCTTCCATCGTGTCCGACGAATTGGTCGACAGGATTGGAGATGCCGGTTGCAAAGCCCGAGGACACCGCGGCTTCATCGAGCCGGCGGATCCAGCCGCCGCAGAGGTCGGAGAAGAAATACGACTCGACGTACGTCGATGGGAACTGCCGCACTTCGGGCGCGTAGAACGTTCCGCCGGCGATGGCACACTCGGGCGCGCTTTGGTTCGCGTAGTGGTGAATCGGCGAGATGTGATTCGGATTCGCGGTCGGTCCTTCCGACTCCGGCCAGCCGTAGTTCCCGCCCGACACTCCGTCGTTGATCTCTTCGAATGCCGATTGGCCGACGTCGTTGATGAAGATGCGTCCGCTGTTCGGATGGACGCCGAACGTGAATGGATTGCGAAGGCCGAGTGCCCAGATGGAGCGGTTCGCACCGGTGGCCGAGTCATAGAACGGATTGTCCGTGGGGATGGTGCCGTCTTTGTTGATCCGCAGCATCTTGCCGAGGAGATTGTTGAGCGTCTGCGAGTTCGACGTGACTGCGTTCTCGCCCACCGCGGCGTAGAGCTTCCCGTCGCGTCCGAAGTGAATCGCGCCACCGTTGTGATTCGTCGCGGAGAGATTGTTCAGGTCGAGCAGGACAACTTCGCTGCCGGGGACCACTACATCGCCCGACGCCGTGAAGCGGCTGATGCGATTGTGGATCGCCGGTGTTGCCGCGGTGTAATAGAGGTAGATGAACTGATTGGTGAGGAAATCGGGATCGAAGGCCACGCCGAGGAGACCGCGCTCACCAGACGAATTCACCGTGAGCGTGATGAACGGTGTTGCCAGCAGAGCGTTGTTCTTGATGACGCGCAGCGCACCGCCCTGCTGGCAGACGAAAATTCGTCCGTCCGGTGCCATCGCCATCGCCGTGGGACTGCTGAGACCGCCGATTGAAGTCTCCGTGAATCCGACCGGCAACGTGGCCGCATCGATCGACGACGCAAACAGGAACGCGAACGCAATGATGGTGTGACGCATGGCTCGACGAAGGCGCAGCAAGCGCGCTGCCATTTGAAGAGTGAAAGGGGTCTGACGCGCTTTCACTCTTCACTCTTCACCCTTCACTCTTCTTCCGGGGGCACATGCATTGCTGCGACGGGCTTTCGCTCATGCATCGAACGATTCTCGGCATCGCAATGGTTCTCCTCGGCGCGTCCGCGAGCGCTCAGGACGTGCTCACGATCGGCTCCGGAATCGCGCAAAGTGGCGGCACCGCCGCGATCCCCGTTTCGGTCGCCGACCACAGCGGCACGTCCCTCGGCGTTGATGCCGGCACAGGCAATCGTATCCAGGGGTTCGCGTTCAAGGTTCTGTTCCCGACCGAGATCGTCACGTCCGTTTCTTTTGTGCGCGCCGGTGTCGCGGCCTCGGTGACGCCGCTTCACGAAACGGCGCTGCAGGGATCGGGCTGGAGCTCGTGCATCGTTTCTTTCCACGAAGCGTCGAATCCGATCGCGTTCAATCTCAACGCCGCAGCGCCCGGCGATCGGATCGGGACGCTGACGGTCACGCTGCGCGGCGATGCGGTGGCCGGAAGTACTGCGTCGCTACTGCTCGATCCTCCCAGCGCCATGCTTTCCAATCAGGCCGGATCGGTGCTCGAAACTGTGGCCGCCGGCAATCTCTCGCTGGTGAACGGCAGCATCACCGTGAGCGCACTGGCCGCGCCATCCGGTGTCGTGGCCACCGCCATCAACACGGCGCAGGTCAACATCAACTGGAACGCCGTGAGCGGCGCGGATCACTACGAAGTGTGGCGAAGCTCGCTCGGCGACGAATACGCGATCATCGGTAGCCCTTCCGGCACGGCATTGTCGGACGCGACCGTCGACGCGAACACGACCTACCTGTATGTCGTTCGCGCCATCGACCCATCCGATGAGCCATCCGCGTTCAGCAGTGTCGACGCAGCGACGACCATCGCATTCACGGACGATCCACTCACGGCAATGACGACAACCGTGAAGCTCGTTCACATCACACAACTCCGCACTGCCGTCGACGCGATGCGCGCAGCGGCGAACCTGGACCCGCTCGATGGGGATGCCACGGTCGGCGCCGGCCTCATCGTCCGCGCACAACACCTGCTCGATCTCCGGACTGGACTCGATGAAGCCCGAAGCGCAATCGGCCTCACCGCACTCTCGTATACCGACCCTGCGATCACGGCTGGAGCGACGACGATCAAAGCCGCGCACGTGACAGAGCTCCGCAACGGCGTGAAGTAGCGGGACAGTTTGGAGTGCGGTGGCCGCAGCCGCCGCTTTGGGAGTGTGGGGGCTCACCTCCAGTGACATACAAAAGCGGCGGCTGCGGCC
>JALYJW010000189.1 GCA_030775085.1 Acidobacteriota bacterium | reverse complement strand
GCCGTAGGATGCGAACCACCGCCGCCGTGGTTTTTCTACTGCCGACCGCCGACTGCCGACGGCCGACTATCCCTTCCGGAACGCCGCAATCTGTCCCTCGCCTACGATCTCCGCGTTTCCGTCTCGACCAATCACGAGTGCGGTTCTTGCCGGAATGCCGATGCCGAGGGTGACGTCGGGGAGGGACATGAGACGGCGCAGCGCCGTGTCGTTCTGGGGGTCGAAGCCGGTGTCGATCACGGTATTCGCTAGCCAGCCGAGAGCCGGGAGCGCGGAACCGCCGCCCATATCGCGCGCGTGCGTGCCGAAGCACGAGGCCGCGGCGCCGATGGCCGCTACCACGGCGCCATTCGTAGCGGCATCGCGCAGCGCCAGCTCGGCCGGCGACTCGCGCAACACCGGCGCGAGATTGTTCGTCACGCCGCCGCCGAGGTAGACCATACCCGCGCTCAGGATCGTGGTGAGATTCTTCTGGCGTCGATTGTCGCGGCCTCGATAGATCGGAACGTTCACGACCTCGACGCTCGCATCCAGATTGCGCAGATACGTCCCGAAATGCACCGCGTACTCGGCCGATCCCGACGCAGTCGGAAGGAACGCCACCGTGCGGCGATCCTTCGGCATTCGCGCCAGCAACAACTCGTCGATCTCCCGCGTCTCGCCGAATGAAAACTCGCCGCCGCCGATGAGCACGAGCGTTTCGAACGGAACGGCAGGTGTGAACTGGAGCGGCATGGTGTGAGCGTATCGCACTCTCTCCGCGCCGCAGCGCTTTGGAGTGCGGTCGGCTTGCCGCCGCTTTCGGTAGCGCGGCAAGTACCGCTCCGTTGCACGTTACCCAAAGCGGCAGCAGAGCCGCCGCACTCCAAAGCGCTGCGGCGCGGAGAGCCTGTGCGCCTACTTCCTCACAAACACCGGCTGCGTCCATGCCGCTTTTCCGTTCGAGTCGATGACCTTCGCCCGCACGTAGCCTTCGCTGCCGCCGATCGCGTAGGTGGCAGTCGTTCCGACGGACTCCTGCAGGACGCGTCCGCCACTGCCGATGAAGTGGATGCGATAGTGCGCGAGGTTCTTCTCGCGCACGCTCACTTCGATCGACTTCTTCGTCGTCACGACATCCACGAGCTCCACGCCCGTCGACGCGTAGAAGTCACCGCGCTCGAGTGCGCTGAGAATCGACTTCGCATCGCGCTTCTCCGCGCGGACCACCACCCATGCTTTTCCCGGCAGCACGACGTCCGTGTCCCAGACGCGCTGCAGGTGATGCATGTCGTCGACGGCCACGCCGTAGATTTTTTTGCCGGCGGTGAGCATGCGATCCCACATCGACTCCACCGAGGGCGGACCTTCCGCGTTCACGAACGGATGGCCGCTGGCGATCTCGAGAAAGTTCGCGCGCTCGATCTGCAAAAGCTCCTCGGCGCCGAATGCCCAGCCGAAATTCGGATGATTGATCAACGCCAGCGCGCCGGCCTTGCGTACCGCGTCGATGTTGCGCTGCAACACTTCCACCGGCGTCGTTCCGCGCTGCGGTTGCACCGCTTCCTCGATCCCGATTGCATTCACATGAAGCGGCTTCTTCGGCAGACGATCCGTCACTTCTTCGCCCGGAATCAGCACGATCCCCGCGACATCGTCGACGCGCGTGACCTTGTCGTGATCGGTGATGACGAGAAAGTCGTAGCCGTGCTGCGCATACCACCGCACCACCTCGGCGGGCTTCGAGTCGCCGTCGCTCTCCAGCGTATGCGTGTGCAGATTTCCCTTCAGCCACGCGCCGTGCAACGGAGTGCACACGAAAAGGACGAGACCGGCGACAATGGCTTTCATCGTCCAATCGTAAGCTAGTGGGAGGAACCCCGATGCGCCGTACCTTGATTGTCATTCTTGCCTTCGCGATCTGCGTACCGCTTTCTGCGCAGCAGACCGCGCAGCCGGCCGACCCGCCGATCGACGCGAACATGCTGTGGAAGGCTCTGCTCACCGGCAATCAAAAATTCGACTCCGGCAAGATCGAGTACAACGATCTGGACGGAGAACAGAAGAAACTCGAGAACGGTCAGATGCCTCCGATCACCATCCTCTCGTGCTCGGACAGCCGCGTGCCGCCGGAGTTGATCTTCAATCAATCGCTCGGCGCGCTGTTCGTAGTCCGCACGGCCGGCAGCGTCGCCGATGAGCTCGGATTAGCCTCGATCGAGTACGCGATCCTGTTCGGCTGGACGAGCCTGATCGTCGTCCTCGGGCACGAGAACTGCGGCGCCGTTCACTCCTCGCTGAATCCGGATGACCCGGTCACGCCGAGCCTCCTCGCCCTCGCGCAGCGCATCCGCAGTTCGTTTTACGGTCTGCCGTACACGCCGAACGACGAGGCAGTCGTGCAAAAGGCGGTGGAGGCAAACACGCGCGCCTCGGCGGCCTGGCTCACCGCGCAGAGCAGCGTCGTGCGCAAAGCGGTCATCGCCGGCAAGGTCAAGATCGTGCCGGCGTACTACTCGCTGGAAACGGGGCTGGTGCGAGAGCTCAAGTAGTTACTTCCTGGCGCGCCAGACCTCTTCGACTTTCGCTCCCATATCCGAGGGCGCTTTCACGACGTGAATCCCCGCGGCGGTGAGGGCGGCCATCTTTTCGGCGGCGGTGCCTTTTCCGCCGCTGATGATGGCGCCGGCGTGGCCCATGCGGCGTCCCGGAGGCGCGGTCTGGCCGGCGATGAAGGCCACGACAGGCTTGGTCACATTCGCTTTCACGAACGCAGCTGCGTCTTCCTCGGCGCTGCCGCCGATCTCGCCGATCATGATGATCGCTTCGGTCTTCGAGTCTGCTTCGAACGCGATGAGGCAATCGATGAAGTTCGTGCCCGGCAGCGGATCGCCGCCGATTCCGACTGCCGTCGACTGGCCGATGTTGCGCGTCTGGCCGACCGCTTCATAGGTCAGCGTTCCGGAGCGCGACACGATGCCGATCGGTCCCGGCTTGTGGATGTGTCCGGGCATGATGCCGATTTTCGCTTCGCCCGGCGTGATGATGCCGGGGCAGTTCGGTCCGATGAGGCGCGACGGCGTGCGGCCGTCGAGGACATGCGCCGCGTTCATCTTGCGCAGGAAGTCGTGCGCCTTGACCATGTCGTTGACCGGGATGCCTTCCGTGATGCAGACGATCAGCTCGATGCCTGCATCCGCCGATTCCATGATCGCGTCGGCAGCGAACGGCGGCGGCACGAAGATCATCGCGCAGTTCGCGCCCGCTTTGGCTCGCGCCTCGGCCACTGTGTTGAAGACCGGAAATCCTTCGTGCGTGGTCCCGCCTTTGCCCGGCGTGACGCCGCCGACCACCTGCGTTCCATAGTCGCGGCAACCGATCGCGTGGAATGTGCCTTCGCGGCCGGTGATGCCCTGCACGATCACCTTGGTGTTCTTGTCTGCCCAGATCGCCATTACGAATGTCCCTTCGCCGCTTCGACCACTTTCGTGGCCGCGTCCCACATGCCGTCGGCAGTGATCAGCGGGAGTCCCGACTTCGCCAGGATCTCTTTTCCGAGCTCGACGTTCGTTCCTTCGAGCCGCACTACGACCGGCACCGGCAGTCCGATCTCGCGCGCCGCGCTGACGACTCCCTCGGCGATGCGATCGCCGCGCATGATGCCGCCGAAAATATTGATCAGGATGGCCTTCACGCTCTTGTCGCTGAGGATGATGCGGAAGGCGTTCTTGACCTGCTCGGCGCTGGCGCCGCCGCCGACGTCGAGGAAGTTGGCCGGCTCGCCGCCCGCCAGCTTGACGATGTCCATCGTGGCCATGGCCAGTCCGGCGCCGTTGACCATGCAGCCGACATTGCCATCGAGCTTGATGTAGTTCAGGCCGAACTTCGAGGCTTCGACTTCGAGCGGATCCTCTTCATTGATGTCGCGCATGTCGACGACGTCTTTGTGGCGGAAGAGCGCGTTGTCGTCGAAGCTCATCTTGCAGTCGAGGGCGAGCACGTCGCCTTCCTTCGTGACGAGCAGCGGGTTGATCTCGGCGAGCGCGGCATCGGTCTCGATGTAGGCGCGCATCAGCTTCTGCACGAAGTCGACGCATTTCTTGAACGAATCGCCGCTGAGGCCGAGTGCGTAAGCGACCTGGCGTGCCTGGAACGGCTGCACGCCGAGCACGCTGTCGACCGGCTCGCGGTGAATAGCGTTGGGATCGCGCTCGGCCACTTCCTCGATGTCCATCCCGCCCTGCGCGGAAGCCATGATGACGTTCATGCCCAGGCGACGATCGAGCGTGATGCCGAGGTACAGCTCCTTATCGATGTTGAGCGCTTCCTCGATCAGGACCTTGGCAACGACGCGGCCTTCGGGGCCGGTCTGGTGTGTGATCAGCGTCATGCCGATCATCTTCGCCGTCAGCTCCGCCGCTTCATCGGGATCCTTGGCCAGCTTCACGCCGCCGCCCTTCCCGCGTCCGCCCGCATGGATCTGCGCCTTCACGACGACGCGCCCGCCGAGCTCGCGAGCGGCCTGCCGCGCCTCTTCCGGATTGTCGACCACTACGCCGCGCGGCGTCGGAACGCCATACCGGCGCAGGATCTCTTTAGCCTGATATTCATGGACTTTCATAGCGGCGCGGGTTGTATCACAGGATGCGCTCCATCTCGATCTGACGCACGAATCGCTGCGCGCCGAGCGCCGTCAGAAAGGCCGCGATTCCTTCATCCCGCGAATCGACATTGAGGATGCGCAACGGCTTCCCGGCGATCTCCGCGGCGGATTGCAGCAGGCGCGCCCCGATGCCGCGCCTTCGCACTTCGCGCCGCACGGCGAACTGCGGAACGTCGCCGATCGAGGGAAAGACGATCGCGTAACCATTGTCATCGCAGAGCTCGACGTAACGATCGCGCGCACGACGGATTGATGCCGTCGAGTTCTGCCACGAAGGCTGAACGTCGGACCATAGCGACAGTCCCCTCTCCCCTCCGGGGAGAGGGCTAGGG
>JALYJW010000188.1 GCA_030775085.1 Acidobacteriota bacterium | reverse complement strand
GACCGCCTACTAATTGGCTATGTACGGCCCTCGCTCCATGCGCGCGCGGATGTCACTTTCGGGCGGCGTGGTGCAGGGGAGCGGTTCCTCGGGGAGCTCGACCACGAATGCACATTCGCGTACGAGCTCGGCCAGGAGATCGATCTCCAACGGTTTGTTCAGGATTGCGGTAATGCGGTCCGGGTCGAGATGGACGGTGTTCTTCGGGTCGCGCACCGCAAGGACGAACGTGGTCGTCTCGGGGCGTTGCTCGAAGAAGCCGGAGATGAATGTCTCGCCCACGCCATTCGGCATGTCCATGTCCACGATCGCCAGCGCGTAGTCGCACAGCGCGACTTTTTCGAGCGCCTCCTCTGCCGTGACCGCCGTATCGACGCCCACCGGCTGGTGACGAAGGATGGTGAAGAGCATGGCGCGCAGGGTGTCGTTGCTTTCGACGATCAGCACTCTCGGTTCATCGCTCATGACGAGGTCCTCGAAGCTGCGTCGGATCTCAAAAGGCATGCCACAGATCAAGCCGGTCCGGGCGGCCGGGCTTCAGTTTCCGGGGACTCATCCGGACAGTCTTCGCGTTGCGGCTGCTCTTGCGCGGCGGCCAGACAACCGGCCACGGCGTCGACGAGCAACTCGATGTCGAACGGCTTCTGGATCGTTCCGACGACGAATGACGTGTCGAACGACCGCATGCTCAAACCGGCCGTGAGCACGAGCACGAGCGGCCTCGCCGTCAGCGGCATCGCCCCGATGTGATCGAGCACCTCGTAGCCGTTCATGCGCGGCATCATGAGATCGAGGACGACCAGCGAGTAGCAGCACGCCGCCAAGAGCTGCAGCGCCTCGACGCCGTTGCGTGCGCTGTCGGAGTGGAAACCGCGGCGCCGGAGAACAGTCACGAGGAGAGCGCGTATGGGGTCGTCGTCATCGACGATGAGGATCCGTTTTTCGAGTCGCATGCCCGCTCAAATGCCGACTCTGCAGTCGACGTGAAAGTTATTGAGCAAATCGCGCGCCTCGTTCTGCCTACTGATCACACCACGCGATGCAACGGTTCCTTTCCGCCGAGGAACAGCAGGACGTTCGTTGCCGCGATTCTGGCCATGGCGTTGCGCGTCTCTTCGGTGGCGGAGCCGATGTGGGGGAGGAGGACGACGTTGTTCATCCGGAGCAGGCGCGGGTTGACCTGCGGTTCGTGCTCGTAGACGTCGAGGCCGGCACCGCGAAGGTGGCCGCGCTCGAGCGCGTCGCAGAGAGCCTCTTCGTCGACGAGCGGCCCTCGCGCGGTATTGATGAGATAGGCGCCGGGTTTCATCCCGGCCAGCGCGTTGGCGTCGATCAGATGCTGCGTCTCCTCGGAGAGCGGGACGTGCAGCGAGACGATGTCGCTCGTGGCCAGTAGGTCGTCGATCGCATCGCCGCGTCGCGCGCCGATGATCTCCATTCCGAACGCGCGTGCCCGCGTCGCAACGGCGGTGCCGATCCTTCCCATGCCGATGATGCCGAGACGCTTTCCCTGCAACGATGTGCCGAGGAATGCCAGCGGCTCCCACTCGCAACGGCCGGTGGCGCGGACATCGGAATCGCTTTCGATGATCCGGCGCGTGACGGTCAGGATCAGCGCCATGGTCAGGTCCGCCGTGGCCTCCGTCAGCACGCCCGGCGTATTGGTGACGGTGACGCCGAGCTGGCGCGCCGCCTCGAGGTCGATGTTGTCATGGCCGACCGCGAAGTTCGAGATGATGCGCAGATTGGGATTCGACTCCATGACGCGCCGCGTGATCGGGTCCGAGAGCAGGACGATGGCCGCATCCGCCTCGGCCAGCAGCGTGGCCATGTCGTCTTCGGTCCGGTCGTGTTCCGTCGGATGCGCGATCACGTCGAAGTGCGGCGAGAGAAGCGCCGTGGCGACGGGCGGAAACTCGGCGGTCAGGACGACGGTGTATCGCATGAAGCGTCAGTGTTTCTCGCGGGCCAGGATCCAGCCCAGGACAAAGAGAAATCCTCCGACGGCGAGCAGCTTCACCTCGGTGCGGATGTCGCCGCGACCGAATCCGTAAAGCAGTCCGATTGGCAGGAGGATCATGCCGGAGACTTGCATCAAGCGACCGATGAGCGCGCTCACGTTCGCTCCGTCATGGCTCAACCGGCGCTCTGGCCGGCGCGAGAGTGGGCGTTGGTTCCGCCGGCGTCGGTGAACGCTCGTCGATCGTGATCGTCAGCACGCGGTCCCCGCGCTCGGTCTGATCGACGACACCGGTCATGCCGTCGTATACGCGCCCGAAGATCGTGTACCCGCCGTCGAGATGCGGTTGCGGCGAATGCGCGATGAAGAACTGAGAGCCGCCCGTATCGGGTCCGGACAGCGCCATGCCGACCGCTCCGCGCGTGTACTTCTGCAGATTGATCTCATCGCGGATCGCGTATCCCGGTCCGCCGTTCATGTCGTTCCTCGGATCGCCGCCCTGGATGACGAAGTTCGGAACGACGCGCATGAACGATGAGTTGTCGAAGAACTTCTTCTTCGCCAGTTGCGCAAAGTTCCACGCCGTCATCGGCGCATCCTGTGTCGTCAGCGCCAGCTCGATCTTGCCGCGCGTCATGTGGATCGTGGCCGTGTGCGGCGTGCGCGACCAGCGGACGATCTCTTCGTAGTCGCCTCGCGACCGTGACACCGCCAGCGGCGTGTAGGCCGGACGATCGGAAGACTTCAGCTTCTCGCCGATGAGATCCGAAGCCACGCGGCGAACGATCGGATCGGAGTCGGTCAGGAGGCTTCGCAGAAGCGGTTCGCGTTTCGGGTGATTCCGCTCCGCGATCCCGCGGATCGCGATCAGACGCGCGTCATTCATCGGCGTCTTGCGCTCGTCTTTTTCCGCGCGCTCGAACACGGCCAGCCATGCGTCATCAGGATCGGTCTTGACGTGCAGATAGCGATCGAGCGCACTCGAGCGGACGATGACATCCGCGTGCGTGAGGTTGGCGCGGATGGTCGACACTTCGTCGCCGGCCTGATTGTCCTGGATGGCGGCGAGGACCGCGGCGCGGACCATCGGATCGGGAGAGCCGGCGTATTTGGCGCGAATGGCGTGGCCGTGCGGCAGTGTGGCGGTTGCCTCGATCACGCGAACGATTGTCCATGGCGAGAGATCGCCGTCGAGAGCCTGGAACATCTCCGAGTCCATCGCGAAGTGTTTTGCGATGGCGCCGGCGGCCAGCTCTCGCTCCACCTGCGTGCCGTTCTTCAGAATGTTGAGCAGGCGCATGCGCGAATCGATCGACTCGAGATGGAGACCGAGCAGGTCGATCGAGTTGGCGCGGACGCCGGGATCTGGATCGTGGGACGCCGCCAGGATGCGCAGGATGTGAGCGCTGGTTCGCGAGCCCGGCGCACCGACGCGGCTCATGGCCGCGGCTGCATTCGTACGAACCCACGGGTGTTCATCGCCGAGTGCTTGAACGAGACGTTCCATCGATGCGCCGTCGGCAATTCGGCCAAGAGCAGTCGCCGCGTAGGCGCGCGTCAGCACATTCGGATCGCTGAGGAGAAGCTCGAGCTTCGCACGCGCCGGTGCGTAGGCACGGCGCGCCAACGTGTAGGCCGCTTCCTGACGCACTGCCTCGGATGTCGCGTCGAGCGCTTCCGTGGCGGCGGCGCTGGCGCGATCGTCATTGAACCGGAAAAGAAAACGGACCGCACGTGCGCGCGGTCCGTCTGGCCACTTCGCGTCCGTCATCCAGAGATAGCGGTTGAGATGATCCAGGCCGCGCTCGGGGTCTGCGCCGAGTTTCGAGAGCGCCTCGATGGCCTCGGCGGCGACGCCGAAATCGTTGTCCGTGGTCAGACGCAAGAGCGTGCTTGCTCCCTTCTGATCGCCGATCTCGCCGAGCGCGAACGCAGCCATCTCGCGCACTCTGCGGTCGCTGTCTGCCGCGAGCAGTGCCAGTTCCGCAACGCCGGCGCGCAACTCGTAATCATCGAGCTCGCGATCATCGTCCTGGTCGACGAACGTATGAGGACCGATGCGTGCGAGAGCCAGCGCGATGCGCACACGATGCAGCGGATTGGGATGCTTCACCCATTTACTCACGACGTCCGGCGCATACTCGCGCCTGTCCTCGAGCGCCAGGATGCGCGCCTCCTCGGCGACCGTCATCCCGTAGTCGGCCCGCGGCGCACCCGGTTGTGTCGTTGCCGGTGATGCCGGTTCGACAGGCGCCGGGGGCGTGGTGGTGGTGCAGCCGATGAGACCACTGATACCGAGGAGCAGGGCGAGGGAGACGAGGTTACGCATGGCCGCGAATCATAGCCGGAGGCGACTCTTCAAGTTAGACTCGCACGCGAATGTCGGTCGCAATCGATGCAAAGATGCTGGCGCGCCGCTACGGCCGCCGATGGGCGCTGGCCGAAGTGACGTTTCATGTCGAGCCCGGTACGGTAGTGATGATCGCCGGCCGCAACGGCGCCGGAAAGTCGACGTTGCTGCGCGTGCTGGCCACCGCCATCCGGCCCGACCGCGGCGCCGTAACCATCGGCGGATTCGACGTCGTCCGCCACCGTGAAGACGTGCGAAAGCTGACGGCGCTTCTGGCGCATCAAAGCTACCTCTACGAATCGCTGACCGCGCGCGAGAACCTCGAAGTCGTGGCCGACCATCTCGGCGCCCCGCGAGAGCGGATCGCGTCGCTGCTCGATCGAGTGGCCCTCGGCGCGCGCGGCGACGACGTGATCTCGACCTTCTCCGCCGGCATGCGCAAACGACTCTCGTTCGCGCGCGTGCTCCTGCAGGAACCGCGCGTCGTGCTGCTCGACGAACCCTACGGCGCCCTCGACCCACCCGGCTTCGACCTCGTTGACAACGTCATCGGCGAGCTCAAAGCAAGCGGCGCCAGCATCCTCATGGCCACCCATCAATGGGATCGCGGCTCCCGACTCTGCGACCAGGCGCTCGTCCTCGAACAAGGCGCAGTAGCGTGGCAGGGACCGGCGAGTGAGGTCAGCGATCATGAGGTGCGGGGGTGACTGTGCAGCGCGAGAGCCGCCCCTCACCCTATCCCTCCCCCCGCCGTTGCGGGGAGAGGGGACTTGCCCACCCCCAGTCCCCTCGCCCCCTCGGAGAGAGGGTCAGCGCCCGTCCCCAGTCCCCTCTCCCCTCCGGGGAGAGGGCTAGGG
>JALYJW010000187.1 GCA_030775085.1 Acidobacteriota bacterium | reverse complement strand
GGACAGAAACGTATTTGAAGTCGCACCGCGTAGCCGGTGCGGAGAATCGAAGCGAGCGATCAGAGCAGGAGCGCTCGTCGAAATGGATCGCATGGGCCGAAGAAGATCGCCGGTAGATAGCTCTCCGCACCACTGACGTGGTGCGACCCGAGGATGCGCACCTTTTCCGGGGGTAGCGCGTCTGCGCGCGCGACCCCCGGCTACTGTCTCTGTACCGCTACGCGGTACTCTCGCGTGCTACGCACGAGTTTCCTACGCCAATACCGGCTCCGTTTCCGGTTCATACGCGAGCGACGGGCTGAGCCAGCGTTCGGCTTCGGCGAGGGTCATGCCTTTCCGCTTGGCATAGTCCACGACCTGATCGCGGCCGATTTTGCCGAGGGCGAAGTAGCGGGATTGCGGGTGCGCGAAGTAGAGGCCGCTCACGGCGGCGGCCGGCATCATGGCGAATGATTCCGTGAGCTGGATGCCGAGTTTCTCCGCGCCGAGGAGCGCGAACAACGTCCCTTTTTCGGTGTGATCGGGAGAGGCCGGATATCCCGGCGCGGGACGGATGCCTCTGTATTTCTCGGCGATCAGCTCTTCGGGATTGAGGCTCTCGTCTTGCGCGTACCATTCGGCGCGCACGTCGTGGTGCAGTTTCTCGGCGAGTGCCTCGGCCAATCGATCGGCGAGCGCCTTGGTCATGATCGAGTTGTAGTCGTCGTGGTCTTTCTGGAAGTGCGCTACGAGCTCTTCGACTCCGATGCCTGCCGTGACCGCGAAGCCGCCGATGTAGTCGCCGGACGGCGCCACGAAATCGGCGAGCGCGAGATTCTGTCCGGTCGTCGTTTCCTGCTGTTGCCGGAGCGTGCGGAAACGTACGCGTCGCGTCGTCAGGCGCGCATCATCAACGGTCACCACGATGTCATCGCCATCGCGATGTGCGGGCCAGATGCCGTAGACGGCGCGCGCCTGCAGCAGCCGCTTCTCGATGATCTCCCGCAGCAGCTTGCGCGCGTCGTCGTACAGTTCTTTCGCGCGCGGCTCTTCGAGGATTTGCGGATAACGTCCGCGCAGCTCCCATGTTTGGAACAACGGCGTCCAGTCGATGAACGGCTCGATCTCGGCGAGCGAAACATCGTCGAGTACGCGGACGCCAACGAATGGGGGCGTTTCCGGCGCGAACTCCAGCTTCGGCGCGCGTTTGCGTGCTTCCTCGAGCGGCAGGATCGCGATATGGCGCTTATCCATCCCTTCGCGCAGCCGTTCGTACTCGGCACGAACGTCGCGCATGTAATCGTCGCGTCGTTCGGACAGCAGCGTGCTGACGACACTCACCGCGCGCGAGGCGTCGAGAACATGCACCGTCGGTGCTTCGTAGCGCGGCGCGATGCGCGCGGCCGTATGCAGCTTCGAGGTCGTCGCGCCGCCGATGAGCAGCGGGACGCGGAAGTGGCGGCGCTCCATCTCGCGCGCCACATGAACCATCTCGTCGAGCGATGGCGTGATCAAGCCGGAGAGACCGATGATGTCGGCCTTCTCGCGCTCCGCCGCGTCGAGAATCTTGTCCGCCGAGACCATCACGCCGAGGTCGATCACCTCGTAGTTGTTGCAGCCGAGAACCACGCCGACGATGTTCTTGCCGATGTCGTGAACGTCGCCCTTCACGGTGGCCATGAGAATTTTGCCGCGCAGCGACGTGTCGCCGGCCGCGATCTTCTCCGCTTCCATGAACGGCAGCAGATAAGCGACCGCCTTCTTCATCACGCGCGCAGATTTCACGACCTGGGGCAGGAACATCTTTCCGGCGCCGAAGAGATTGCCGACGACGTTCATGCCGTCCATCAGCGGACCCTCGATGATGGAGAGACCGGTCGGATACTTCTGCCGCGCTTCCTCGACATCCGCGTCGATGAAGTCGACGACGCCTTTCACGAGCGCGTGCGAAAGGCGCGCTTCGACAGTGCCGGCGCGCCATTCCTCGGTCTTCGCTTCCTGAGTCTTGCCGCTGCCCTTCACCGTTTCAGCGAATGCGATGAGGCGCTCAGTGGCGTCGGGACGCCGATTGAGCAGGACATCCTCGACGAGCTCGAGCAGATCCTTCGGGATCTCTTCGTAGATGCCGAGCTGTCCGGCGTTGACGATGGCCATGGTCAGCCCGGCGCGGATGGCGTGGTAGAGAAACGCCGCGTGCATGGCCTCGCGCACGACGTTGTTGCCGCGGAACGAGAACGAGACGTTGGAGATGCCGCCGCTCGTGCTCACCAGCGGGAACTTCTCGCGCAGTTGCCGCACGCCTTCGATGAAATTGATGCCGTAGGCGTTGTGCTCTTCCATGCCGGTGGCCACGGTGAGCACGTTGACGTCGAAGATGATGTCGGTGGGATCGAAGCCGGCATCGTTGACGAGGATGTCGTATGCCCGTGAGCAGATCTCGATCTTGCGCTCCACCGTATCGGCCTGTCCCTGTTCGTCGAAGGCCATCACGATCACCGCCGCGCCGTAGCGCTTGCAGAGTCGCGCGTGCTGCTTGAAGACGTCCTCGCCTTCCTTGAGCGAGATCGAGTTGACGACCGACTTGCCCTGCAGGCATTTCAGTCCTGCTTCGAGCACCGACCACTTCGAACTGTCGACCATGATCGGCACGCGAGAGATGTCGGGCTCGGAGGCGATGAGATTGAGGAAGTCGTGCATGATCTGCTCGGAGTCGAGCAGACCTTCATCCATGTTCACGTCGAGGATGTTCGCGCCGCCGTTGATCTGCTGCTTGGCGACGGCTAACGCTGTGTCGAGATCGCCCGCCTTGATGAGCTGCGCGAATTTCGGCGAGCCGGTGACGTTGGTCCGTTCGCCGACGACGATCAGATTCGATTCCGGCGTGACGGTGAGCGCTTCCAGTCCGCTCAACCGCAGATGCGGCTCGATGATGGGCGGCACGCGTGCCGGCAATGTGGCCACGGTCTCCGCGATCATCCGGATGTGTTCGAAGCCGGTGCCGCAACAGCCGCCGACGATGTTGAGCCAGCCGTTCGCCGCAAAGTCGCGCAGCACCTCGGCCATCATGTCGGGCGTTTCGTCGTAGCCGCCGAGTGCGTTCGGGAGACCCGCGTTCGGATAGCAGGAGATGAAGATCGGCGCGAGCTTCGAGAGCTCTTCGACGTGAACGCGCATCTCCTCCGCGCCGAGCGCGCAGTTGATGCCGACGGCGAGCAGCGGCGCATGTGCGATCGAGTTCCAGCAAGCCTCGACGGTCTGCCCGGAAAGCGTGCGGCCGGAGGCATCGGTGATGGTGATCGAGGCGATGACCGGGAGCGTGATGCCGGTGTCGGCGAAGTACTTCTCGATCGCGAACAGCGCGGCCTTGAGATTCAGCGTGTCGAACGTAGTTTCCGGCAGGAGGATGTCGACGCCGCCGTCGACAAGACCGCGCACCTGTTCGTAGTACGCATCGACGAGCTCATCGAACGACACGCCGCGAAATCCGGGACGATTGACGTCGGGACTGAGAGAAGCCGTGCGGTTCGTCGGACCCATCGCGCCGGCCACGAAGCGTGGACGGTCCGGAGTCGAGAAGTCATCCGCGGCGCGGCGGCAGATCTCGGCGGCTGCTTTGTTGATCTCGTAGACGAACGGCTGCAGGTCGTAGTCGGCGAACGAGATCGCCTGCGCGTTGAAGGTGTTGGTCTCGATGATGTCGGCGCCGGCCTCGAGATACTTGCGATGCACTTCGTCGAGGACCGAAGGATTCGTGATCGCAAGAACGTCGCTGGCACCCTTGAGGTCGCGCGGATGGTTGGCGAAGCGCTCGCCGCGGAAAGCCGCCTCATCGAGACCGTAGGTCTGAATCTGCGTCCCCATCGCACCGTCCAGAACGAGGATGCGGCGGGTGAGGAGCTCGCGGATCTCATTGGTGCGATCGGGTTGTGCCATGCCATGTCTCCAGAAATGCAAAAAGCCCCGCAAGAAACCTCGCGGGGCTACGAGTGAACGTCGTTCGGACTGCCGGCTCTTTAGCTTTTTTTATCCTGGTTGCAAGCGGCGCCCCAAATCAGTCCAGGTGATCGGGAGGTTAAGGCAGCCCGGCCATGGTGTCAAACGGATAGATCGGCCGCGCTATGATCGCCTGCATGACCGCAGCCGCCCCTGACGCAACGAACGACACGCCCATCGCCCACACCGATCCTGTCAACGCGCAGATTCTCGCCGTCTCCGAAGATCGCATTCAGGGTTTCGTACGCGATCCTTTCGACGAGATTGCGCGGCAGTCGGGTGTCGATGTCGAGGTGGTGATGGAGCGCATCCGAGCCATGTTGCGCGGCGGCACGATCCGGCGCGTGCGGCAAACGCTCATGGCCACGAACCTCGCCGAGGGTGCGCTCGTGGCGTGGCAGTTCCCCGCCGCGGGCAGCAAGCTCGATGAGGCGTTCGACTTCATGTTCCAGCAGGATCCATTCTCGGGACACGTCGTCATCCGATCCACCGACGCCGCCACACCCGGATCGAGCTATCGTCTCTGGACCACGGTGAAAGTGCCGCAGGGCTATTCGATCGAAAAGCATTGCGTGTTTCTGGCGAAGCTCACCGGCGCCGAACATTTCCGCGTGATGCCTGCCCACCGCATCTTCGCCCTCGGCGTCGGTCACGTCCGCCGCAAAGGGATGGAGCCCGGCAGCAAATCCGAGGAGCTGGCCGTGGTGAAAGACACCGCGAAAGTCACGCTCTCGGACCTGGAGTGGCAGGTATTGACCGCGCTTAAACGCGAGCTCGACCCCGAGGAAATCTCTCGCGATCTATGGGAGCGCCGCGCCGACGAAGCGCACCTCCTGGAAGACGTGTTCTGCGCGGTGGCCGAAAACCTGAGCGAGCGCGGCGTGATCGGCCGATTCTCGACATTCCTCGAGCACGTGAAGATGCTCTCGACCGGCGATCGTGTGACACGCTTCAACGCGCTCTTCCACTGGGCCGTTCCGCCGGGACGCGAGCTCGAGGCCGGCCGCGAGGTGGGGCGCTTCCACATCCTCACGCACTGCTACTGGCGCGAAGGCGGCGACGAGTTCCGCAACGTCAACATCATGGCCGTCGCGCACGGAACGGAAAAAGACCTCGTCCTCGCCCACAAACGCGCCATCGACGAACACCTGGCCGCCATCGGCATCCCGGTGACCTACACCAACGTCTTCTGGGGAGGCCGCAGCGAGATCAAACCGAGCGAGATTTCACCGATCGCGTATCGCGAGTGGTGCGCGTCCAGGGGTGTGGATCCGGCAACGATGCGGTGATTTGGAGTGCGGTGGCCGCAGCCGCCGCTTTTGTATGCGACGGAGCGAAGG
>JALYJW010000186.1 GCA_030775085.1 Acidobacteriota bacterium | reverse complement strand
ACTTCAACCAGCGCTGCCGGCCGGGCCGGCCCGCCGGAGGCCTCCCGTCGTGTTACCCAACGATCTCGATGAGTTGGCCTCTTGCGATGTCGCGCAGTGCGCTTTGGATCCGTGGAAGCAGCGGGCGAAGATCCTGAATGCGATTGCGCACGTGAGTGATCAGAACGACACCGATTCCAATGGCAGCAAGGTTTTGCTGATGACGAAGCGCCTTGTCGGCGGTGACCATGACCTCGAAGCCAGCGTCGACGGCCGCACGGAGCAGGACGCCGTTTCGTAAGCCCAGCCACCGTTGTCCTCGGACGGTCGAGACGTCGTACCCGACGAGCTCGCGCGCCAGCGCAAGCGGCAGAGACTCATCAACGAGTACTCGCAACGCCTACGACAGCCTCTCTTGCAATCTCGAGGGCGGCAACGGCCTGATCGCGAGTCACGGACGGAAATTGATCCAGGAACTCATCGAGCGAATCGCCTGCCTCGAGATAGTCGAAGAGGTTGTAGACCGGCACGCGCGTGCCGACGAATACGAGCTCGCCGCCCATGATCTCGGGATCGCTGTGAACGACCTGATCGTTGATCTGCACGAGTGGATTCTACGCCTCAAACGCTCGCGAGGAACTGCGGTGCCTTCCGCGCCTTGGTCGCCTGCTCGAACGCGAAGGCGTACTTCAGCAACACACCTTCGCTCCAGGCGCCGGCGAAGAACGAGATGCCGACGGGGAGTCCGGCCACGTTTCCGGCGGGGACGGTGATGTGGGGGTAGCCGGCTACGGCGGAGGCGCTGGAGTAACCGCCGGTGTAGTGGTCGCCGTTGATGAGATCCGTCGTCCAGGCCGGTCCGCCGGTGGGGGCGATCACGGCATCGAGCTTGTGCTTCTTCATCGTGGCGTCGATGCCTTCGGCGCGGGCGAGGCGATTATTTTTGGCTAGCGCTTTCTTGTAATCGGCGTCGGTGAGCGGGCCTTTCTTCTCGGCCATGGCGAAGATCTCCTGACCGAAGTACGGCATCTCCAGCTCGCGATGCTCTTCGTTGAACTTCATGAGATCGGCGAGCGTGCGCGACGTGACGTTCGGGGAGAGACCGGCCAGATAAGCGTTGAGACCGGCCTTGAACTCGTACAGCAACACCTCGAACTCACTCTGGTCGAACTTCCCCTGCGTTTCGAGATTGGCTGGGTCGACGATCGTTGCGCCGAGGTTGCGGATGGCCTCGATCGAGTCGGTCATGACGCGATCGACGGCGTCGTTGAAACCAAACGAGCCGCGCGCCACACCGATGCGCGCGCCGCGGAGGCCATTCGCGTCGAGGAATTGCGTGTAATCGGCGGACACATGACTGCGGCTCGTGGCTGTGATGGCGTCGAGCGAGTCGATGCCGGTCATCGCGCCGAGGAGAATTGCGGTGTCGGTGACGGTCCGGGCCATCGGACCGGCCGTGTCCTGCGTGTGCGAGATCGGGATGATGCCGCTGCGACTGATCAGACCGACGGTCGGCTTCAGACCGACCAGGCCATTCGTCGCCGATGGACAGACCACCGAGCCGTCCGTCTCCGTACCGACACCGACCGCCGCAAAACTCGCCGCGATGGCCGCGCCCGTGCCGGTGCTCGAGCCGCAGGCATTGCGATTGAGCGCATACGGATTGCGCGTCAGGCCGCCGCGCGCGCTCCAGCCGCTCGTGCCGTGTGTGGATCGGAAGTTCGCCCATTCGCTGAGATTCGTCTTGCCGAGGATCACTGCGCCTGCTTCGCGCAACCGCTTCACCACGTGCGCGTCACGCGACGCGATCGAATCGGCAAGCGCGAGCGAGCCGGCCGTCGTATGCATCCGATCGGCGGTATCGATGTTGTCCTTGATCACGATGGGGATGCCGTGCATCGGCCCGCGCACGCGACCTGCTTTGCGCTCGGCGTCGAGCGAGTCGGCGATGGAGAGCGCATCGGGATTGAGCTCGATGATGGCGTTGACGGCCGGACCGCGCTTGTCCATCGCCGCGATTCGCACGAGGTAGAGCTCCGTGAGCCTTCGCGCCGTGAGAGTGCCGCTGCGCATCCCGTCCTGCATCGCGGCGATCGTCATCTCCTCGACGTCCACCTGCGCCTGGCCGAAAAGCTCCAGCGGATGAGCGAGCGAAGCGGCGGTGGCCATCCCGGCCAGCGTGAGAAAAGAGCGGCGGTCGAGGGGATTCATGGCGAACTAGTCTATTCTGTGAAGCGTTCCCGGCAAGAATGAGTTGGAGGTTCGATCGTGAGCAAGCGTTTCCTCATCGTGCCCTGCCTTCTGCTGCTCGCAGCCTGCGTGACGCACAAACCGCCGTCGGTCACGAAGACCCCTGACGCAAAAGCCAACGAGCTTTGGCGGATGCTCATGGACGGCAACGAGGAATACGTCGCCGGCGTCCTTGCCTACGACGAACTGATCATGGATCGCGAGAGGACGGCGCCGATGCAGGATCCTCACGTCACGATCCTTTCCTGCGCCGACAGCCGCGTGCCGCCGGAGCTGGCCTTCTACCAGAGCGTCGGCGATCTCTTCGTGACGCGCGGCGCGGGCAACGTCGCCGATCAGTTCATGCTGGCCAGCATCGAGTACGGCATCGCCAAGGAGTACACGCGGCTGATCGTGGTGCTCGGACATGAGGAGTGCGGCGCGGTTCAGGCGGCCATCGAGAACAAAGGCGGCACTCCCGCGCTCGATGCGCTGGTGAAGCGGATTCGAACGTCATTTCCTCGGGGGCACTGCACGAACCCGAAAGATCCGAAGTGCGTTGAGGAATCGGTCGTGCTGAATGCCAGGGCCAGCGCTAAAAATCTGGTGGCGAGCAGTGAGACGATCCACGGTCAGGTGTGCGGTCCACAGCCCACCGTTTCGATGTTGGTAGCGAACTACAACTTGGTCAGCGGTCGAGTGGAGGTCATTCCGTGGCCGGCGGGCGATTCGCCGTGTCACGTGGTGCAAACCGCGGACTGAGCCTTCACGCCTCGCGGTAGAGCGGCGACCATCCTTCGTTGTTGGCGAATAGCCGCATGCAGCGGATGTGCTTCGCATCCGTCAGGTAGAACCGGTGGAACGTGTTTGCGGGGATCACGATCATGTCGCCTTTGGCGACTTCGATGCGGATCCACTGATCGCCTTCGTCGCGCACGTCGAAGATGCCCGCGCCTTCGACGACGGCGCGTACTTCATCCTCGGAATGAAAGTGTTCTTTGTCGAACTTCGCGCAGATGGCGTCGAGGTTCGGCGTTTCGGGCGCGAGCTCGACGAAGTCTTCGTCGACGTAGCCGTGCTCGCGCTTGATCCGCTCGATCATGGCCGCGCGGTCTGTTTCGTCAGCGGGCACGGTCCAGGAGAGGATGCCGCGGCGCGCGAGATCGTCGGCGCCGATGGTCTGGGCGGAGTCATCGAGTCGATAGGCTTTCATGCGGGTGCTCCTGTGGTGATTCCGTGTCGCCGCATTTCCGCGGCGGCTTGAAAGAGATAGTCATAGCACTCGCCCTGCGTCTTGGCGTGAACCCAGTCATCGCCCCAGATGTAGACGCCGTGGCGTCGCACGAGGACGGCGTGCGTGTCGGGGTAGGCGAGGATGGCCGCTTCGAGCGAATCGGCGAGGTCGCATTCGCGCGCCGTGTTGTCGATGATCGGGACCGTGAGTATGTCGTGGTAGCCCATGCCGCGGATGCCTTTGATCATCTCGATGTGCGAGATCGTGAACTCCTTGTCGAACAGCAGCGTGGCCATCATGGCGTGGATGGAGTGGCTGTGAATCACCGCTCCGGCGCCGCGCAGGTTGATGGCTTTGAGAAACAGCGAGCTGCATTCGGACGGGTGCAGCGTCGGATCGTCCGGCCGCGACAGCACGCTGCCATCGAGTCCGATCGTGAACATCTGCTCCGGCCGCATCCGCTCCTTCTGCACCGCGCTCGGCGCAACCGTGACGCGGTCGCCCTCGCGGATGCAGATCCCGCCGCCAGTGCCGCTGACCCACCCCAGCGCGTAAAACGATCGCGCCAGCTCGCAGATCAGCGCGCCATGATCCTCATTCGCCATCGAGGTAGTTTAGCCGCCCGCGCGGAACATGAAAACGTTTCGCGGGTTTTCGGAGCGCTGGCGTCCCGCCGGCTGGGCAGGCGGCGTCTCGCCGCCGCCGCGTCTCGGTTGCGCAGAGGTACCGAATCAACAGTGTGGCGGTGGCAAGAGCGTGGCGGCGCGGGACGCCGCCACATCAGCCGGCGAGGACGCCAGCGTTCCGCTTCGCCACTTCGCGCTCGCATGTTCACGCAAGGCCTGTGGCATACAAAAGCGGCAGCTGCGGCTGCCGCACTCCAAAACGTCGCCGCGCTCGCGAGTTGCTGAGAATCTTTTCGCCCTGGCGAAGAATTTGCGGGTTAGTGTTAGTGGTACTCGGAACATGAACTTCTCTTCACGGAAATGACCCATTTCGAACGATACGTGGCCATCGGAGACAGTACGAGCGAAGGTCTCGACGATCCGGATGGGTATGGCGGGTATCGCGGTTGGGCGAACCGCTTAGCAGAGCGGATAGCGTCGGAGCGGATTGCGGCGCGGCAGGGGAGTCTGCTCTACGCGAATCTGGCCATTCGCGGATTGACGACGCGGCAGATCCGCGAGACGCAATTGGCGCCGGCATTGGCGATGCGGCCGGATCTTTCGACGGTGGTGGCGGGGACGAACGATGTGCTGCGCCGCCAATTCGCGCCCGATGCGTTCGGCGCCGATCTCGAGGCGATGCAGAAGGCGCTCGTCGATATCGGCGCGACGGTGTTGACGTTCACGTTGCCCGATCTGACTCCCGTGATGCCGTTCGCGCGCGTTCTCGGCGGTCGCGTGGCGATCATGAACGAGCGGATTCGCGCGGCGTGTGCGAGCAGCGGTGCGATTCTCTGTGATCTGGCTGCGTATCCAGTGGCCTCCGATCCGCGCGTCTGGTCCGATGATCGTCTTCACGCAAATTCAATGGGCCACGCGCGGATCGCCGATGCGCTCGCCTATCACCTCGGGCTTCCCGATACCGACATGGCCTGGGCGACACCGCTTCCGAATCGTCCCCGCGCGACGCCACTCGATCTCGTGCGCGCGGAAATGGCGTGGGGACGCCGCCATCTGCTGCCCTGGATCTGGCGTCACCTGCACGGCCGATCGTCGGGAGACGGACTCAGCGCGAAACGACCATCTTTGACACCGGTCGTGTTGTAGTTCCGGTGCGACAATGTGCGCATGGCACGCGGATGGGAAAGTAAGTCCGTCGAGTCGCAACAGAGCGAGCCGGAGCCGGCGCAACGCAAACGGCAACTCACCGCTGAGGAGCAAGCGCGGGCAACGAAGCGCGAAGGACTGGAGCTCTCGCGCGGGCGCATCGTCCGCGAGCTCGAGACCGCGCGATCGGAAGTCCATCGCGCCGCGTTGCAGAACGCGCTGAAGTTTCTCGACGAAGAGCTGGCGAAGAATCAGTAGGCGTGAGTCGGCAGTCGGCGGCCGGCAGTGGGCCACCGCCCAGCCACGTTCATCCGGCATATCTACTGCCGAC
>JALYJW010000185.1 GCA_030775085.1 Acidobacteriota bacterium | reverse complement strand
GCCCTGGGCTTCTTCTACCGCCGACTGCCGACTGCCGACCGCCGACTCGCTTCTGCCCTCTGCGCTCTATTCGTCGCGGGCGTTGCGAATGCGCAGATCCTCGACACCGAAGTCTGGATCGGCGCGCTCGATCTTCGCGACGGAGGCTTTGCGGTCTCGGACCTGAAGAACATTTCCAATCATCGCGGCTACGACAATCAGCCGTCGTTTCTTCCGGACGGCGCATCGCTTCTCTTTACCACCGAGGCTTCGAGCCTCGACGAGACAGGCCTCGGCGTACACGCCGTGCGTTACGACATCGCCAAAGACAAAGCCACGCCGCTGCCGTTGGCGCGCGGCTTCAGTCCGACACCGTCGAGCGACGGAAAGATCATGCTCCTGCGCCAGGGCGGCGTGTGGCTGCACGACGCGCGCGGCAAGCTTCTGCGTGCGGTTGTCGAAACGAAGGAAGCCGGTTACTTCCAGCGTTTCGAAGACGATCGCTGGGTTCTCTTCATGAACGACAAGGACCGGCGCATCGTTCTCTACGACCCGGTCTCGCACGCGCTCGAAACGATGATCACCGGCGCGATCACGGCGCCCTATCGCGTGCCGGGCGAGCGTGCCGTGACGTTCGCCGTGCAGGACAAAGAAACGCTCACGCTGCATCGCCTCGACATCGATGAAAAGCGCGTGTCGTTGCTTGCGACGATCCCATTCCGCTCAGGCGGTCATCACGTCTGGACGCCGCGTAAAACGATCTTCATCGCCTCGGGAGCGCAGATTCATGAATGGGATCCGGCGAAACCCGATCAATGGCCGGTCGTGCATCGTTTCGAAGAGCCCGACTTTCAAGGCATCACGCGCATCGCGCTCAGCCCCGCCTCCGACCGCATCGCCATCGTCTCCACGGCTCGCGACGAAACCGTCGTCCGCAACTCCCGCGCCGCGGCAAACGACGCCATGAAGACCGCACTGTCGAAGTTCAAAGGCACGAGCTACGTCCGCACACTCGAAACGCTCTCGATGCAGGATTCCTCGGCGACGGAGCAAGGCACATGGATCCGCCGCTGGCGCACGAACGAAGGTCCGGTCGAGCTCCGCGGCCGCTACACCGCGACCTGGAATCGCCAGATCGGCGGCAACGGCACGCCGTCGTGGACGCTGCAGAGAGAAGTGACGAACGAGTAGTTGCGCCAAACGCTGCGGAGATTAGTCCGCAGCCGCGGGCGGCGCGATTCCAAGTAGTCCCGCTACGAACCTCGCGATCTTCGTTTGCGCGATCTCGCCGAGTGTTCCGATCGGGACGCCCTGGCCGATGGCGAAGAGCGGCGGATGGAGCTCGCGATGGATGTTGAGGCCGCCGTGCTGTCCGTGCGGTTTCGGTGTGACGACGGCGGGCGCGAGGTCTTCGGGGACGATGGCGACGTTCGGGAATCCCCATGCGATGAGGTCGCCGGAGTTGCGATGCCGTGCAGCGGTTTTCTTTTCCACGCGCTCGAAGTGTCCGCTGTTGTTGAGCATCGCCGCGACTGCGTTCGAGTCGTCGGGCTCGGAGAAGCGGTAGAGATGTGCGATCGCTCCCGAGCTGTAGGCGCGCCAGCGCGGCGCGAAGCCGTGATCGGCGAGCAGGCGGTTCAGCCGCACTTCGCGATCCGCGACGACGAGGCCGTGATCGCCGGTCACAATCAACGCGTCGTGAGGTCCGAGCGTTTCCGCGATGGCACCGACCGCGTGATCGGCTGCAACAAACGCGGCGCGCAGTACCTTCTCCCCATCGCGCGCACCGAGAAATTGATGTCCTGCGATGTCGACCTCGGCGTGGTAGGCGAGCAATAGATCGAACGGCATGCGCGCGATCGTCATGGTCTGCGCGCGCGTGTAAAAGTCCGCCATGCGCTCGAGCTGTTCAGTGAACGTAGCCATGTCGACATCGAGCGTTTCCTCGGGTGCGCCGGGCCAGAAACCCGTCTCTTCATCGAGCAGCGTCCGAAACGAGGCCGGCCATGCTTCGTTGCGCGAGATCGATCCCCAATAGATCGTCACGTCGAGCGCCGTCGTCGCGCTGAGAAGTTTCGACCACGAGCCATGCAGTCCATCGGCGGACATGCGCGAGATGGCGAACCAGCCTCGCTCATCCGCGGAGATCTCGCGCTCGCCTTCCTCGATGTAGTACGAGTCATAGTTCGCGCGCGCGTCGTTGGTCGTGTCGTAGGCAACAAGATAAACGTAGAGACGGATGCGTCGGGGAACACTCCATTCGATGCGCGCGCGCTGGATTGGACTGAACGATTGCCGGCGCTGCGGTCGTTCGTTCCAGGTCGGCGGCACCCATTCGCGTTTGAAGTCGGCGCGCGTGAGCGTGACGATGCGCGCCGGAACGAGCGGCGCGGCCCAGGAAAAACCAAAATCCGCGCTGCGCTGCGGCGAGCTGTTGTCGATGGTCGGAAACGACACCGCGCCGACGCGCTTTCCCTGTCGCCGCGCTGCCTCGACCAGCGTCTCGACGTCCGAGCTCTGCATCATCCCGCGCGCGGTTTGCTCGGGAGGCGTGCCCGGAAGATGGAAGCGATTCGAAACGACGCCGGTGCGCTGCGGATCGGCGCCGGTGAGCATCGATACGTGCGCCGGCGCCGTGAGCGTCGGATCGACATTGATGACGCGCGCCGACGCGCCTTCGCGCGCGAGCCGCTCGAACGCGGGAAGGTTTGGCTGCCGCGACAGTGCATCAGCGCCGAGGCCGTCGAACGACAACAGAACGACGCGTCGCGCGGTTGCCGTTGGCGCGAACTGTTGCTGCTGCGGCGTCACGCGCGGCAGCGTCGCCGGAGCGCAGGAAACGAGTGCGAGTAGAAATAGGGGAAGGGATCGCCGCATGGACTATTTCTTCAGGCTGGCCAGAATCCTGTCGCGATACTCCTTCGCCTTTGCCGTGGCCGCCTCTTCGTCGACCGTCAGCAGTTCGCCGCGGCGCATGAGGATGCGGCCGTCGACGATGGTCGTGACCACTGAATTCCCCGAGGCCGCGTAGACGATCGCGGACTCGACGGAGTAGACGGGCTGCGTTTTCGCCTGCTGCAGATTGATGATCACCACGTCGGCGCGCTTGCCGCGCTCGAGCGTGCCGATCTTGTCCGCCAATCCGAGGACCTGCGCGCCGCCGATCGTGCCGAGGCGAAGCACTTCCCGCGCGCTGATCGCCTTCGGATCCTCGCGCGTCACCTTTTGCAAACGCGCGGCGCTGGCCATCTCCTCGAGCATGTCGAGGTTGTTGTTCGAGCCGGCAGGACCGTCGGTACCGAGGCCCACTTCCATGCCCGCCTTCACCATCTCGACGATCGGCGCGACACCCGAGGCGAGCATCTGATTCGATTCCGGACAATGCACGACGCCGGTTTTCTTCGCGGCGAACGTTTTCCACTCCTCCGCCGTGAGATGCACGCCGTGTGCGGCCACGACGTCATCGCCGAGGAAACCGATGGAATCGAGATACGCACCGGGCGTCATCCCGTTCTGCTTCTCCGCCACCTGCGCGAGCTCGTTCTTCGTCTCCGAAACGTGGATGAGAATCGGGAGTCCCAACTCCGTGGCCAGCGCGCGGACCTGCTTCAGATGTTCGGTCGAGACGGTGAACGGCGCGTGCGGCGCCAGCGCGGGCGTGATCAAACGGTCGCCCTTCCACTGCTTCGCGTACTCGCGCATGTACGCGACCATCGCGTCCCACGTCTTGTTGTCCGGCGCGGGAAAGTCGATGAACGTCTGCGCGAGCACGCCGCGCAGCCCGGCCGCCTTCGCCTCGCGCGCGATGTCGGACTCGAAGTAGTACATGTCGCCGAACGTGGTCGTGCCGGAGCGGATCATCTCCGCCGCCGCCAGCCGCATGCCCCACTTCACGAATTCGCGATCGACGTTCTTGGCCTCGGCGGGAAAGATGTAATTCGTCAGCCAGTCCATCAGATCGAGATCGTCCGCGATCCCACGGAACAGAACCATCGGCGCATGCGTATGCGCATTCACGAACCCCGGCACCACCGCATGCCCACCGGCGCGAATGACCGTTTTCGCGGTGAACCTGCCGTCGATCTCAGACGAAGCCCCGACCGCGATGATCTCTCCATCGCGAATCGCCACCGAACCATTCTCCAGATTCGGCCCCGCCATCGTCACCACGGTCCCGCCGGTGATCAGAATGTCGGCTTTTTCGGCGGCGGTCGCGGTGAGGGTGGAGGCGAGGGCGGAGAGGAGGAACAAGCGTCGGAACATGGGCGAGAACTATAATGGAGTCGATGGCCGCCCGAGTAAGAGAGCACGCGACGTACGAAGATCTGGTGCGCCTCCCTGAAAATATGGTCGGGGAGTTGATCGAGGGGGAGTTGTACGCATCGCCGCGGCCGGCTGGACCGCACACGATAGCTGCATCGGGTCTCGGTTTTACGCTGGGGCCGACGTTTCAGTGGGGACGCGGTGGACCGGGTGGGTGGTGGATTCTCGACGAGCCCGAGCTGCATCTCGGCCGCAACGTACTGGTTCCTGATCTCGCAGGCTGGCGCCGCGAGCGGATGCCGGAGCCGCCGAAAACTCATGTCTTTTCGATCGTTCCTGACTGGATTTGTGAAGTGACCTCGCCGTCCAGCGGGCGTCTCGATCGTTTGAAGAAAATGCCGCTGTACGCGCGCGCGGACGTCGAGTACGCGTGGATCGTCGAACCTGAGCAACAGACGATCGAGGCATTCCAACGGCAGGGCGATCTTTGGACGCTCCTCGGTACGTATGGCGAAGAACCGATCGTGCGCATTGAACCGTTCGAAGCGATCGAGATCGACCTCACTCTGATCTGGGGCCCACTACCGACCTAACGCGCCCTCTTTTCCAATTCCCCCTCCACATCCCCCCACCCAATCCCAGCATCGACCATCAACACCGAAAGGTGGAAGACGAGGTCTGCGATCTCGCTGATGGTTCTTTCGCGGCTTTCTCCTTTGGCGGCGATGACGACCTCGGTGGCTTCTTCGCCGATTTTCTTGAGGATCTTGTCGCGACCTTCGTTGAAAAGATAGGTCGAGTAGGAATCGGCAGGTCGTTTCTCGTGGCGGTCGCGAAGTGTTTGCATCAGGCGCGCGAAAGAAAGCGGCGGAATGCCGTCGAAGCAGGACTCGGCGCCGGTGTGACAGGCCGGGCCGCGCGGTTCGACGGTGACGACGAGAGCGTCACCATCGCAATCGGCGGCGATGTGAATGACGCGTTGCGTGTTGCCGCTGGTCGCGCCTTTGTGCCACAGCTCATTGCGGCTGCGGCTCCAGAACCACGTCTCGCCGGTCTCGCGCGTTTTCGCGAGGGATTCTTCGTTCATATAGGCGAGCGTGAGGACGGCACCCGTTCGCGCGTCGCGGATGATCGCGGGGATGAGGCCGTCGGAATCGAATCGGAGATCGTTTGGCATTTCCTGAGCCTTCTGGTTCAACTCAAAAGCCGCTGTAGCGGCGTTTTTCGCGAGAGCCGCCCCTCACCCTAGCCCTCTCCCCGGAGGGGAGAGGGGACTGAGCTGCGCGCGCCTCTGGCGGGTAAGGCGCGTACTTGCGTAAACCAGTCCCCTCTCCCCGCAACGGCGGGGAGAGGGCTAGGGTGAGGGGCG
>JALYJW010000184.1 GCA_030775085.1 Acidobacteriota bacterium | reverse complement strand
GGGGACTGAGCTGCTCGCGCCTCTGGCGGGTCATGCGCGTTCTTGCGTAAATCAGTCCCCTCTCCCCGCAACGGCGGGGAGAGGGCTAGGGTGAGGGGCGGCTCTCGCGAAAAAACGCGCCAGCTGCGAGCTGTCATTGCGCCCTCACCACCACATCCGCCGGTTGCCCCGGCACGAGCGGTTCCTTCCATCCCCGATCGAGATCCGCTTTCGCGCCGTAGACGAGATTCACGCGCTCGCTCTTCGTCTCCACCGCTTTCGGCGTGAACTCGGCGTCGGGCGAGATTTCGGTGATGTGCGCGGGGAACTCGCGTCCGGGAAAGGCGTCGACGGTGACGCGCGCCGGCATGCCCATCTTCACGCGTCCGAGTTTCGTCTCCGGGATGAACGTACGCACGTACAGGCGATCCGCAAACGCCATCGTCACGGCCGACTGTCCCGCGCCGATGAGTTGTCCCGGCTCCGCAAGGCGATGCACGATCACGCCGTCCGCAGGCGCGCGAATCTCATTCTCGCGCGCCACCGCGACGGATTGTTTGAGGATGGCCTGCGCACGCTCAGCATCGGCCTGCGCCGCCTGCGTCTGATTCACGCGAGCGCCATCGCGCAATCCCTTCGCGCGTTCCTGACTAGCTTTCAACGCGGCACGTGTGCGCTCGAGGTCCGTGCGTGCGCGGTCGTAGTCGCGTTGCGTACCGACCTTGCGGTCGAGCAGAAATCGCTGGCGCTCCGTTTCCTTCTCCGCCAGCGCAACCGAGGCACGGCGATCCGCGATCTCCGCCTCGGCAGTTCCAATCTCCGAGCCGCGGCTGCCCGATTCCAAATCTTCCACGCGCGCTTCCGCGGAACGAACACCCGCCTGTTCGCGCTCCACGGCAATCGAGGTCTCGCCGAGGTCGAGGCGCACGAGCAACGCGCCCGCCTTCACGCGATCGCCCTCGCGCACCAACACCTCTACGACACGCCCCGGCACCTTCGGCCCGAGGTCCACCGTCGGTGCTTCGATGCGCCCGTTGAGATGGATCGTGCCGTCATCGATCTTGTCGCGGCAGCCGGCGAGCGTGAGCATCGTGAGCGCAAGCGCGATCACGATAGCTCGCGGCTCGCAGCTCGCAGCTCGCAGCAGAAACGGTATTGGGCGGCGGCCTCCTGAGAGCTGCGAGCTGCGAGCTGAGAGCTTCATCACGTTCATCGTTCCATCTCGATCCCGCGCTCTTCGAGGATCGTCCCCATGGCGCGGGCCAGTTCGGTTTCTGCTTTGCGTTGATCGGTCACCGCGACGGTCTCGGCGAGCTGCGCGGCGGCGAGATCGTTCTGTCGCGTGAGGATGAAGTACATGTTCGTGGTGCCCGCCTCAAAGCGGTCGCGCTCGGCCTGCATCTGCACCTCGGCGGCAACACGCGCGGCCTGCGCCGCTTCGATGCGCTGCTCCGTGCTCGCCAGCGTCGCAATCGCGTTGCGCACTTCGAGAGCGACGCGTTGCCGCGCCGCATCGAGCGTGGCCGACGACTGCCGTCGCAACGCACGCGCGATGACGACGTCCTGCTTCGCCGCAGTGTTACCGATCGGAATCACGACCGACACGCCGAGCGCAGCATCGGGAAACTCGTTCTGGCCGATGGTCAACAGCGATTGCCCGAGACCGCCGCGAATATCGTCGCCGACCACGATCGGACCGAACGGCTCGAAAGCATCGGGATTGCGCGTGCCGGCCAGACCGCGCCCGCTGTACGACGCCACGAGATCCACCTGCGGCCGCACGCGATCGAGCGCGGCGTCGATCTCGACATCCTGCCGCTCGAGACGACTGCTCAGCTCCTGCAACTCAGGACGATTCTGCAACGCAACAGCAATCGCACGCGACGTCTCCAGTGCCGGTCCCCTCTCCCCGCTTGGCGGGGAGAGGGATAGGGTGAGGGGCGGCTCTCGCTCCGAGAGTGCCAACGCCTGTTCCCAAATCGGATCCTCCGCATCACGCGCAATCAGATTGCGCAGCGCGTTCTCCGCGCGCGTGAGGTTTTCGCGCGCCACCATCGCATCGCCGCGTCTCCGCTCCACCTCGGCCGTCGTCTGCGCGACATCCGCCTCTGCCTGCGTTCCTGCTTCGACGCGCACCTTCGTGTCCTCGCGTTGCTTCTCGGCGAGAGACACGACCGACTCGCGGATCTCCACATCGCGGCGCGCCGCCACGACCGTCCAGTACGCACGCTCCACCGCCGCCGTCACTTCGCTCGCCGTGCGGCGCAGCGTGGAAAGCGCACGCGTGCGATCGACGCGTGCGATGCGCATGGCGCGGCGCGCCGGATCGATGCGCCGGTTCTGCAGCAGCGGCTGGCGTACTTCCGCGCCGAGGGACGTCGACCAGGAAGGCGTGAGCAGCGCGAAAATGCTGTTCGTCTCATCGCGGCTCACGGCGGAAAACAACGACACCATCGCGCCGGTCGGCAGAAGCTGCACGAAAGAGGCGGACGTTTGCAGATTGCGCACGGTCGGTGCGAGCTCGCCTGCCGGCGCACCGGAGAGCACCGAGTTCACCGGATCAGTGCGCTTGCGCAGACGCGCATCGCCGCGAAACGAAGGCTCGTACGCAGCATTCGCGCGCAGAACGTTGGCATCCGCGATATGAACCGACTCGCGCTCGACGACGATGTCGGCGTTCTTCTCGAGCGCACGCGCGATGGCTTCCGACAGCGTCAGCTCCTGCGCACGCGCAGAGAACGCGACGAGACAAAGAATTGGGAACAGGCGTTTCACTTCGCGCTCCTCGACTTCGTCTTCGTCTTCGCCTTCTTCTTCGGCGGTGGCGCATCCACTTCCAATCCCTTCAAGAAGAGATTGCCTGTGTGGCGCGCGAGATCATCGAGCGTGTGCGTGTGCTCCACACCGGCCACCTTCGCCAGACGCGCGCGGATCGGCTGCGACGCGATCAGAAACATCATCGAGCCGACCAGCGAGACGTGCGTGAGCAGAGGATCGGTGCGCCGGAAGGCCTTCCGCTTCACACCCGCGGCGAGCACCTCCGCCACGACGCGAAACACGCCAGCCATCCGCGCCAACATCTCGTCCGGCAACGTCGCGCCACCCGAGGCAATCTCGCGCAGCATGATCGGAACGAAATGCGGATTGCTCGTCCCGAGCGAAGCCAGCGTATCGAGCACACACTGCAACTTCTCCGCGGGCGTCTCCACCCTCTCGATCGCCGCCCGCAACGCCACCGGCACGCGCTCGACCGTATCGGTCAGGACGGTCGCATACAACTTGTCCTTATCCCCGACGTGGTAATACAACATGGCCTTGTTCACACCCGCCCGCGCCGCAATGTCATCCACCCGCGCCCCGGCAAACCCAATCGAAGCAAAAACCTCGGTAGCCGCGGCAAGGATGCGGGCGCGTGCGTCGAGCTCGGGATCAGGCGTCTTTTTCATGTCATCCAACCAGTTGGTTTAACCAACTGGTTAGTAACGTCGGTTCGAGAACGCGATTTGTCAAGTCTCCGCGCCGCGCGCTTTGGAGTGCGGCCGGCTCGCTGCCGCTTTCGGTAACGTGCAACGGAGCCGTACTCGCCACGCTATCCAAAGCGGTGGCAGAGCCACACGCACTCCAAAGCGCTGCGGCGCGGAGCGTGGCGGCGTTCGATGCTTTCAGGAGTCCTTACGGCTCTCCTCCCACGTCTTGAGCATCGTGCTCGGCACCAGGGCGGTATCCTGCAAGGTATGGCGCGCATCTTCCTCACCACCTATCGCCCGCTGTGCAGGACGCGACAGGGACGTGAGGCCATCGAGCGTGCTGGCTTGAAGCCGTTCATCGATGGATCATGCCGCCGTGAGCCGGATTTCGAGGCGGTGTTGCCAACCATAACGGCTCTTTGCCGCGGCCGGATGTTCGCGCCACGTCTCGTAGTCGGCGATCGGATCGCGTACGTTACTAAGAAGGGAACGTACACCAAGGGTACTGCCCCTCATTGGCGACTCGTCGCGCTTCTCCAGGTCGTGCATCGATTCGAATCGCACGAAGCCGCGGCGGCTTGGTACATTCATCGAAATTTTCCGGTCCCTCGCAATTGCATGGTTGCGGGATCCGCACCCGCACCGCTCGATCTCACTGACGGGAAACTCCCGAAGCTGCTCGCAAGTCGAGCGCACTCGCTAACCCCTGAGCGCTTGGTCCATCTGTGGGATGCGGGATATGCAAGTCGTGCGAAAGCCAATCCGCAGGTTCTCGCGTGCGAGGCCTCCATCATCAATCTGACCTCTCCGCCTGTGATCCTCGAAGAAGACTGGATCAACTGGATTGGCCGTATTCCGGCAACTCGAACGCCGCCGACTATCACCTCCAAACTCTGGAAGTATCTCGAAGAGCGCGGAAGATCCGCTGCTTAAACTTTCAGGTGAGTTTGTCGCGGCCGCACCGTCCGGTTCGGGTGTCCGCACGGACGGCCGAGGGATTACCACAGAGACACGGAGGGGACGGAGGAGGACGGAGTAAAGCAAGCATTCAGAAACGCAGAATTGCTTTCCTCCGTCCTCCTCCGTCCCCTCTGTGTCTCTGTGGTAGGTTTTGACTCTCTTCGGCTACGCGCTACGAGGCTTGCAAACGAATCAGTCAGGAGTCCACGTTGCGCCGATGTCGAGCACGTGGAATCGCACGTTCGGCGCGTGCGCCAACTCCCGGCGTAACACTTCTGCCGGCTCGCTCTGTCCATCGTCGCCGAGGTGGAACGTCGAGTAGTGCATGGGAATCGAAGTGGACGCGTCGAGCGCCTGTGCGGCGCGCACGGCATCCTTCGGCGAGATGTGCACCGAGCACATGAACCATTCCGGCCGGAACGCGCCGATGGGCAGTAGCGCCAGACGCATCGCGCCGAATCGCTCGCGGATCATCGCGAAGTGCGGGCCCCAGCCAGTATCGCCTGCGAAGTAGATCGCACCGTGCGGCGTCTCGAGGACGAATCCACACCAGAGATTCGCATCGCGGTCGGTCATGCCGCGCGATGAGAAGTGCTGCGCCGGAACGACATGCGCGCGAACGCCAGGCGAGAGCTTTGTCGATTGCCACCAGTCGAGATCGACCGCCTCGTGTTGCAGTGCCTTGTTGAGAAACGCCGCGTTGCCGAGCCCCGCGATGATGCGCGGCTTGTGCTCGCGCGCCAGTCGCGCCAGCGTCGGCGCATCCATGTGGTCGTAGTGGTTGTGACTGATCAGCACGACGTCGATGGGCGGCAGATCCTCGAAGCGAATGCCGGGCGCGTGATGGCGCTTCGGGCCGGCGAACGACACAGGCGAGCAGCGCTCCGACCAGATCGGATCGGTGAGGATGTTGAGGTTCTCGGTCTGAATCAGAAACGTCGAATGATTCACCCACGTGACGCGCAAGGCGCCGCCAGCCACGCGCTCGGGAGGAGGCTGCGCCGGCGCGATCTCGCGCCACTCCTGCCACGGCCCCTCGTCGCGGTTGGCCATCCAGCGCACCATGTCGGAGAACCCTGCGTGCGTGGTGGTCTGCAGATTCTGAAAGCGTCGTCCGTCGAAATGATCCGACTTCGCCCCGCGATACTTCGGCGCCGAGAAAAACCAGCCGAGGAACGCGCCAGCGCCAACGAGAGCGCCGAGGGCACCGAGGAGAGAGAGGAGAAAGCGGCGCATGGTCATCTCATTTCCGCGAGAGCAGCCCCTCACCCTACCCTCTCCCCTCGGCGATGAACCCGCCGTGGGG
>JALYJW010000183.1 GCA_030775085.1 Acidobacteriota bacterium | reverse complement strand
TGTCCACTAAGTCCACCACGTCCACTACGTCCACCAAGTCCACAAAAAAGCCTCAATGACCCGCATCCTCATCTTCATCCTCGTCCTCCTCGCGGCCGTTCTCGCGTTCTCCCACTTTCTTCGTCGTACCGGAATGTTCTTTCCGGACCGCTATCCGACCGGTCGTTGGGATCGCAACGCGCTCATGATCGTTCCCTCCGAGCACACGTTCACGACGACGGACGGCGTGAAGCTGCACGCGTGGCGGTTCGATGCGAAGAGCGCCGACGCTCCGGTCATGATCTGGTTTCACGGCAATGCCGGGAATCTCACCGATCGCGCGGAGATGGCGGTCGAGCATGCCAAACGCGGGATCTCCGTCTTCGTGTTCGACTATCGCGGTTACGGTAAGAGTGAAGGTCGTCCCACGGAATCGAAGCTGTTCCTCGATTCGATCGCCGCCTTCGACTTCGTCCGCGGCAACGGCGCGAAGACGATCGTGCTGTACGGTGAATCGGTCGGCGGACCGTACGCGGCCTTCGTCGCCAAAGAGCGCAAGGGACTCGTGCAATCGGTGATACTGGAGAACTCGTTTCCGTCGTTGAAAGACATGGGCAATGCGCTCTACCGGCCGCTGCCGCTCGGCTGGACCGCGCCGTTCGCGCTCCGCACCACCGCCTGGCTCAACGAAGCCGGCGTGCCGGTGCTGGTCATGCACGGCATGCGCGACGCCGTGATTCCCTACGCGCTCGGCAAGAAGCTTTACGATGGGCTGCGCGTCCCGAAAGAGATGCTCACGTCACAAGCGTCAGGCCACTGCGAGATTCCGCTCTTCGAGGCTGCCCGCTACTACGCTACCGTCACCCGATTCGTTCTGAAGGAGGCAGCATGAAACAGTTTCTGCGCCTGATTCCCATGGCGATGCTCGTCGCCGCTTGTGCGACCACGACACCGAGCACACCCACCACCACGAGCACTCCCGCGCCCGCTCCGGCGTCGGAACCGCCGGCGATGCCCGAGGACATTCCGACAACGACAACTGCGCGGTTCAACGTGCCGGTCGAGTATCACAAGCTCGAAAACGGCTTGAAGGTCGTGCTCTCACCCGATCGGACGGCGCCCACTGCAACCGTGGCGGTCTACTACGGCATCGGCTTCCGCGTGGAGCCGCGCGAGCGGACGGGATTCGCGCATCTCTTCGAGCATCTGATGTTCCAGGGCTCGGAGAATCTCGGGAAGATGGAATTCATCCGGCTCATCCAGTCCAACGGCGGCGTGCTCAATGGCTCGACGCGTTTCGACTTCACGAACTACTTCGAGATCGTCCCGGCGCACACGCTGGAGACGATGCTCTGGGCGGAAGCCGATCGCATGCGCAGCCTGGCCATCACCGAGGAAAATCTGCAGAACCAGAAGGACGTCGTGAAGAACGAAGTCCGCGTGAATGTACTGAACCAGCCGTACGGCGGCTTCCCCTGGCTCGACCTGCCGCAATACGCGAACACGAACTGGTACAACGCGCACAACTTCTACGGCGATCTTTCCGATCTCGACGCGGCCACGCTCGAAGACTCGCGCAGTTTCTTCAAGACCTACTACGCGCCGAACAACGCTGTCCTTGCCGTCGTCGGCGATTTCGATTCGGCGCAGACGCTGGCGCTGGTGAAGCAGTACTTCGACCCGATCGCCGCGCAGCCCCAGCCGCCGCGGCCCGACATTTCCGAGCCTCGGCAGACCGAGGAGAAACGACACACGAAGGTCGACGAAAAAGCGCCGCGTCCGGCGCTGGCCATCGGCTGGCACGCGCCACCGCAGGACACGCCCGAGTATTACGCGATGGCGCTCATCGATCAGATCCTGGCCTCGGGCAACGACAGTTGGCTGTATGAGGATCTCGTGCAGAAACGCGGCCTCACCGGCGAGATCAGCTCGTCGATCAACCTCCTCGGCAACATGTTCAACATCGACGGACCGACGCTCTACATGACCTGGCTGTTCCACGACAAAGACAAGACCGCCGAACAGATCCTGGCCGCGCTCGACGCGCAGGTGACGCGCCTGCAGACGGAGACGGTCGACGCGGGCACCATCGAGCGCGCACGCGTGAAGATGCGCTCCTCGTACTACGACGAGATCGAAGGCTTCTTCGGCTTCGGCCGTGCCGATCTGCTTGCGTCGTTCGCGCTGTTCGATGATGACCCGCACCGCATCAACACCGTCGAAGAGCGCTTCGCCGGCGTCACGCCGGAACTGATCCGGAAAACGGCGCAGGAGTATCTGCGCCCCACGAACCGCACCGTGCTGATGGTCGTCCCGAAAGGCTGATCGGAGAACTCATGCTGAAGAAGACCATCCTCACTCTCTTCATCGCGCTCTTCTGCGCGACTTCACTTTTCGCACAGGCGCAGAAACAGAAACCGCCCGTTCCCGGCGCGCCGCGCAACTTCTCCATCCCCGAGGTTCGTCGTTTCGATTTGCCGAACGGCCTGCGCGTCCGATTCGTTTCGTACGGCAGCGTTCCCAAGACCTCCATCCGCCTCGTGACGCAGACCGGCAATGTCGACGAAAGCGAGAGCGAAGTCTGGCTGGCCGATGTGGCCGCCGCGATGATGGAGCAGGGCACGACCACACGCTCCTCGCAGCAGATCGCGCGCGATGTGGCCATGATGGGAGGCGCGCTCGAGATCAGCGTACTGCTGAATCAGACCACCATCGGCACCGATGTCTTCTCCGAGTCGGCCGTCGATGCGGTGAAGCTCGTGGCCGATGTCGCGCGGAATCCCCTGTTCCCCGAGGCCGACCTGCCGCGCGTCAAAGCCGACCTGCTGCGCGCGCTGTCGATCCAGCGCAGTCAACCCGGGCCGCTGGCAGCGGAGAAGTTCTCGCAGGTGCTGTACGGCAAGCATCCCTACGGCCGGATGTTCCCGAGCGAAGCGATGTTGCAGGGCTACACGCTCGAACAGGCGCGCGCGTTCCACGCGCGCAGCTTCGGCGCCGCGCGCTCGTTCCTCTACGTCGTCGGCCGCTTCGATGCAACCGCGGCCGAGAATGCCATCCGGCAGAGTCTCGGCGACTGGAAGGCCGGCGCGCCGCCGTCGAAGCAGCAGGTCACGCCCGTTTCCGCACGCGCACTCCACTTCATCGATCGTCCCGGTGCCGTGCAGTCGACGCTGCAGATCGGCCTGCCGGTCATCGACGCCACGCATCCGGAGTATCTCGCGCTGACAGTAATGAACGCGCTCCTCGGCGGCTCGTTCGGCTCGCGCATCACCTCGAACATTCGCGAGCAGAAGGGCTACACCTACTCCCCCAACAGCGCCGTCACGTCACGCCTCGGCGCCGCCGCCTGGGCGCAGACAGCCGACGTCACGACGAACGTCACCGGCGCATCGATCAAGGAAATCCTTCTCGAGATCGATCGCCTGCGCAACGAACCGCCCACCGCCGATGAGCTCCGCGGCATCCAGAACTACCTGGCCGGCACGTTCGTGCTCCGCAACTCCTCTCGCCCCGGCATCGCCGCGCAACTCGCCTTCCTCGATCTCTACGGCCTCAGCGAAGACTACGTGCGCAATTACGTGAAGAACGTCCACGCGCTGACTCCGGCTGACATTCAACGCATGGCAAAGACGTACATCGATCCGGCGAAGCTGGCGATTGTGGTGGTGGGGGATAGGGCCAAGGTTGCGGAGCAGTTGAAACCGTACGAGTAGTGGACTTGGTGGACGTTGTGGACGTCGTGGACTTGGTGGACGTCCACTAAGTCCACTCAGTCCACCAAGTCCACAAGGTCCACAGCCGCCTCTCCCGCGCTAAACTAAAAACAATGAAACCCGGCGACACCCTCGACGGCCGCTACACGATCACCGAACGTCTCGGCGCGGGCGGCATGGGCGAGGTGTACAAGGCCACGCATACGTTCCTCGGTTCTTCGCGCGTCATCAAGGTCGTCCATCCGCACATCTCCGGCAATACCGACGCGAAGGATCGCTTTCTGCGCGAGGCGCGCGCGGCGACGAAGATTCAGCATCAGAACGTGGCTACGCTGCACGATTTCGCCTCGCTGCCCGACGGCGCGCATTACATGGTGTGGGAGTTCATCGCCGGCGAAAATCTGGCGCAGCGTCTCCGGACGCGCGGCACGCTTCCGCCGCGTCTGGCCGTGCGCATCATCCTGCAGGCACTGCGCGGTCTCGACGCCATTCACCGCGCCGGCATCATTCATCGCGACATCAGTCCCGAGAACCTGATGATCACCGAGGACGACGAGGTGAAGGTCATCGACCTCGGCGTCGCGAAAGTCGAAGACACCGACGCAGTGTCGTCGACGCGCACCGGCATCTTCGTCGGGAAGCTCCGCTACGCCGCGCCCGAACAACTCGGCTTCCTGCCCGAGGGAGAAAAAGTCGACGCGCGCGCCGACCTGTATGCGATGGCCATGGTGCTGGTCGAATTGCTCACCGGACGCCCGCCGTACGAGGCCACATCGCCGCACGAATACTTCATGCTGCACGCGGTCGAACCGCGCAAGCAGACCGTCTCACTGCCGCCCGAACTGCCGGGAAGCGCCGCGTTGCAATCCGTGCTCGAGAAAGCGCTTTCGCGCGATCGCAATCAGCGATTCGCCTCCGCGCGCGAATTCGAGATCGCGCTCGAGGAAATCGATCGCACGCTTCCCGAGCCGCGGGACATGCCCACGATGGCCATGCCTGTCGACGGCGACGAGACCATGCGCGTCATCTCGTCGAAGGTCGACACGCTGCACCGCCCGGCGCCAACCAAAGGGACGCAGGCGGATACGCTGCACCGCGAGACCGCACCGATGACGGTGCGCACGCCTCTGCCGTCCGACGCCCCGGCCTCGATGGCGCCGCAGACGTTGCTCACGCCGCTTCCCGGCAATGCCGCGACTCATCCTCCTGCAAAACTGCGCAAGGGACTCAATCCGGCGTTCGTCGTTGGGTTCGTCGCCGTCGTGATCGTCGCCATCGTCCTGCTGCTGTTCCTCCCGAGCGGCAAGAGATCCGGACCGATCGTTGCGGAAACCACGATCACGGATCCACCGGCGACCACGACCACGGCAACCACATCGACCACTCCGCCCAAAGCCGCCGTGGCATCGGTCACGGTGACGGATTCCAGGCAACTCTCCGCGCCGCCGGTCACGACGACGACTGCCCCGATCGTGACGCCACCGCCGGTCACGACCACCACCGCTCCGACGATCGCCGAGGTCACTCCGCCGCGCACGACGACCACGACACCGAAACCGCCCGCACCTCGGCCACGCCCGACGCGCCCGGTTGCGCCCCCCACGGAATCCGAGAATGAGCGCGATGCAGAACCTGCCGTGCCGGCATTCAGCCGCGCCGCGACGTACCGCGACGGCGGCGATGGCGATGCAAACGATCGCGCCATGGCCATTCTGCGAAGAGAGCTGCGCGGCACGACCACCGTCGCGCTCCGCGCCGGCGGATTGACCGCGGAGCTCGCGCGCGAATTGCGGCAGAAGTTTCCGAGCATCGAGTTCGCCGGTGAAGCCGACGTCGTGATCCGCTTCAACGGACGCAACGATCGCCTCGGCGCCGGCCGCAGACGCCGCTTCGCCGACGCTACCGTCGAGAAGAACGGCCGCGTCGTCTTCCGCTACGAATTGCCGGAAGAGGTCTACCGCGTCGGCCAAAGCAGCGTCGAAGCCTTCGCCAGCGTCCTCGGCGAAGCGTTCCAGGATTAGCGCGAGAGCCGCCCCTCACCCTAGCCCTCTCCCCTCGGCGATGAAGCCGCCGTGGGGAGAGGGGACTGAATGAACAAGTCCCCTCTCCCCGCCGCAGCCTCATCGCGGTGGGG
>JALYJW010000182.1 GCA_030775085.1 Acidobacteriota bacterium | reverse complement strand
TTACTGCGCCTTCGGCATCTCCACCACCACGCCCCCGTCCTCCCGCGACGCATACAGCCGCTTGAGCTCTTCGTCGCTGGCCATGTGGAAGGACTCTTTGATCTCGTCGGGGAAGCGGCCTTCGCGGACGTCGGCGAGGAAGGCTTCGAGGGCGGTCTGCATGTCCTGGGCGATGTGTGCGTATTGGCGGACGAACTTCGGCTTGTGACCGTCGTAGATGCCGAGGACGTCGTGGAAGACAAGCACCTGACCGTCGCAGGAAGGGCCCGCGCCGATGCCGATGGTGGGGATCGTGATCTGTTCGGTGATGATCGCCGCGAGCTCGGACGGCACGCCTTCGAGCACGAGCGAGAAACAGCCGATGCGCTCGAGGGCAACTGCTTCGTCGATGAGACGGCGCGCGTCTTCGGCGCTTTTCCCCTGCAGTTTGAAGCCGCCCATCGCATTCACCGACTGCGGCGTGAGGCCGATGTGTCCCATGACCGGAACCTCGGCGTCGAGGATCGCTTCGATCGTTTTCAGGCGGCTCGGCTTGGCGCCTTCCACCTTCACGGCGTGCGCGCCGGTCTGCATGAAACGTCCGGCGTTGCGCACGGACTCTTCGATCGACACGTGGTAGGAGAGATAGGGCATGTCGCCGACGATGAGCGCCGAAGTGGTGCCGCGCACGACGGCGCGCGTGTGATGGAGCATGTCGTCGACGGTCACGCTGAGCGTGTCCGGATGACCGAGAACCACCATGGCCAGTGAATCGCCGACCAGGATGATGTCCGCGCCGGCCGCGTCGGCCGCCTTCGCGCTGGGATAGTCATACGCGGTGAGCATCCCGATGCGCGACTTTCCCTTCATCGCGCGGACGGCGGGGGCGGTGACCTTCTTGCGTTGCTCGCTCATTTCGCTCCTCTCAGGTGGGCCGAGGGAGCGAGGCAACGTTGAGCGATGAGAAGACTCTCATCGCGACGTTCCTACGGTCTCGTCTCGGTCCGTCGACTCAGGATCCAAGCGGTACGTAGTACTGGGTGCCCTTTTGAGCATTGCAAACCTGTTCGACCAACTGTTCGAAATGCTCGGGTGTGTTTACGAAATCGATCTCGTTCGTGTTTACGACCAGCAATGGCGTCTCGTCGTACCGGTAGAAGTAATGTGAGTACGCCGCGCTGATCTCTTGCAAATACGATGACGAGATGGCTTTCTCGTAAGCCCGCCCACGCTTCTTGATGCGCTTGAGTAGTGTATCAAGACTTCCCTGAAGGTAAATGACCAGCTCCGGCTTCGGCACCTGCTCCCACAGCAGGTCGTAGAGCCGGTTGTAGATCATGAGCTCGGAATCGTCGAGCGTCAGATGCGCGAAGATCTTGCTCTTGGCGAACGTGTAGTCGGCGATGACCAGCTCGGTGAAGAGATCGCGCTGGGCCATCTTGCGCTGCTGATCGTGGCGCGAGAGGAGGAAGAAGAGCTCGGTCCGCAACGCCGCGCCGCGCTTGTCTTTGTAGAAGTCGTCGAGGAAGGGATTGTCCGCATCCTCCAGCACCTTCGTGCCCCGGAACCGCTTCGCCAGGAGGTTCGTCAGCGACGTCTTCCCGACGCCGATCGGTCCCTCGATTGCGATATGGCGGAAGGGGAGAGCGGACATTGCGGGCTGAAGGATAAACGACTCTGAGACTTCGGTCGTGATACAACGCGCGTCCGATGTTGAAAATCGAAGATTATCGCCTGCCCAACGGCCTTCGCGTGGTCCTCAACGAGGACCATTCGGCGCCCCTCGTGGCGGTCAACCTCTGGTACCACGTCGGCTCGAAAAACGAGCGTCCGGGGCGCACCGGCTTCGCGCATTTGTTCGAGCACATGCTCTTCTCCGGCTCGGAAAACGTCGGCAACAACGAGCATTTCCGCCACGTGCAGTCCGTCGGCGGCGTTCTCAACGGCTCGACGTTTTTCGATCGCACGAATTACTACGAGACGTTGCCCTCCAACTATCTCGCCCTCGGCCTGTGGCTGGAGGCGGACCGCATGGGCTTCTACCTCCCGGCCATCACGCAGGAGAAGCTCGACATCCAGCGCGAAGTGGTCAAGGAAGAGCGCCGTCAACGCTACGACAACGTGCCGTACGGCACCGCTTTCGAGCGCCTTCTGCATCTGGCCTACGATCCCGATTACTCGTATCACTGGCCGACCATCGGCTCGATGGCCGACCTCGAGGCGGCGTCGCTCGATGACGTGCGCGAGTTCTTCCGCATCTGGTATCGCCCCGACAACTGCACGCTCACCGTCGTCGGCGATTTCGCGCCGGACGAGGCCCGGCAGCTCGTCGCGCAGTACTTCAGTGACATCGAGGCGGGCGGCTCCTTCCCGCCGTTCACACTCCAGCGCAAGCCCGCCGGCCACGAGATCCGCGAGACGTTCGCGTCGCAGGTGCAGTTGCCGCGGCTCTATCGGCTCTATCACCTTCCGAAGATGGGCGACCCGGACTGGATTCACGCGGATCTGCTGTCGACGGTCCTCGGCTCGGACAAAGCGAGCCGTCTCGATCGCGTGCTCGTTCACGAGAAACAGATCGCGCAGGACGTGGCCGCGTACATCCTGCCCACCGAGGCGACTGGCATCCTGATGCTGCAGGCCACGGCGCGCGAAGGTGTGGCCATCGAGTCTATCGAAGCAGCCATCGACGAAGAAGTGGCGCGGCTTTCCGTCGACGGCATCACGGAAGACGAGCTCACGCGCGCAAAGAACCGCGCCGAGGTCGAGTACGCGCATCAACTGGAGACCTTCGACGCGCGCGCCGATCTCCTCGGCATGATGTCCACCTACTTCGGCGATCCGTCCATGATCGACCGATGGCTCGATCCCTATCGCACGGCCACCGCCGAGAACCTCGCGCACGTGGCCCGGAAGTATCTGATCCCCGAGAACCGCGTGACGAGCGTGTTCGTACCGGAAGCCTGACATGACGACCACGTTCGATCGCTCCATCGCTCCGCAGCCCACCGAGCCGCGTCCGTATCGCTTTCCGGACATCACGCGCACCACGTTGCCGAATGGATTGCGCGTGCTCGTGGCCGAGAATCACAACGCGCCGCTGGTCTCGCTGCGCGCGCTCGTTCGCTCCGGCGCCGATCACGACAGCGCGCGAACGGCCGGTCTGGCCTCGATCACGGCGGAGATGCTGGACGAAGGCGCCGGAGATCGCGACGCCATCCGCATCGCCGAGGACGTCGGCACGCTCGGCGGTTCCCTCGGCACCGGCGCCGATTGGGACGCCACGTACATCTCGCTCGACGTGCTCAGTCGCAATGCCGAGCCTTCCGTGGCCATCTTCGGCGACGTCACCGTGCGGCCGACGATGCCGCCGGAAGATCTCGAGCGCGTGCGCGCCGAACGCTTGAACGACATCCTGCAGCAACGCAACGAGCCGGCTGCCATCGCCGGCAAACGCTTCGCGGGCCTGCTGTACGGCACTGGCGCGTACGGCAACTCCGTCACCGGCAATGCCGACAGCGTCGCCCGCATCGCCATCGACGACGTGCGCCGGTTCTACGAAGAGCACTTCATTCCCAACAACAGCTCAGTCGTCGTTTCCGGAGCCATCGACGGTCCCGCGGCCATTGAGCTCGTCACGCGTGCGCTCGGCGACTGGAAGCCCGGCATCGAGCCACCGCGACCAGTGGTGAATGCGCATCCGATTCACGCGTCGCGGATTTACATCGTCGATCGTCCGCAGGCGGTGCAGTCGGAGATTCGCATCGGCCACCTCGGCGTCGCGCGCTCGACGGAAGACTACTTCGCGCTGTCTGTGATGAACGCCATCTTCGGCGGCGTCTTCAACTCCCGCATCAACCTCAACCTGCGCGAGCGCCACGGCTACACCTACGGCGCGCGCTCACAGTTCGCCTTCCGCCGCCAGGCCGGCCCCTTCGTCGTGGCCGCGCCGGTGCGCAACGAAGTCACGCGCGAATCCATCGTCGAAATGATGGCCGAGCTCCGCCGCATCCGCACCGGCGACATCGACGACCGCGAGCTCGACGACACCAAGAACTACCTCATGGGCGTCTTCCCGGCCACCGTGCAGACCGCCTCCGACATCGCCAGCCGCCTCGTCGACATGGAGCTCTACAGCCTCCCGGACGACTACTTCGACCACTACCGCGAAAACATCGCCGCGGTGGGTAAAGACGAGATCACCCGCGTCGCCAACAAATACCTCGACCCCGACCGCCTCCTCATCGTCATCGTCGGCAGCGCCAAAGAAATCCGCGAGCCATTAGGCGGCCTGGGCATGCCGATCCACGACATGGACATCGACGGGAACATGCTTCCGGTGGGGTGAGGGAGCAAACGGAATTCCCGGCTTCCCGGTAGAATTCGATTCACCATGAGCCGCGCGCTACTCGCTGTGAGTTTGCTCGTGCATCAGCCCCATAGGGGCGTCATCGTTTTAGCCCCATCCCGTAAGGGTGGGGATTCGATCGGTGGATCAGAATGAGTCCCGGAGGGGCGACATCGAAGGACGATTCCTCACCCGGACGACACCGAATACGACGAGCGGACGTCTGCTCGGGAATGCTCCGATGCCGCCGCTACTACGCGGCTCAATTGCCAACGACCATGGCTAAAACGGGATGGGGCTAGAACGATGGCGCCGCTACGCGGCTCAGATCGATTCGCAAGCGGGATTTCACCGGGCCCCACGACAATCACGCGAGGTGCGTTCGTGACCAACCGCGACGGCATCAAGGTTCGTGCTGCCGCTCTCGGGACGGTCGTCGGAGCGATGTGGATCGTGCGAGTGCTCGATGCGCTTGTACCGGGGATGGGGTCGGCGGCTGGACACGGAATCATTCCGCGGACTTGGGTCGGGCTGGAAGGGATTCCGATTGCGCCTTTGATTCACGCGAATTGGGGTCACCTGCTGGCGAATACCATTCCGCTGATCATTCTCGGAGGGCTGGTGCTGTTGCGCGGCGTCTCCGAGTTCGTTTTCGTCGCACTGGTGTCGGGGCTCATCGGCGGCGCCGGTACATGGTTGTTCGGTGCGAGCAACACGCACCACATCGGAGCGAGCGGTGTGGTGTTCGGTCTGTTTGGGTATCTCCTCTTTCGAACCGCATTCGACCGGCGTTGGTCCTCGGCGATCGTGACGTTGATCGTCGCGCTCGCATACGGCACGGCGATGGCGTCAGCGCTGATTCCGACGGACGGTGTTTCCTGGAGCGGCCACACCTTCGGCTTCCTTGGTGGCGTCATCGCCGCGCGCATTCGCTACCCGAACGGTCCCAGGCGAGCGACGTCAGGAGCACGATTCTGAGAAATCCACGCGTCGCGGACCGCGCTGGGATAGAGTCGCCGCTTCCATTCACAGCATCAGCAGTTTCAGGAGGCGTTCATGGCACAAGGCGGCGGAAAAGCTCCGAAGCAGATCACGTGGATCATTTGTCTCGTTCTTTATGTCGTCGCGCTGCTCGCGCACTTCGCAGTGGTCAAGGTCGGCGGTGACATCGCGGCGTGGTCGTGGATCATCGGCTTCGGTCTGCTGCTCGCGGCTGTCCAGGTCAAGGGGCTTTAACGCTACGGCCCGCCGCCGGTCGTGTCGTTGACGACGCTCTCCTGACGTTCGGGCTCGACACGTTCGGGCTCGACCAGAGCGATGGCCGGTTCCGGTTTGCGGGGACGCGCGGACAGGACGACCGCGGCTGCGAGGATCGTCTGCGAGAGCAGGAGCACCATCGACAGGCCGTGCAGCGCGCCGAAGCGGCGACGCACGGGATCGGTGCGATCGAGGTCCGAGATCGAGACGGGCGAGGACTGGCGGATGGCGCGGATGCGCAGGTCGACGAAGGACTGCGTGGCTGCGAGGACGATGGCCACGAAGAGCACGATCAGAATCACCGGCCGCGCGCGCCGGAGCTCGAGCGCGAACAACATCAGCGGCGCGGCTAACGCGATGTAGTGCCAGCGCGTGAGCATCGAGCCAACTACGTCGGCGGCGATGCTGGTGTTGCCGGCAGCGCGGAACGCGGCCGAGGCGGAGAGCATCAGGAAGAAGGCGCTTCCGAGCCAGAGTGCGGCGATGAGTCGTTGCAGGGCTTCCATTGATCGAGGAGTGTATCAACGGTTCTCCGCGCGGCGCGCTTTGGAGTGCGGCGGCT
>JALYJW010000181.1 GCA_030775085.1 Acidobacteriota bacterium | reverse complement strand
AGAGGCTGTGAAGAAATCGGGTGTGCTGTGGAAAAGTGATGGTGACCGTACCATCGATGCATGAGCGAGAAGCAAGAGGCGAAAGCGCGAGTGGTGGAAGCGAATCGAGCGCAGATGCGGCTGGTCCCGATGGATCTGGAATCGCTGCTGCCGGCGGATCATCAGGCGCGTGCGGTGTGGACATTCGTGGATCGGCTTGACCTGGGCGAGTTCTACACGCGCATCCGGTCGCGGGAGGGGCAGGCCGGTCGGCCAGCGACGGATCCGCAGATCTTCCTGGCGCTCTGGATCTATGCAACGCTCGATGGGGTTGGATCAGCGCGAGAGATCGAGCGTCTGTGTCGATACCACCTGGCGTATCAATGGATCTGCGGCGGTGTGAACGTGAACCATCACTCGTTGTCGGATTTTCGCAATGAAGCCACGGATCTGCTCAACGGACTGCTCACGCAGAGCGTCACGATCCTGGTGTCGGAAGGATTGGTCGAGTTGCGGCGGGTGGCGCAGGATGGGATGAAGGTGCGTGCCTCTGCCGGGGCCTCGTCGTTCCGGACACGTACTGGTCTGAACAAGCTGCAGAAGATCGCCCGCCAGCAGGTTGAGACATTGGCCAAAGAGATCGAGGACGATCCAGGCGCAGCGGCCAAGCGTGAGGATGCCGCGAAGAAGAAGGCTGCCGACGATCGCGCGAAACGCATCGATCGCGCCCTGGAGGAGATGGCCGAAGCGGAACGGCGCAAGCGCTCGAACAACGGCAAAAAGAAAAAGGAAGCCCGGACTTCGACAACCGATCCAAGCGCGCGAGTGATGAAGATGGCCGACGGAGGCTTTCGTCCTGCGTACAACGTGCACTTCGTGAGTGAGACCGTCTCCAAGGTGATCCTGGCAGTGGATGTCGATAACGTCGGTACAGACACGCACGCGATGGTGCCGCTCGCTGAGCAAATCGAAGAACGCTACAAAGTACGTCCCGAAGAGTGGCTGGCCGATGGAGGATGCAACGCTCTGAAGAACGTCGACAAGATGAACGAGCGCGGCTGCAAAATCTTTGCTCCGCTCAAGCAGCGCCGCTCAGGCCGGAATCCGGAGGAGATCCGACCAACCGACAGCGAAGCGGTCAAGCAATGGCGCCAAAGAATGACCACCGACGAGGCCAAACAAATCTACAAAGAACGAGGAGCGACGGCCGAGTTAGTGAACGCGCAGTGCCGTGCCCAAGGTCTATGGCAGTTCCTGGTGCGCGGGATGAAAAAGGTGCGTTCGGTCGCTCTGCTGCACGCAATCGCGAATAATATGCGCCGCGGGTGGGCGTTTGCCTAACCTGAACCGCCAAAAGCAACCGCTCCGAACTTCGGTGCACGTTCTCGACCGCTCTTCAAGGGCTACCGCTTCGTCTCGCCCGCGCCGCCCGTCTGTGTTCCTGGCGGCTCGGTAGGTCGCGCGCCCCATCAACTCCGACGTTCTAGCGCTAAACTCGAATCCTTCACAGCCTCTCAGGATGACGGGGGGTTGGGAGGCGCGACTTTGGTCATACACTGCCTGCCTACGCATGCCCTGCGATCACAAAGGCGCACCCGAGCTCATCGAGATGGCGGAGGCGTATCTCCACGACGGCAACGTCAACGTCGCGCAATGGCCGGGACTTCGCTTTCGCTGGGCCGAGAATCTCGACGGCGGAATGTGGGCGTCGGTCATCGTCGAGATCGAACGACGCGGCGAGCAGTGGATCGTGACACGCCTCGATCGCAACAAGGAAACGGTCTCGGAGATGGGATTTCGACAACTATGAATACACGTCTGGTCATGGGAGCCAGCGCTCTCGTCATGGGAGCTCTCGGGCTGTCGGCAACTTTTCTTCCGCAGGAGATCGCGGCGCACCTCGGCGTTTCGACGGAAGGCGCCTTTCCGCTTCTCATTCAGGTTCTGGGCGCGCTGTACTTCGCCTTCGCGATGCAGAACTGGACCGCCAAGGACAGCCTGATCGGCGGGATCTACAGCCGCCCCATCGTTCTGGCGAACCTCGTTCACTTCACGGTCGGCGCTCTCGCGCTGGCGAAAGGCGCATTCGCGAATCCGACGGACATCGCGATCATCATCGCCGCGACGATCTACACACTCTTCGCGATCGCGTTCGGAATGATCTTCTTCACGAGCCCCGTGCGGCCGGTTGCATCTTTGTAGCTCCGCGCGGCGCGCTTTGGAGTGCGGTCGGCTTGCCGCCGCTTTGGGTAACATGCAACGGAGCAGCTCGTGCCACGCTACCGAAAGCGGTGGCAAGCCACACGCACTCCAAAGCGCTGCGGCGCGGAGCGCGCTCAAAACCCCGGCATCAGCACGTCCATCAATCGCGGCACGTTCTTCACCCCTCGCGCGTGCAGCCATTCCTCGGCGCTGGCGGTGATGGCGGCTCCGCCGGCGCGGCCGGTGAGGATGCCGCGGCGGTAGTCGGCGGCTTTGGCGTAGAGGAGGAGATCCCATTTCTCGAACGCACGCGCGGCGAGGCTGAGCGTGTCGGCCGCGTCGTCGTGTGCGCCGCGGAGTGAGGCAACGCCGGCCCGTAAAGCGAGCGCGAACGGTTGCGCCCAAGCCTCGGCTTTTTCTTTTTCAATCTCGCGGGCGTTGCGCTCGGCGCGCTCGAGCAGCGTCACGTCGCCGCTTGCTGCGGCAGCGGCCAGTGCGGTGCGGCCGACGAGGTGCAGCGCCTCGAGCTTGACGAACGGGATGCGCAGGAGGAACGACGACTTCATCAGCGGCCAGCGCTCATCGGACCTGCGCCATGCCGAGGCCCAGTTCCCCATGTAAAGATCCGTCTGATTCTCCGCGAACATCTCCAGGTAGTGCTGGAAGTAGAAGCCACGCAACGACCAGCGATCCATCACCTGACGGACGGCGCGGCGCGCGGCGTCAGGATCGTCCGCCGCAAGGAACATGATGCCGGGACGGCAGACCGGATCGAGTCCGGCATATAGATCGCCGTGCTCCTCGGCTTCGCGCAAACGCTGCGGGACACGCTGGGCGAGCTGTCCCAGTTCGCCGAGATACATCAGCGAACAGAGCGCGTAGTTCGACGTCGTGCTGATTTCCCACGACACGCCGGTGCAGCGCTCGCGGAAGATGTTTTCCGCTTCATCGGCCTGTTGCACGCTGTCGCGAAAGAGACCGAGGTAATAGCTCTCCAGCGAGCGCGCCATCATCGACATGCCGATGGCGTGCGGCTCGCCGATCGAGCGCGCGCTGCGCTCCACGCGCGACACCAGCCGTTCCGTTTTCTTCTTTCCCTTCTCCCCTTTCGTGGCGGAGAAACACGCTTCCGTTGCCAGCGCGCGCGTGAGCCGGTACGGCTCGCCGGCCTTCAACGCAAGACGAAGATGGATCGGTTGAAAGTACGCGGAGCGAATGTTGTCGATGCGCGCCAATCCGGTGATCACGCCCCAGCAAACATCGATGCTGGTCAGCAGCTGCGGCGGCACGAGCGATGCCGGACGTTCTTTCGAGCGGAGTCCTCGGATCAGCAGCCGCAGAATGCCGAGCAGAATGCCGAGCACCGCCGCCTTCGGCGTCTCCGGAAGCTTGATTCCCACTGAGTCGACGACGCTTCGGATCAGCGCCAGTCCTCCGTCGACGTGACCCGATCGCAGAAGACACTCCATCGCCTTGCGCCGCAATTCGATGGCCTCGTTCTTCGGACCGGCCTCCGCGGCGCGCAGATAATGCGGCGCCGCATCCGCGCCACGCCCCGCGTTCGCCAGCGCATCGGCGAGGCGCGTGAGGTGCGCGGACAACGGCACAAGCGAATCCGCATCCGTGTCTTGCTCCTGCCCTCGGAGCTCCAGCGCCATCTCGTAGAAATGCGCGGCGTTTTCGAATGCCAGCGCAGCTGCGGCGCGGTCGCCCGCTTCGAGCGCCAATGACGCGGCGCGCGCGGTGTCTCCCGCCTCGCGATAGTGAACTGCCAGCACTTCCGGATCGCGCGCTCCCTCGGCTTCGAGCGTTGTGGCGATGGTGAGGTGATGTGCGCGGCGGCGCTCTGTCGGCAGCGCCGCAAGGATCGCTTCGCGAATGCGATCGTGATACGTGTCGACTTCATCGCGTCCGCCGCGCACGCGCGTGCGCAGCAGATGATCCGCGCGCAGCCGCGCCTGCATGGCCTGATCTTCGCGATGAAGGCCGGCGGCGCTGTTCGCGGCCGTGGCCACGATCGGTCTGCCGGCCACCGCAACCACCTCGAGCAGATCGCGTCCACCCTCCGGCAGCAGAGAGATGCGCGAATGGATCACGCTGTCCAGCGCCATGTCGCCAGCGCCGTATTCGCCCGTGGCCAGCCCCGTCGATTCGGAGTAGCGCGCCAGCTCGACGATGAAGAACGGACTGCCGCCAGCCTCGCGTGCAATCGCGTCGACGCGCTCTTTCCCGCCCAATTGCGCCATTGAATCCTGCAGCAGCGTGCGCGCGAGGTCGTGCGCCTCATTTGCGGTGAGCGTTTCCAGCGACACCTCGCGCACATCGCCGAGGGCCGATTCTTCGGCCTCGCGGATCTTCTTCAGCTCCATCAGCAGCGGACTGATCTCCGCTTCTTCCGTTCGATGCGCGGCGATGACGAGCAGCGGCGGCGCGTCCGGTGGACGCAACAACTCCGCGAGCAATGCCGCGCTGTCGCGATCGCCCCACTGCACGTCGTCGAGAAAAAGAATCACGCGGCGATCGTCGGCCATGCGCGCCAACAGCTCCCGCAAGGCAGCAAAGGCACGGCGGCGAAGCTCCTGCGAGTCACGAACATCCACCTGCCGGCGTCGTCCCTTGGTCAACTGCTCGATCTCCTGCAGCACGGGGAAGAGGCGCGCCAACGCCGCGGCGTCGGTCGGCATGAGCGCCTTCGCTTCCAACGGAGATGCGCGCTTGAGGTAACGCGCGAGATCGTCGATCAGACTGTCGACCGCTTTGTACGGCACCGACTCCTGCTCGTAGCAGCGGCCGGTGAACACGACCAGGGTCGGATCGCGGCGCTGCACTTCGTGGAGGAAATGCCGCACCAGCGCGCTCTTGCCCATGCCGGACTGGCCGCGCAGCATGACCGTCACCGGCGTTCCGCGCTCGGTCGCCGCGTACGCATTCTCGAGCTGTTCGAACTGTTCGATGCGCCCGATGAACGGGATGCCGCGCGGACGCGAGAGCGTGACCGCGTGCTCGACGACGCGGTCGCGGCGCGCTACAACCCGTTGCGCCAGCGCGCGCGCCGAGAGTCGCGTTTCGGGATCGCGCCGCAGCAGTTCGCTGCACACGCTGCTGAGATCTTTCGGAATGGTCTCCACGAGCTCGATCGGCGGCCTGGGCTCGGTGGTGCGCTTCTGCATCAGCATCGAATAGAAATTGCCGCTGAATGGCAGCGTGCCGGTGAGCGCTTCGTAGAGCATCACGCCGATGGCGTAGCAGTCGCTCGATTCCGTGGCCGGCATCTCCGCGATCTGCTCCGGCGCCATGTACGCGGGCGTGCCGCCGAACGTCATCTTCTTGTCGAAGCCGGTCACGTCGGTGGCCAGCCCGAAGTCGAGCACGATGACGCGCTCCGCGGGCGTCACCAGCACGTTCGACGGCTTGAGGTCGCGATGGAGCTTGCCGACGTCGTGCAGCGCGGCCACTCCTTCGGCGAGCTGCCGCAGCGTGCGGCGCAGCGTGTCGTAGTCGACGACGATGTCCTGTCCCGGCTCGACCTCCGCGACAGGCCGCACGCGCTCCGCGTCGAACGGGCGATCCTGCTTGGCAATCAGAGTCACCGTGTTGCTTTTCGACCCTTCCGTCGTTGCGTCTTCGAGGATCGACGAACGGTGGCCGCGCACGTAGTTCAGAAAATCGGCGCCGTCGATCAGCTCCATGGTGAAGAACCAATCGTCGCCTTCGCCGATCAACTCGTAGAGACGGACCAGGTTCGGATGGACGACATCGGCGAGTGCGCGAAACTCATTCTTGATGCGCACGATCGCAGTGGCGTCTGTGCCGAGGAGCTTCTTCAGAGCCACGGCCTGCGCTCGATCGCGATCGAACGCTTCATAGACCACACCCATGCCACCGGCACCGATCCGCCGCTGGATCATGAACCGGCCGCCGGCAAGCGTCGTCTGATCTGTCATGAACCCGAGTGCGCAATTATGGCAGATAGGCGAGTCGGCGGTCGGCAGTCCGCTTCGCTGCGGTCGGCAGTATAC
>JALYJW010000180.1 GCA_030775085.1 Acidobacteriota bacterium | reverse complement strand
GTTCTTGCGAGTCCCCTCTCCCCACGGCGGCTTCATCGCCGAGGGGAGAGGGCTAGGGTGAGGGGCGGCTCTCGCGAAAACCTACGAAAAAAAATCCTTCACCTTGTCGAACACGCCCTTTTCGCCGGGCGGGTTTTCGCCTTCGATGGCGGCCAGGCGTTCGAGGAGCTGGCGTTGTTCGTCGTCGAGTGACGATGGGATGCGTACGGCGATGTGGACGTAGTGGTCGCCGCGGCCGCTGCCGTCGAGGGAGGGGACGCCTTTGCCGCGCAGGCGGAAGACCTGGTTGGGTTGTGTGCCGGCGGCGATTTTGAGGGTGTCGGAGCCGTCGACGGTCTCCACCTCGGCGTCGCCGCCGAGGGCGGCCTGGGTGAAGCTGATGGTCTGCTCGGAATGGATGTCGAAATCACGGCGCTGGAACTTCGGGTGATCGCGGACCTGGATGAACACGTACAGATCGCCGGCCGGACCGTTGTTGAATCCCGACTCCCCTTCTCCCGCCACGCGCAGGCGTGAGCCGTCGTCGACGCCGGGAGGAATCTTCACCGAGATTTTCTTCTCTTCGCGCACACGGCCCGCACCACCACAGGAAGCGCACGGATCCTTGATCACTTTGCCCGCGCCGCCGCATTGCGGACAGGTGCGCGCCACGGCGAGGAATCTATGCTCGAAGCGGATCTGTCCGCGCCCCGCGCATCCGGTACACGTCACGGGCTGCGTTCCCGTTTTCGCGCCCGAGCCGCTGCAGGTCGTGCATGTGATGGTGCGCGGGATGTCGAGCGAGACCTCCTTGCCGAAGACCGCCTCCATGAATTCGAGCGGCAGGTCATAGCGAAGGTCGTTGCCGCGTGCGGGGCGTGAGCCGCGGCGTCCGCGCGTTCCGAAGAAATCGCCGAAGCCGAAAAGATCGCCGAGGATGTCGCCGAAGTCGGCGAACTGATTGGGATCGAAGCCGCCCATCCCGGACATGCCCTGATGTCCATAACGGTCGTAGCGCGCGCGCTTTTCATCGTCGGAGAGCACGCCGTAGGCTTCCGCCGCTTCCTTGAACTTCTCTTCCGCCGTAGCGTCGCCCGGGTTCTTGTCAGGGTGATATTTGACAGCGAGTTTGCGGTACGCCTTCTTGATGTCGTCGACCGTCGCCGTACGAACGACGCCGAGAACCTCGTAATAGTCGCGTTTTTCGATTGTGGACATTTATGTACTGGGATCCGAGCCCGACGACATCGTCTTGAGCGGGTTGTAAAGCATGACGCTGGTCAGGATGCGCGAGGCGGCCTGTAGCTCGAAGACGGCGTCATTGATGCTCTGTTTGTCTTCGCTGCCGACGACGTCCTTGGCCCGGTTGATGATCTTCTGGACGCGTTCACGCTCTTCTTCCTTGAGCAGCTTTCCGAACTCGCGGAAAACCTTCTCGTTGGTGTAAATCATTCCATCGAGCTTGTTGGCCAGCACGCGCATCTCGCGGCGGGCCGAATCGGCGCGCTGGTGCGCGGTGGCGTCGTTGATGATGCGGTCGATCTCATCCTTCGACAGGCCGCCGGCCGGATTGATCTGTACGCCCTGCGATTGCGAGGTGGCTTGATCGCGGGCCGTGACGTTGACGATGCCGTTGGAATCGATCGAGAACGTGACCTCGATCTGCGGCACGCCGCGCGGCGCGGAAGGAATCCCGATCAGATCGAACTTGCCGAGTGATTTGTTCTCGTTCGCGAACTCGCGCTCGCCCTGCAGTACATGAACGGTGACGCGCGTCTGGTTGTCGGCGACCGTGGTGAAGATGAGCGAGTTTTTCGTCGGAATCGTGGCGTTGCGGTCGATCAGTTTCTGAAACAAACCGCCGCGCGTCTCGACGCCGAGCGACAGCGGCGTAACGTCGAGCAGCACCATGTCCTTGATGTCGCCGCGCAGGATGCCGCCCTGGATGGCTGCGCCCACCGCCACCACTTCGTCGGGATTGATGTTCCGGTTCGGGTCCTTGCCGAAGACTTTCTTCACCGCTTCGACGACCTTCGGCATGCGCGTCTGACCGCCGACCAGCACCACCTCGTTGATCTGAGCGGGCGTGACGCCCGCAGCCTTGATGGCATCATTGACCGGGTCGATGGTGCGCTGGATGAGGTCTTCGACGAGCGTCTCCAACTCGCGGCGCGTGAGCACGTAGTTGAGGTGTTTCGGGCCGGCGCTGTCCGCCGAGATGAACGGAAGCGTGACGCGCGACTCCTGCTCCATCGACAGCTCGCACTTGGCCCGCTCGGCCGCTTCCTTGAGGCGCTGCAACGCCATGCGGTCGCCGTGCAGGTCGATGCCCGTCTCCGTCTGGAAGACTTCCAGCAGACGGTCCATCACACGTTTGTCGAAGTCCTCGCCGCCGAGGTAGGTGTCGCCCGATGTGGAGAGCACTTCGAACAGTCCATCCTCGAGCTTGAGGATCGATACGTCGAACGTGCCGCCGCCGAGGTCATAGACGGCGATGATCTGGTTGCTCTTGTTCTCCAGGCCGTACGCGAGTGCCGCCGCCGTCGGCTCGTTGATGATTCTGAGCACTTCCAGTCCGGCGATCTTGCCTGCGTCGCGCGTGGCCTGGCGCTGCGAGTCGTTGAAGTACGCCGGAACCGTGATGATCGCTTCGGTGATCTTCTCGCCGAGGAAATCCTCCGCGAATGCTTTGATCTCCATCAGCACATACGCCGAGATTTCCTCGGCGGAGTAGTCGCGGTCACGGACGCGCACCTTCACGTCGCCGTTCGGCGCCGAGACGATCGTGTATGGCAGCACGCTCTTGGCGTGCGCGACCTCTTCGGAATCGTACTTGCGGCCGATCAGGCGTTTGATTGCGAACACCGTGTTGAACGGGTTCGTGATGGCCTGCCGTTTCGCGATCTGTCCGACCAGACGCTCACTGTCCTCGGTGAACCCGACCACCGAGGGCGTGGTGCGGCTGCCCTCCCGGTTCGAGATGACCTGAGGCGTGGTCACGTCCACGACGGCTACGCACGAATTCGTCGTACCGAGATCGATTCCGATGATTTTCGGCATTCTTGGTCGATCAGCGTACTACGCCGGTTGATCCGGTCCGCCGACGGCCACCTTCACCAGCGCCGGCCGGAGCAGGCGGTCGTGGAGAAAGTACCCCTTCTGCAGGATCGTCGTCACGGTGTGAGAGGGAACCGAGGAATCCTCTTCCCGCACCACAGCCTCGTGGATGTTCGGATCGAAGTGCGCGCCTACCTCATCGATCGGCCGCAGGCCATGCTTGTACAGCACGTCGTACAACTGCTTGTAGATGAGCTCCACGCCCTTGTGGAACTCATCGTCCGCGTCCGAATGCTCCATGGCCCGGTCGAAGTTGTCGAGGATGGGCAGGAGATCCTTCAAAACCGATGAAGTGGCATAGCGAAAGAAGTCAGCCTTCTCGCGCTCGGTCCGTTTGCGCAGATTGTCGAAGTCGGCCAGCGTGCGGAGATAGCGGTTCTTGAGATCCTGGTTCTCCTGCCGCAGCGCGTCGTCATCCGTGGCGTCAGCCGCCGGATCGCGGGGAACGTCACTCACCGCTTCCTGCGCGGCCTCCTGCATTTCACGCTCGATCTCTTCGATTGAGCCGCCTGTATCTTCGATGATGTAAGTGTCGTCGGCGTCATCGCCGCCCGGTCTGTTCTCGTCCATCTGCTGATCAGCTCCTCGTTCGGTGCTACGCGCGCCGGCCCTCTCCATGCTGCTCCCGTTCCTGCCGGTGAATCCTGCTGCACCTCTCACTGCTCGACCTGATCTTCCTCGATTTTTCTGCTGAGGGCGCGACTCAGGTAGTCGACGAGCGGAGCCATGCGGGCGTATTCCATACGCATCGGTCCGATGATGCCGACCATGCCCAGCGGAGCGGCGGCCGACCCGTAGCGACGCGCGACAATACTGAAGTTGTGCAGTTGTGTGAAGTCGCTCTCCGATCCCACCAGGATCTGCAGCCCTTCTTCGATGAGACAAGTCTCCAGGATCTCGATGAGTTTTTCCTTCTCCTGCAGCGCCAGAAAGGTCTTCCGAAACGACGCCGCATCGGCGTACTCGGGTTTGTTGAGAATCGACGCGGCGCCTTCGACATAGAGATCATGCTCGAACGGCGCGACGTCGTTGACGGCCTCGATGCCGAGGGAAATCGTCTTCTGCAACATCTGATCGTGCTGCGAGCGCTCCTGCTCGGTCATCCGGATGAGCCGGCGGCGGATGACGTCCAACGTGCAGCCGGAAAACTCCGACGTGATGTAGCGGCTGATCTTTTCCAATTCGTCGCGAGAGCAGACATAGCGCGTCTCGATGACCTTGTTCACCACCACGCCATTCGTGCCCACGGCCACGCACATGATCTTGTTGTCGGCCACGAGGATGAAATCCATCGAGCGGATCACGAACTGCAGAAGCGTGGGCATGAAGATCACGCTCACCTGATCGCTCAGTTTCGAGAGCAGACTGCTGGAGAGATGCAAGACTTCATCGATCTCGCTGGCGTTGCCGACCTCTTCGTCGATGGCCTCGCGCTCCCTCAACGAGAGCACTCGCGACTTCATCAGGTGATTGATGAAGTAGCGATAACCGCGATCGGTCGGGATGCGGCCCGCCGAGGTGTGCGGTTGCTGGAGGAAACCGAGATCCTCGAGATCGGCCATGACGTTGCGCAGACTGGCCGGCGAGAGATGGAACTTCTCGCACTTCGACAACGTCCGCGACCCGATGGGCTCGCCGTTGGCGATGTGCTGCAGGATGATCTCCCGCAACACCTCGCGGGCGCGAGGATCGAGATCGAGGTCGTGCAAGTCATGTCGCTGAGCCATAGGGTCTGCTGGCGCTCTCGCGGACCGAGTGCCAGGCAGACTGTAGGAACAGGGCGAGGCGCTGTCAATATGCCGCTCTCGCGCGAACCCGGCGCGGATCTAGAATGATCGCCGTCCATGCGCTGCAACTTCGCCATCGCGATTCTCGCCATTGTGGCCACCCCGGCATTCGCCGTGACGGTCGATCGTATCGCCGCCACCGTCGACCGGCAGGTCCTGACCGTCAGCGAGATCAGCCAACTGGTGGACCTCCGATTCTTCGCCCGGACCGCGGAGAGCGACGACGATCATCGCCGCAACGTGCTCGATGCGCTCATCGCGCAGGCGCTGCGCTTCCGCGACGTGGAGCGTTTCGGCGCGCAGGACATCTCCGCCGACATCATCGAGGCGCGCCTCCTCGAGATCCAGCGGCGCTTCCCTGACGAAGCCGCGTTCCAGGCTGCCATCGCGCGCACGGAGCTGACCCTCGACGAAGTCCGTGCGCTGGTGAAACGGCAACTGCAGGTCGAGGCCTACATCCAGGAACGCTTCGCGCCGCTGGTCTTCATCTCCACCGAAGAGATCGACACGTACTACCGCGGCACCTGGTCGCAGCAGCGGCGCGAGCGCGGCCTCTCCATTCCTCCGCTCGCGAGCGTGCAGGACGAGATCCGCACCGCCGTCCGCGGCGCACGCCTCGAGCAAGAAATCGGCAAATGGACCGCGCAGCTCCGCGAGCGAGCCGACGTCGACGTCTACGCCTGGCGCTGATGCTCTTGTCGACTTCACTGCCTCCGGTCTAGACTTCCTTCAATATGTACCATGTCGAAAATCACGCCGGCCGTCTGATCGAGGTCAAGCTCGCCTCGCCGCTCGGCCTCGAAGAAGTGCAGGCATTCACGCAAAACTACATAGCCGTCATGCGAAAAATCCCGGCCAAATACGTCGGAGTCGTGAATCTGCTCGAAGCTTACGTCTTCCCGGCCGCCGTCGCGGATGGCCTCATGAAACTCCTCTCCAGCGCCGCCACCCACGTCGAGCGCACCGCCATGCTCATCGGCGAAAGCGCGGTGTTCGGCCTCCAGGTCGAGCGACTGATCCGCGAGTCCAACAACCCCAACCGCCGCGCCTTCCACAACGGCCGCGAGCTCATCGCCTGGCTGAGCGAAGTGTTGACGGCCGCAGAGCAGAAGCAACTGGAGCGCTTCATTCACGACGCGACGATGGCGAAACAAATCGCACATCCTTGAGAGTGCGTTTCGAACACCAAGCTCTGCAGCACTACTCCCGCGACTGCGGGCGCCGCGGTGCCTCGTACCGCGTTAGCGGTACGGAGAGGGTAGCCGTGGGTTGCGCGCGCAGACGCGCTACCCACGGACAAGAACGTATTTGAAGTCGCACCGCGTAGCCGGTGCGGAGAATCGA
>JALYJW010000179.1 GCA_030775085.1 Acidobacteriota bacterium | reverse complement strand
GAACGTAAACGTCGCACTACCGATTGCGCCTGTCTGCGTGAAGGTCTCGCTGAATGCGCTCGAAGCCGTGCCGTTCCCGTTGGCGGGGTTGTTGACGGTGATGACCTGGCAGGCGATGACGAGCGTGTACGTCGTGCCGGTGCCGGTGCAGCCATTCGAATCGGTCGCGGTGACCGTGATGGGGAACGAACCAGTCTGCGTCGGCGTGCCGGAGAGCACACCGTTCGCCGCCAATGTCAAACCGGCTGGCAGCGTGCCCGTGGCAAGCGTGAATGTGGACGCGCCGACGCCGCCGGCTGAAGTAAAGGTCTCGCTGAACGCGCTCGACGCTGTGCCGTTCGCATTGGCCGGGTTGGTGACCGTGATCGTCGGGCACGTGATGATCAGGTTGTACGTCGCGCTCGTCCCGGTGCAGCCGTTCGCATCAGTCACCAGAACGGTGATCGGGAACGTGCCGCCCTGCGTGGGCGTACCGGAAAGGACGCCCGCGGTCGAAAGCGTCAAGCCGGTCGGAAGCGTGCTCGAGGTCGTGAACGTCGCCGAGCCAATCGCGCCGGTTTGCGTGAACGTCTCGCTGAACGGCGAGCCGGCCGGGCCGGTGGCATTGGCGGGATTGGTGACCGTGATGACCTGGCATGCGATGACCAGGTTGTAGGTCGCGCTCGTACCGGTGCAGGCGTTGGCGTCCGTCACGGTGACGGTGATCGGGAACGATCCCGGCTGCGTCGGAGTACCGGAGAGCACGCCGTTGGTCGCGAGCGTCAAACCGGCGGGCAACACTCCGCTGGCGAGCGTGAACGTCGCGCCTCCGATTGCCGAGGTTTGCGTGAAGGTTTCGCTGAAAGCGCTGGAAACCGTGCCGTTGGAGTTGGCGGGGTTCGTGACGGTAATGGTCTGGCAGTTGATGACCAGGTTGTAGGTGGCACCGGTGCCGGTGCAACCATTCCCGTCCGTCACTGTGACGACGATCGGGAACGACCCTGTCTGCGTCGGTGTGCCGGAGAGCGTACCGTTGGCAGCGAGCGTCAGGCCGGCCGGCAGCGTGCTCGCGGTGGTAAACGTCGCGCCTCCGATGGCGCCCGTCTGCGTGAAGTTCTGGCTGAACGCCGCGCCGGCGGTGCCGGTGCTCGTGGCCGGATTCGTGACGGTGATGGTCTGGCAGCCGATGACCAGCGTGTAAGTCGCGCCCGATCCGGTGCATCCATTGGAGTCGGTGACAGTGACGACGATCGGGAACGACCCGGTCTGCGTCGGAACCCCGGACAGCGTGCCGTTGGCGGCCAGCGTCAAACCGGCCGGCAGCGTGCTCGCGGTGGAGAACGTCGCGCTTCCGATCGCACCCGTCTGCGTGAAGGTCTGGCTGAAGGCCGCGCCGGCCGTTCCGGCGGACGTGCCCGGATTGGTGACGGTGATGACCGGACAACCGATGACGAGGTTGTATGTCGCGCCGTCGCCGATGCAGCCGTTGCTGTCGGTGACGCGCACGACGATCGGGAACGAGCCTGTCACGGTCGGTGTGCCGGAGAGCGTGCCGTTGGCGTCCAGCGTGAGACCCGCCGGCAGCGACCCGCTGATGCGCGTGAATGTCGCGCCGCCGACTGCGCCGGACTCCGTGAAGGTCTGGCTGAACGCGGCGCCGGCGGTACCGGTGGTCGTGGCCGGATTCGTCACCGTGATGGTGTTGCAAACGATGATGGTGAAGTTCTGATTGACGGTGCCGGCCTCGTTGGTCGCGGTGAAGATGAGCGCGTACGAACCGCCGCTACCGTTCGCCGGTGTGCCGCCGATCGTGGCCGTGCCATCGCCGTTGTCGGTGAAGGTGACTCCGGCGGGAAGCGCGCCGTTTGCGGCGATGGCCGGCGGATTCACGCCGTCTGCCGTCACCGTGAAGTTGGCAGGCACGCCGGCCTGCAACTGCACGCTGTTCGCGCTGGTGAACATCGGCGGCTGGTATGACGGCTCTACGAAGATGCTGACAGTGGCGACGTTCGATTCGTCGCTGCCGTGCGTGGCCTTGTAGTCGAACGCATCCGGCTCGAGCGAGCCCGGATCGTCAGGCGTGTAGGTGAAGCTACCGTCAGGATTGAGCGTGACGTCGCCATGCTCGGGAGCACCCACCGGAACCGCCGTCAGCGGAAGACCGTTCGAGATGTCGTTCCCGAGAACGCCGGGAGCAGGCTCCGTGAGCCCTTCGCCCTGCTGGCGAACGTAGGTGTCGTCCACGGCCTCGATGCCGGAGGTATTTAGGTTGTAGTTGAAGTAAAGGACGGAGTCGTTGGGATTGGCAAAGGCGAAGGCCTGAGTCAACTTGATGTCGGACGCTCCGCCACCCGACGATCCGGGCGCGATGGGGCTGAGTCCCGCCCAGTCGGGATCGAGGCCGTCGAGGATGATTACGCGGTCCGTACCAGGGTGACCAACCGCGCGCCGCCGTCCGGCGGGCGCTTTCGGGAACACGATGGGGTCGCCGTTCGTCTGCGCGAGCACCGAGAAGCTCGCTCCGCCGCGCGTGCCGGCCAGGCCGATGCGCATCGGAGGCGGCGAGCCGGCTCCGAAGGCGCTGAAAGCAATGGCGGTCTCCACGAGCATTTTTCCGCTGGCAGGCTGGAATCCAACCCCCCAGCCGCCTGTGTTCACGTCGACCGGTCCGCCCAACACGCCGCCTGCACAAATCTGGCGGTACGTCTCAGTAACTTGGGCCGTAGTTCCGTCGTCTGAGACTTTAGTGACGAGGACCTGATCGACACCGGCCATCCCGCTGACCGTGCAACCGGTTCCGGCGTTGTTGTCGGTATCGAAAAGAACGCGAAGCTCCGTGTTCGCGGCGTGCGCGAAGATCGGGAAAGTAGCGAGACAGACGAGCAGCAGAGATCTCATAAATCGACGGGGATGTGTCATCGCGACCTTCTTCCTCTTTGAACGGGATCTGGACAGACCAACGGCAGGCCTTTTTCAAGCTTGACCGCCGACGATGATAGCGCAGTTTTCGGAAGGTGCGGTATTCCGTCCCGGCTGCCATGACTGACAGGAAGCCGGCTGACAATAAATAGTTAAGGAAGGCCGCACCACTCGGAACGGCGGCCGCCTACTTTTGGTAGACCATGTCGTTCTTGAGGTGCCGCAGCTTGAACTGCGTGGAGAGCGAGATCAGCGACTCGGAATGGCCGAGGAGGAGGTAACCGCCTTCGCTGAGCCGGTTGTAGAAGTTCGTCACGACCACCCGCTTGGAGGCGTCGTCGAAGTAGATGATGACGTTGCGGCAGAAAACGACGTCGAGGTGCCCCAGCAGGGATACGCGGCCTTCGTCGTAAAGATTGAGGCGGCCGAAGGAGATCCGGTTGCGGATCTCGTCCTTCACGCGCCAGGCGTTGTCTCCCTCGCGGGTGAAGTACTTGTCGCGCAACTGCGGAGTGGTGGCCCGGAAGGCATTCTCGCGATAGACGCCGCGCCGCGCCTTACCCAGCACCTGCTGGTTGATGTCGCTGGCGAAGATCTCGAATGCGGCGTGGTCGTACCAGCCGGACTCCTGCAGCAGCATGGCCAGCGAGTACGGCTCCTCCCCTGACGAGCATCCGGCCGACCAGATGCGGATCTTCTTCACCGCCTTACGCGAGAGGATGTCGGGAATGATCTCTTCGGTGAAGGCCTGCAACTGTGCCGGCTCGCGGAAGAAGTAGGTCTCGTTGGTCGTGACCAGATCGAAGATCTGATCGAACTCGGCATCCGCGCGCGGATCGTACTGGAGGAAGTAGAAGTATTTCTGGAACGAGTCGAAGTTGAGCTCCCGCGCCCGAGGCGACAGCCTCTTCTGCAGCAGGTACTTCGACGAGTCGTTGAACCACATGCCGGAGCGTTTGTAGATCTGCTCCCGCAGCAGCCGGAAGACATCATCCGGCAGCTCCAGGTGGTGGTTCAACGAGAAATTGAACGGTGACGACATTTTCAGAACGATGAACGAGGAACGATGAACGATGAACGCCGGAGTACCCGTTCATCGTTCATCGTTCATCGATCCTCATTCATCCCTCTTCTTTCCGCTTCATCGCCGAGAGAATCGCGGCGATCACCACTTCCCTCCTGCTGTCCGCCGTGCGCCAGGCTTCTTCGAGCAGGTCGCGATGGAGATCGCGATGGCGGACGAAAACTTCCGAGACGTCATCGAGGATGGCGGCGTTCTCCAGGGCTTTGAAGAGGTAGGGGAACGACGAGCGGTCCGCCACCTTGTCGAGCGCCAGGATCGACGACTGCTGCACGTACGTATCGGAATCCTCGAGCGAGCGATGCAGCGCTGGCAACGCGGCGCGATCGCCGCGAGCACCAAGTGCCGCGGCCGCTGCTGCGCGCAGGCGCCAGTCTTCGTGCGACAGCGACGCCACTAGCACTTCGAACACATCGTTGCCCGGGATGCGCGCCAGCGCCAGCATGGCCGCGCGCTGGATCTCGGGATCGGTCTCGGCCAGGCAGCGGAACAGGACCTCTTTGACTTTAGCGTCTTCCGATTTGCCCAGCGCATCGATCACGGCGATGCGCACCGGCGGCGGATCGTTCATCAGATGGCGGAGCAGCGGTTCGATCGTGGCCGCGTCCCGATACTCGCCGAGTGCCTGTGCTGCCGCCGTGCGAATCCAGATGTCGTGATCGTCGAGAGAGCTGATGAGCGGCTCCAGTCCCGACTGCGGGCGGTGCCGGACGATGGCGTTGATGGCGGCCAGACGCACGGCCGTCGATTCATCCGCGAGCGAGAGCACAAGCTGATCGGCGAATCGCTCTTCACCGAATTTGCCCATCAGCGAGACTGCTTTCTGGCGAATCACCGGATCGCTGTCTTTCGACGCCAGCAGCAATCCGTCGTGGTATCCCTCGCCCTGAATGTTGACGTAGACGGAGAGCGAGTTGAGCTTCATCGGGACCGACGGCGATTGCAGCAATTTACGGATCTTGGCAAGAACCGCTCCCTGGATCTCCGAGTGGGCGGTGACGAGTGCAGAGACGGAGTTCACCGCGGCCTGCTGCGAGGCCACATCCGGATCGTCGAGCTTCGTCAGCAGGTAGTCGATCGCTGACGGATCGGGAATCTCGCCCAGAGTCTCGATGGCCAGGCGCCGGATCATCGGATTGTCGTGATCGAGGAACGGGAGAATGCTGGGGATGGCTTCGCTGCCGCCGATGACGTTCACGACGCGCAAAAGCAACGCGACGATCTCGTCTTCTTCCTCATTCTGTAGCGCGCTGAGGATGGACGGCATCGCGCCGGAACCGAAGTCGATTAGCGATTGCGCCGCTACTTCGGAAGTCTCCGGTTGCCCGAGGTGCGAAAGGAGGATGGGCAAAGCACGCTCGTCGCCCGACCAGCCCAGGAACTTCAGGATGAACCACTTCACTTCGCGCTTCGGCGTGGTCGAAAGATGCTCAGCCAGCGGCTGGATCTTTTCGCGCGGGAACGATTCGCGGAAACGCGACTGGATGAGGTGGCGCTCCGCTTCTTCCACAATGCGCGGTTTGCTGGCCTCGGCGATGCGCACCAGGGCACGCAGCGCAGTGAGGTTCAGCTTCTCCTCGTCTGCGATGATGCGCAGCAGGAAATTCACGGTGCCGACGTCGGCGATCTTCCCGACGGCTTCCAGCACCGGCTTGCGCAGCGACTTTTCCGCGTACAACGGAAGAACGGCCGGCAACGCGGCGCGGTCGCCGATCTCGCCGAGCGCTTCCACGACGTGGAACTTCAGCCAGAGATCGTCGCGCGTTCGCAGCGCACGCATGAGATGCGGCAAGGCAGTGGCGTCGCGATATTTTCCGAGCGAGGAAACGATCGACGAGGCGACGTTGATGTCCTGCTCCCCTTCCAGCAGCTCGAGAAGCATGTCGAAGCCTTCGCGGCTGCGGAGATCGCCGATGAGGTTGACGAGCGAAAGACGAACGTCGATGTCCTGCTCGCGCCGCAAGCGCTCCACGATGGGTTGAATGGCCGCCTCGCCGATCCGGACCAGTGCCTCGGTCGACGAGTTCCGCTTGCCGGCGTTTTCCGGATCGGAAAGCGCGTGCAGCAAACCGTTGACGACATCCGGTCGCGCATCGCGCACGAGGCCATCGACGATGGTCTTGCGCACACGCCAGTCCTTGTCGCCCAGCAGCTCGAACATGAGCGGAAGCGTGCGCTCGTCCGCCGACTGGGCCACGAGGGCAGCCGCCTTCTGCCGCGCGTCGGGATCCGGCGAACGGGCTTGCTCGATGATCTGGGCGTCTACGGTCATTGGCGTTTGAGTCGGCGGTCGGCAGTCGGCAGTCGGCAGGAGACCCCCGCTCGAGATCCCGATCGTGGCGGGTGGGGGTTTCC
>JALYJW010000178.1 GCA_030775085.1 Acidobacteriota bacterium | reverse complement strand
ACTGCGCAGTTTCTGATGGGCCTCTTCTACTGCCGACCGCCGACTGCCGACCGCCGACTCGGTCTTACACCGGCGACTTCGGCATCACCACCCAGAGAATGATGTACACGATGATTCCCGGGAAGGCGATGGAGAGGATCGAGATCAGGATGTAGAGCAGGCGTACCCAGGACGGGCTCCAGCCGAGCCATTCGGCGAGGCCACCGCAGACTCCGGCGATCATGCTGTTGCGGCGGGAACGATAGAGCGGCATCGGTGTCAGTCTCCCTTGTAAATCAATGATTCTGCCCCTCGCGGCGCAGTTGTCCTTCGTAGATACGGCGAACCTCGTCAATTGTTGAGATCTCATCCACGGTCTTGTCGTCGCGGATCCGGGCGATGCGGGGGAAGCGCATGGCGTAGCCCGATTTGTGGCGCTTCGATTCTTGAATGCGGTCGAACGCGATCTCGAGCACCACGGTCGGCTGCACGCGATGAACCGGACCGTGCTTTTCGATGGTGGTGGCCTGGAAGTGCTCCGTCATGGCGGCGATCTCGACGTCCGTCAGTCCCGAGTAGGCCTTGCCGATGTTCACGAGCTCGCCGTCCTTGCGAACCGCGAACGTGAGGTCAGACAACACTGCGCGCCGCTTGCCGTTGCCCCACTGCGCGTACGTGACCACGCAGTCGAGCGTGGCCAACGCCTTCTTGTACTTCAGCCACGACTTGCCGCGGCGCCCGGGCGTGTAGATCGACTCCGGGTCCTTCACGACGAGCCCTTCGTTTGCGCGCACCCGCGCCGCGTCGAACAGCTCGTCGACATGAGCCGCATCGCGGGTGGGCGACGAATCGCCGATGCGGAGCTCAGCCCCCTCTCCCCTCCGGGGAGAGGGTTGGGGTGAGGGGCGAATCTCGCGAAGAACTTCGCGCAACCGCTCCAACCGTTCCCGCAACGGCTTCTCGAACAGTGGCTCGCCGTCGAGATACAACAGGTCGAACGCGAAGAACACGACCGGCGCCTCCGCCAGCAACTTCTCGCTCACGACGCGACGCCCGAGGCGCTTCTGGATGATGGCGAACGGCAGAATGCGATCGCGAAACGCCACGATCTCGCCGTCGAGGATCACGCTGCGTCCGAGCGTACGTGCCGCCGATTCGATCTCGGGAAAGCGATGCGTCACGTTGTCGAGCGTGCGTGAGTAGATGCGCACCTCGGCGCCATCGGTGTGGATCTGCGCGCGGATGCCGTCGTACTTGTCGTCGGCGATCGCCCCTGCGCCGAGCGCCGCCACGATCTCGGCCGGATCTTCCTCCGGCTGCGCCAGCATGAACGCGAACGGGTGGAAGAGCGACATCTTCACCGTCTCCAGCGCATCGCTTCGCGCCAGCAGCGCCGTCGCGCCGATGTCGCCGGTGAACATGTTCGACTGCCGGACCGCGGCGAGCTTGCGTCCGAATGCTTTCGCCACGGCGGACTCCACCAGCCCTTCCACGAGGCCGATGCGCATCTCGCCCGTCAGGATCTTTACGACATAGCGGGCGCCTTGCGCATCGACTTTGCGGAACAGCTCCGCCAGCACGTCCTTCTTCACCGTCGCGCCTGACGTGGCCGCGATCCGATCGAAGTATTCGCCTAGCTCGACCAACGTGATGTCACGCGACGGATCGTCCGGAAAGCACTCCGCCACCGTGTCGCCGGCGTCTGCGTACTTCGCCCATGCCGACCACACCTCTTCGCGGCTGCGCCCGCTCGCCTCGGCAGCGGCATCGCCGATGGCCGCACCGCCGACGCCGGCCACGCGCTCCTCGCGCCGCGCGAATGGCGAGCCTGAGAAGAACACCGCCGCACGCTCGAGCGAAGCATCGTCGAGCGAGCGCAGATACTCGGCCAGGATGCGCTCCTTCTCGCTCTTTTTCGTGGTCGCCGCGATGGCGTTTGCGGTAGCAGTGAAGTCGGAAAGCATTGGCGATAGAATCCGCCGCGAATTCAGTAGGCAGTTTGCAGTTTGCAGTAGGCAGGAGTCCGCACCCGACTCCGTTGGAAGGGCGGTGGCTTCCTGCTTACTGCCTACTGCGAACTGCCTACTGTCACACGGAGAAAGTCATTCATGAAAACCAAAGTAACCGTTGTCGGCGCGGGGAACGTCGGCGCCACTGTAGCGCAGGGAATCGCACTCAAAGAGCTTGCCGATGTCGTGCTCGTCGACATCGTGGAAGGCGTGCCGCAGGGCAAGTCGCTGGACATGATGGAGACGGCACCGATCGAAAAGTACGACTCGATCCTGCGCGGCACGAACACCTATGACGGCACCGAGGACTCGGATGTCGTCGTGATCACCGCCGGACTGCCGCGCAAGCCGGGAATGAGCCGCGACGATCTGCTCTGGAAGAACGAAGAGATCGTCGGCGCCGTGACGCGCGAAGTGGCGCAGCGCTCGCCGAACAGCATCATCGTGGTCGTCTCCAATCCGCTCGACGCCATGTGCGAAGTGGCGCGCCGCGTTTCGAAGTTCCCGCGAGAGCGCGTGCTCGGCATGGCCGGCGTACTCGACTCCGCGCGCATGCGTGCCTTCATCGCCATGGAGCTGAACGTTTCCGTCGAGAACACGCACGCGTTCGTCCTCGGCGGTCACGGAGACACGATGGTTCCGCTGCCGCGCTACTCCACCGTGGCCGGCATTCCGATCACGGAGCTCATCTCGAAAGAGCGCATCGACGCCATCGTCGATCGCACGCGCAACGGCGGCGCGGAGATCGTCAACCTGCTCAAGACCTCGGCCTGGTACGCGCCGGGCGCCGCGGCCGTGGAGATGGTCGAAGCCATTCTCAAGGACAAGCGGAAGATCCTCCCTTGCGCCGCCTATCTGCAGGGCGAGTACGGCTACAACGGCCTCTTCGTCGGCGTGCCGGTGAAGCTCGGTCGCAACGGCCTCGAAGGGATCATCGAGATCAAGCTCGAAGCGGATGAAGCCGCGGCGCTGCAGCACTCCGCCGATGCCGTACAGGAGCTCGTGGATAAATTAAAGACTCCGGCGTAGTGTTGTTCGGTCCTCATGAAGAAACTCGTCATCGACATCGAGACCGTAGGGATGCCGTGGGAGGAGCACGACTCCTACGTTCGTGAGTACCTGATCAAAGGGATGAACGAGGCCGAGGCGGAGGAAGAGAAGCGCCGCGGCGCGCTCTCGCCGTTCACCGGACGCATCGTGGCCATCGGCGTCGTCAATGCCGAGACGGGCCGTTCCTGCGCGATGTACGAAGTGCCGGGACAGACGGAAGTCATCACGCGCAAAGACGGCAACCGCACGATGATCTCCGGCACCGAGCGGCAGATCCTCGAGAAGTTCTGGGAGTACCTCGACAAAGACGACCGCTTCATTTCGTTCAACGGACGCCAGTTCGACGGGCCGTTCCTGATGATCCGTTCCGCGATCCGCGGCCTGCCGCCGAAGCGCGATCTGGTCGGCAATCGCTATCGTTTTCATCCGAACTGCGACCTGCGCGAAGTGCTCAACTTCAACGGCACGATCAATCCGCGCCAGATGCGTTTCAACCTCGACCTGGCCTGCAAATCGTTCGGCATCGCCAGCTCCAAGACCGACGGCATGGACGGCCGGGCCGTGGAAACGCTCTATCGCGCCGGCCGTCACGAAGACATCGCGCTCTACTGCCTCGAAGACGTACGGGCCACGGGCGAGCTGTATCTGAAGCTCGAGAAAACGCTGCTGCAGTTCGAGATGTCCTTCCGCGAAGCCGAGGAGCGCGCCGCGCGCCGCAAGACCGCCGCTGAGCAACTGACGCTCGCTCAGATGGACGAGCCGACGTTCATGGAGCAGGTCACGCTGACGTCGCTCACGCTCAGCGAAGCGCTCGAAGCGCCCGACGCGCCGCCTGCAGAAGTCGTGACCGGGAAGCATCAGGCAATCGTGCTCGAGAAGCTGGTCAGCGACATTCAGGAAGACGATCTGTGAAGGTCTACCGCGCGCGCATCTTCACGCCAGTCGCGGATCCGTTCGCGGGCGGCGTCGAGTCATCGCATCGCTACTTCGAGGACGGACATCTGGCCGTCTCCGATGATGGCCGCATTGACAGCGTTGGTGATTGGTCCGACGCGCCCGAAGGCGAGATCGTCGATCTTTCGAAAAAGCTGATTGCGCCCGGCTTCATCGATACGCACCTGCACGCGCCGCAACTGGAGATGATCGGCTCGTATGGCGGGCATCTGCTGGAATGGCTGAACCGCTACACGTTCCCCACCGAGCGCAAGTTCGAGGATCCCGAGCATGCGCGTCGCGTGGCCCGTGCGTTCTACGACGAGCTGCTGCGCAACGGCACGCTCTGCGCGCTCATTTTCTCCACGATCCATCGTGAGGCCACCGACATCTTCTTCGAAGAGGCGGAGCGTCGCGGGTTCCGCGGAATCATCGGCAAGACGATGATGGACCGCAACGCGCCCGACTATCTTCTCGACACGCCGCAACAGTCCTACGACGACAGCCGCGCACTGCTGGAGAAGTGGCACGGACGCGGTCTGCTGCGTTACGCAATCACGCCGCGATTTGCGCCGACGTCCACTCCGGCTCAGCTTGAAGCAGCGGGACGGCTCAAGCGCGAGTTTCCCGACGCCTGGGTCCACACTCACATCTCCGAGAACCAGAACGAAGTGCGTTGGGTGCAGGAGCTTTTCCCGGAAGCCGAGTACGCCGATGTCTACGACCGTTACGGCCTCCTCAGCGAACGGACGGTGCTTGCGCACGGAGTCTGGCTGACTGCGGAAGAGCTCGATCTTCTTGCGCGCCGCGGGACGCGCATCGCGCACTGTCCCAATTCGAATCTGTTTCTCGGCAGCGGACTCTTTCCGCTGCATCGCGTTCTGGAAGCCGGAGTGATCGTCGGACTCGGCAGCGACATCGGCGCCGGTACGACGCCGTCGCTCTTCAACGCCATGGCTGACGCTTATAAAGTGCAGCAGGTCCAGAACGTCTCGTTGAGCCCGTTTCATCTCTGGTATCTGGCCACGCTCGGCGGCGCGCGCGCTCTCACGCTCGACAGCGAGACCGGAAGTCTCGAAGCCGGCAAGTCGGCCGACTTCCTCGTCCTCGACCTCGACGCCACGCCTCTCTTGGCCATGCGCACCGGCCGCGCCTCCTCGCTCGAAGATCTCCTGGCGGGGTTGATTTTCATGGGCGATGACCGCGCCGTGGAGCGAACCTTTATCGCGGGCCGGGCCGTCTCAACGAGACAGTAGGCCGCGCGCTGCGACAGTGGCTCGTCGTTTGCGCCTAGCGACCATCAACAGGAGGATCCATGACTCAAACCCTGCGCATTTCCGTACTTTGCGCGATCTTTGCCCTCGCTAGTCTGTCCACTTTCGCTCAAGAGCGTTCCCTCGCGGGGACGGTGTTCGACATCGACCTCGGGCCGGGACGCTTGCAGATCGAAGTCGATGACGCGACGAAAACGCGCGTCACCATCGAGACCGATTCCGTCTCGACCACGTACCACGGGTTCGGCACGATGATTGGCGGGAAGCCGGAGATCTTCATCGGTTCCGCCGGCCTCGCCAATATCCGCCTCGGCGACCGCATCCAGGCTCGCGGTCCGGCGTTGCGCGACGGCGTCTATCGTGGAGATCGGATCACGCTCGTCGGCCGCGACGTTCCGGCCAGCCAGGTCGGTGTCGGCACGACGCGCGATCCGGCGCAATCCGCGTCCGCACAAACCGATACTCGTTCCAGCGGCGCGGCGCAGAGCAACACCGTGGAAGGAACGATCCGCCAGATCAATGTCGAGGAAGGACGCTTGGTCATTCAGACGCCCGACCGCCGCATGATCACGGTCCGCACGTACCGCAACACGCCCGTGTACTACCGCGGCGAAACGTATCGCGTGACGAATCTCGAGATCGGAGATCGCATTCGCGTCGAGGCCGACGCGCGCAGCACGCCGTCCGACGAGATCTCGGCGCGCCGCATCGACGTGACCGCCTCGGTGCAGGACGGCGGAACAGGCACCGGAACCGGCGGAACGGTGACCGTGCTCACGGGTCGGGTGACGCGCCTCGAGCCCGGTCTCGATTACGCGTACATCGACGCAGGCCGCGGCGAAATGCGAGTCGACATGCGCTCCGCCGAGAATGCCAACGGCGAGATCATCCGCGCGCGCGATCTGCGCGTCGGCGACAACGTCGAGATCACAGGCAGCTACAACCGCGTCGGCGACATGTTCCTGGCCTCCACGGTGCGATTCTCCAGCGACATCGGCACCACCGACGACCGCGTGCCGCCGCGTGAAGAGCTCACGCGCTACGCCGTCGTCACCATGACCGGCACCATCACGGAGACGCTCGAAGACGGTCCCACCCTCGGCTTCCGCGACCGCCAATCGAACACCGTCCTCCGCATCTGGGTCACCGAAGACTTCACCGTCCGCACGAAAGGAACGACCTACACGAACGCCGAATCCCTCCGCGTCAACGACACCGCCGTCATCAAAGCCTTCCGCGACGCAAACGGCAACCTGGTCGCGCAAACGATCCGGTTGCGGAATCGGTAGGGTTTCGCGAGAGCCGCCCCTCACCCTACCCTCTCCCCACCGCGATAAGACTGCGGCGGGGAGAGGGGACTGTTGGTCGGGAGTCCCCTCTCCCCACGGCGGCTTCATCGCCGAGGGGAGAGGGT
>JALYJW010000177.1 GCA_030775085.1 Acidobacteriota bacterium | reverse complement strand
GGTGAGGGGCGGCTCTCGCGACGAACGCGCATCACTGCGCGGGCACGTAGGTCGGATCGCCCTTCAGCTCATCGATCGCCGATCCGTACGCGGTCACTCTCCCGTTTCCGCCGATCACTTTCACGGTTACGCGTGTGTTGTACAGCGCCTGGCCTCCGGCGAAGTCGGCGAGGGAGATCTGGCGGAATTCGTTAGGCTGGAGGTCGTAGGTCACGACCGGCGTGACCAGTGCGTCGGGGATGATGGCGCTGACTTCGATCGTAGCCGGCTGGCCCGACGTTTCGAGGAGGCCGATGTTCGTGCGCAGGCGCGGCGATTGTTCGAGCTGGAGGATCTGCAGCGCGCGATCGGCCACACCCGCTGACTCCGCCGGCGTCACGCCGGGGACGAACTGGCCGTAGGTTCCATCGGCCGTCTTGTTGTACGTGCGTGCCGTGACTGTGAGATTCGAAGCGGCCGGTGTCGTTACCGCGATCGAGCCGGTGGCTCTGCCCAGCGCCGAGAAGTGTTCGGCGATGACGTTGTCGAGAACTTTGATCTCGCCTGGCTGCAGCGTGAAGTCTTTCGACATCGAGACGCTCGGCTCGCGCTCCGCGTAGAAGGTCAGTGTCGTCGTCGTGGCCGTCGTGCCGGCGTTGAACACGCGCATGTCGGTGACCCAGAACGCACTCGGGTTGTTGATGTAGGCCACGCCCGGGACGACCCATTTGTTCGCGGTGATGCCGCCTTTGAGCACGGCCGACACGAGCAGCGGATCGTTGGTCTTGTTGTCGACCTCGGAGACGTACGCGGTCACTTTGCCGTCGCCGCTCAGCACCTCCACTTCCACGCGGCCGTTGGCGAGGTTGGTCACCCCGTTCAAGGCCAGCATGCCGTTGATCTGCTGGTGCTCGCCGGCTTTGAGCGAGATGGCGATGGTCTTGAGCAGATTGTTGGCCGTGTCGAACACCCGCACGCTCAATTCAGCGGGAGAGCCAGCAGCCTCGGCGAATCCGAAATTCGCGCGGAAGTCGGCCGATTCCGCAACCTGCTGCAACGACAGAATCGAAGGCGCCGCACCGTCGAGAGCTCTGCCGACGAAATCAGAGAAGCGCACGGCCGGGATGTACTGGCCGAACGTTCCCTGCGGCGTGAAGTTGTACGTGCGGCTCGACGCCGCTGTGGTCAGCTCGCGGATCGTGGCGGCGGTGGCGGTCGATCCGAAGAAGCCGACGCTCGCGCTGGTGGTCGTCGTGAGCGGACGCACTTCCAGCATGCCGATGGCACTCGAAGTCGTACCGGTGCCGAAGAGGCTGGCCACGATGTCGTCGAGCGCAAGCGTGGCGTTCGGCGCGATCTCGATCGTGCTCGAGCTGCCGGTCTGCGTGCCGTCCGTCTGCGTCGGCGTGAAATTCACTTCGTACCGCGCCGTTTCGGCGGTGAGGTTCGTGATGCGGATGTCGGACTCAAACAGCGAGTCGTTCGCGCCCTGCGCGTGACCGACGACGGGGAAGATGAGCGAGTCGGGCGGCGGCGTGCCTTTACCGCTCGGCGCGACCGGCGTGACGAGGCTGACGGACAACGGGATCTTCAACGTCGTTCCGGCCTCGACCTGCGGACCTTTGCCGCTGCTACCGTTGGTCAGGACCTGGATCGTGCCGGTGTTCGTGCCGAGGACCAGGACGTCCGGGTTCGCGGTCACGGTGAGCGTCATGCCTGCGACGGGCAGCGTGCCAGAGGACGGCGTGATGGTCAGCCACGGCTTGTCGGCAGTGACGGTGAACGGAACTGGCGAGGTCAGGCCGGGAACGAAGATCGTCTGCACGATCGCTTCTTCCGCGCCGATCTCGGTGCTGGAGTTGATGGTCTTCGGGGCGGTGACGAACACGCTCACGACCTCGGAGTACGGGCCGCGCGCGCCGGTGCCGCAGTCGCTCACGCCGCGGACGCGATAGCGATACTGCACCGGAGTGCCCGTCACTTCATGCATGAACGCGACGACCGGAGTTGCGCTGGTGACCGTCGTGGCGTTCGAGAAGTCCTGCGTGGTCGACTCCTGCACTTCATAGAACTGCACGTTGGGCAGCGGCGTCCAGCGCAGGCGGTACGTCGTGTTCGACAACGCCTGGCCGACGACCTGCGCCTGCGGTTGCAGCGGCGTGCCGCACGGCACCGGCGCCGTCACTTCGAACTCGCCGCGCGCCGATTGCGCCGGCGGGCATCCGTCGAAATGCGCCTCGACGAAGTATTCGTAGCGTCCCGCGCCAAGTTCCACAATCGCGCTCGGGTCTTCCGTCGACGCAAGGATGCTGGGATCGTCGTCGCCCTGACGCGCCCACAACAGATAGCTCGTGGCGTTCGGGACCGGAGTCCATTGGAAGTAGACGGGCGACGGCATTTCGCGGTCGTCGTCGGACGGCAGCAGGAGAATCGGCTTGCGGTTCTCGCATTCCTGCGTGCGCGCGATGGCGAATCGGAATAGCTCGGACTCGATGGGCTCGCAGCCGGAGAAATGCGTCACGACGCGCCAGCGGATGAGTCCCGGCGGCATGGCGCGCGTCACGTGCGTGTCGCTCGTGATCGCGATCGCAGTGGGCGCGCCGTCATTCACCTGCACGACGAGGACATACTTCAATGCGCCGCTGACCGCGCTCCAGACGAAGTCGACCGGCGACTCGACGTTCAGAGCATTGTGCGGCGGTGAAACGAGATCCGCTCCTTCGTCGCCGCAATTCTGCGACTCGCGAACGGTGAAGTTCATGCGATCCGAGAACGTCGACGGGCAATTTGCGAACGCGGCCTCGACACGCCACGTCACCTGTCCCGGCGGCAGCGCGCGCGTGAGCTGCGTCTCCGTCGTCACGCCGATGATCTGCGCTTCGGAGCCGTCGATGGAAACGAAGAGGCGGTACTTCGTGGCTTTCTCGACCGCGTCCCAAGCGAAGGTAACGGGAGAGGTCGTGACTTCGCCGTTGCCGGGCGAGATGGCGTTCGGCTCGTCCGTCGGACAGCGCGGCGTCGTTTGCGCGATGCGGAAGAAGGCCCTGGTGGAAGGCACGGGCGGACAGCCGTCGAAGAATGCCTCGGCGAACCACCCGTACGTTCCGGGCTCGAGATCAATCTCGGCCTGCGTCAGTTTCGTCAGCGCCAGATCTTCAAACAGGAATAGATCACTCGAGATCCAGATGCGATAGCCGATGGCGTTCGGCACAGCGTTCCACACCAGCGTCACGTGAGCGGGCGAAGCTGCGGGATTCTCGCGCGTGCCGACGGGCGAGACGAGCGCCGGCGCGGGATTGTTCGTGCAGTTCGCGCCTGTCGCCACCGTGAAGCGGCGCTCGCTCGAAACGACGGCCGGGCAGTTCTGGCGCGGCGCATCGACGTACCAGACCATCGTGCCGGCGGGCAGATTCACATCCGCCTCGGTGGCGTTGGTGCGGAGGATATTCACCGGCGCATTGCCGTCGATCGAGACCCAGACGCGATAGAAGAGCGCGCCCGCAACAGGGCTCCAGCCCATCCGCACCGGCGATCCTGTCGTGGCGTTCTCCGCGGGAGCGAGCAACGTGATGTTCGCCGCGGCGCACTCGTTCCCGGTGCCTGCGGTGAAAGTCGATGTCGAACTGCGCGCCTCGGGACAGGCGGCAAAACGTGCGGCGATGAAAAATCGCACGGTGCCGGTTGGCACGATGCGCTGTAGCGTAGTGGCGTTCGTCTCTCCGTAGAACGAGAATTCGCCATCGCCCACGGCAACGAAAAGGCGATAACTGGTCGCGTCCGCAACCGCGGTCCATTGGAAGGTGACCGGCGAGGCGACGTTCGTCGCGCCATTGGCAGGGGCGACCAGTTGCGGCGCGGCCCCGCTGCAGGTGGCACCGCTGGCGACGGTGAGCGTTCTCTTATCGCTCAAGGTGGTCGGGCAGTCCTCGCCGAAGAACGTCTGCACGAGCCACTCGCCATTGCCGGCCGGCACGTCAGCGACGAGGGACGTAGTCGTCGTCGCGCCGAGGGGAACGGAGGCGGAGCCATTGAACGAACCGAGTACGCGATAACCGGTCGCGTTCGGAACTGCGTTCCAGTGGAACGTGACAGGGGAGGCGAGATTCGTCGCGCCATTCGCGGGTGCGAGAAGCGTCGCCTTGCCGGGATTCGATGGGCAGCCTTCCTCGCCGCCTTCGACGTTGAGAGTGCGCTCGCTCGAATCTGCGTCGGGGCAGTCGTTGTAGATCGCCGTCACGGACCAGGTGTTCGCGCCGTTCTCGAGATCCGAGGTCGTGTACTCGGTGTTCGAAGTCGTGGTCAGCAGACGGCGCACGCCATCGGCGGGCTTCACGAACAGGCGATAGCTTTCGGCATTCGCGCGCGCGGTCCACTGGAACGTGATCGGTGTGCTCAGCGTGGCGTTCTGTGCGGGAGAGATCAGCTCCGGCTCTTCGCTGCCGCAGTCGTGACCGACGGAGAATTCGCGGGGTGAGGAGTAGAGCGGATCACAGTCGCCGTTGAAGTTCGCGCGAACTTCCCACATGTAGTCGCCTTGCGGCAACTCGCCGGTCGAGAAGAAGTTCGTGTTGAGATTCTCGGCAAGGACGTCCCACGTGGAGCCGCCGTCATCGGAGACCTTGACGTCGTATCCGGCGACGTCGAATCCCTGCGAGCCGCTGATGTCGGACCAGGTGAAGTTGATGTTCTGGCCTTCCGAGAATTGTGCGCCGTCCTGCGGCGTGATCAGATTCGCGGGATCGCCGGGGCAGGAGGTCGTGAAAAAGTGGTGGGGCGATGGAGAACCGGGGCAGCTCGGCGCGTTGGCCACGACCTTCCATTCGATCGTCCGGCCCGGCTCGATGTAGCCCGACTTCGACGTACCGAGTGTCGAGCCCTTCGAGAACAGCGGATCTCCGTCGACCCCGACGTACAGCTCATAGCTGGTGGCGTCTGCTACATCGTCCCACTCGAACTCGACGATCCCGTAAGGAACGGTGCTGTTGTTCGCGGGAGCGAGCAGCGGCGGGGCGAGGGGACAGGAGGAGGTCGTGAAGGTCTTGCAGCCGGTGGTCGGCAGTCCATCGGGGCAGCCGTTGAGAATTGGGGCTTTCGCAACGACCTTCCACTCGTAGGTCGTGCCGGGAGTAATCTCGTTGGACGGAGGGCTCCATTCGGTCGTCGGTGCCTGCACAGTGCCATGAGGAAAAGGCGCAGAGCACGAGCCCGCGGGACCGAAGTAGACGTCGTACTCCTGGGCCGCGGCCTGCGTCGTCCAGTTGAGCACCACCGTCTCCGCCTGATTCGGCGTCACCGTCGCGCCGTCGGCCGGCAGTCCGTTCATGTCGTTGCAGTCCGCGAACGTCTGAGTGCTGATTGCGATGCAAACGACAAACGGCATCATGCGCCGCACGAGATGTCTCATTCTTTTCTCCGGACCCGGTTGTATTGAGAGAGGTGATGCACGACCGTACTACTGACGGTCAATGTAGAGCGTTCGTTGACGCGGCCTCGTGACTCGGGTCACCTCAACGGTATTTATTGCCGCCGGTGTTGAACACCACCACGAGCTCATCCTCGGAGATCGTGCCGCTGGCGCGCAATTCATCGAGCGCAAGCCATGCCGCGCCGGTCTCGGGGCCGGCGTCGATCCCTTCCGCAACGCGAAGATCCGCCGCAGCGTCCTCGATGCGCGATTCGTCGACGGCCAGCGCCCCTCCGCCGGAATCGCGCAACGCGCGCAGCATCAGCCGATCGCCCACGGCGCGCGGAACGCGCAGTCCCCACGCCGTCGTCTGCGGCGACTCCCACTCCGGTGCGGTCTCGAGGTTCCCGTCGAACGCGCGCACGATGGGCGCGCAACCGCTGGACTGGATGCTGAACATGCGCGGGCGCCGATCGTCTCCACCGTCAGCGGCAAGCCAGCCGAGGCGCTGCATTTCGTCGAACGCCTTCCACATCCCAATGAGGCCGGTGCCGCCGCCGGTCGGATACAGAATCGCGTCGGGGAGGCGTCCGAGATCGTCGAGCAGCTCGTAGCCCATGATCTTTTTTCCTTCGACGCGATACGGCTCCTTGAGCGTGGAGAGATCGAAGCCGCCATTCGCAGCGATGAACTGCTGCACACGTTTCGCTGCATCGGTGATGAGCCCTTCCACCAGCTCCACCTGCGCGCCGTAGCCGCGACACTCATCGACGATCGACTGCGGCGTGTCGCGCGGCATGGCCACGAAAACCGGCAATCCCGCGCGCGCGCCGTACGCGGAAAGAGCAGCGCCGGCATTGCCCGCCGTCGGTGCGGCCAGACTCCGCGCACCGAGCTTCCTCGCCATCGTCACCGCCGCGGCCATCCCGCGCGACTTGAACGAGCGCGTCGGATTCTTCGACTCGTCCTTGATCCACACATTCCGCCGCGACCGTGACGGCAAAAGAGGCGTGATTCCCTCGCCGAGCGTCACGATCTCGCTCTCGTCATCGATCGGGAGAACGTCTCGATACCGCCACATGTCCGAGCGACTGCACGACACCCGCGGCGAAGGGGAGAGCTCGTACTGCACGAGAATCGGCGCAGCACACGACGGACAAAGGTTGTAAAGCGCATCGATCGGCGAACGCCAATCGCATCGGGAGCAGTGAAGGGTAGGGGAGCTCACGCCGCGCAGAGTAATGCATTCGCGAGAGCCGCCCCTCACCCTGACCCTCTCCCCGCGTCCGGG
>JALYJW010000176.1 GCA_030775085.1 Acidobacteriota bacterium | reverse complement strand
GCCGTAGAGGGACGAACCGATGTCGTCGCGTTGCTCGGCTACTGCCGACCGCCGACTGCCGACCGCCGACTCTCTCATTTCGCGACTTTCAGCTCCTGCAACAACTCGGTGGCCTTTTCAACCTCTTCGAGGATCCAGAGCATGTAACGCACGTCGACGCTGACGTTTCTGGCCACTTCGGGGTTGTAGGCGAAGTCATTGGCGACATTCTCCCAGACCCGGTCGAAGTTGACGCCCACCAGCTCGCCGCGCCCGTTCACGACCGGGCTTCCGGAGTTGCCTCCCGTCGTGTCCGCATCGGCGAGAAAGTTCACCGGCACGTCGCCGAGCCGGGCATCTTTCCAGCGGCCGAGCTTTCCAGCAGCAGCCGCGGCGAGCACTTTTTCCGGAACGTCGAACGGCTCGGCGTCGGTGTGCTTCTCGATCACACCGGCCAGTCTGGTCTGCGGCACGGACCACGTTCCATCACGCGGCGCATAGCCCTTCACGTGCGCGAATGAGGCGCGGAGCGTGCTGTTCGCGTCCGGCGCCACAGGCTTCCCGGCGTGAGCGATCACGGCGCGGCGCCACTCGGGACGCAGTCGCAGCACCGTGCCTTCCCAACGTTCCTTGCGCTCTACCATCGTGGCGATCTCGCCGGCCAGTGCGAAGCCGAGGTCGACCAGCGGATCGCGACGGGCACGGAGTTGGCCGGCTGTCTCGTCGAACATTTTCAGACGCTCGGTGAGATCGAGCAGCTTCGTATTCGCGTACAGCGTGTCGATGGATTCGATGGCACCAAGTGCGGCGATGCGTTGATCCTCCGGCAATGCGCGCGCACGGCGGAGAAAATCGGCCAGCATGGCCTTGTCCGCGGCCGGGAAGAAGTTCTTCTGCTCGCGCTCCATCCGCTCGCGCACGCGTCCGATGTTGCGCTGCATGAACGTGGTGTCGCGCTCAGTGTCGGGCTTCTGCCGCTCCAGCGCCGACTTGGCGATGGCCACCGCCATCACGAGCGATTTCGGGCCCGTAGGCGTGAGGACGCCACCGTACATGCGGATGTGATCGAGCAGGAAGTCGTGGTCGAACGTCTTCTTCTTTTCCGCGGCCATCGCGGCCAGCTCGTCATACGCGGCGCGCGCGGCCGGAAACGCGGCGAGCACGGCGCGGTCCGCGGCGCGCTGCTTTTCCAGAATGCGGCCGCGCTTGAATCCGGCCAACTGCCCTTCGCCGTTCTTCTGGCGGTTGGCGAGCGTCTTCATCAGATCGGCGACCGAGATCCCGCCCGCGGAATCGCCTTTGCTGGCCGTCTCGAGAATGTGAATCCAGTCGCGATAGACGTTGGCGCGGGCGGAGAACCAGACATGACGCTCTTCCATCTCGTCCGCGGTGTGCGCGCGGAACGTCGTGCCGGGATATCCGAGGACCATCACGAAATCGTCCGGCTGAACGCCCTTAGTGGAGATCGGGAAGAAAAACTCGGGCTGGTACGGCTTCCCGTCGACGTAGACGCGGCCGATCGAGAAGTCGCCGGTGTGTCGCGGCCAGCTCCAGTTGTCGATCTCGCCGCCGAACTCGCCGATCGCGCGCGGCGGTGCGTAGACGAGACGGACATCGGGGAGCTCGGTCATCTCCTGCAACACGTACTGCAGACCGCCGTCGTGCGCCGCCACTCTGCAGCGCGCGCCGGGCTGCTGCTCGCACGCGGCCACGATCTCGTTCGTCTTCCGTTCCACGAGACGATGACGATCCGCATCCGTCGCATTCGCCGGCACTGCCTTCAACACATCCGCGGTGACGTCGGTGAAGCGGCGCGGCACCGTGATGCGAGTGGTCTTGCTGCGCAGCTCCGCATCGCGCGAGCGCGCCAGGAAACCGTTCTCGATGATGTCGTTCTGCGGCGTGGCGTGCTCCTGCAGCACGCCGAAGAGGCAGTGATGGTTCGTGATGAATAGTCCCTCCGCGGAGATCCAACCGGCCGAACATCCGCCGGTGCTGATCGTGGCAGCCAGAAGTCCAGTCCCGCGCTTCGGATCCCACAGCCGCGAAGGAGGCAACTGCAGTCCTTCCTTGGCCAGCCATTTCGGATCGAGCTCGAGAACCTGTTGCGGCGTCCACTTGCCTTCACCGGCGAGGAGGTTGGTTGCGAGGAGGGCGATTAGCGCGAGTCGTTTCATACCGCGCGAAGCGTAGTCGCAAAGTCGCAAAGTCTCAAAGTCTCAGAGGGCGTTCTTTCCATGCTCTCTGAGACTCTGCGACTGTGAGCCTGCGCTCTGTGGACGTTGTGGACTGAGTGGACTTTGTGGACTGAGTGGACAAGGCCAGTCCACTTCGTCCACCAAGTCCACTCAGTCCACAAAGCGCCGTCAGTGTAAAAACATCGGCATCCCCATCACCTCCGCGACCTTCGGCCGGTACTCGGCGGCGTCGTAGAAGCGCGGGACGTCGACGCGTTTGTTGCCTTCTCCGGTGGTGGCGATCGGAACCGCAGTGTAGCGGCCTCCGACGACGGAGACCATCTGGCCGCTTTCGCCGCGGCGCAGGAGGTCGGCGGCGAGCGAGCCGAAGTTGTTGGCGACGATGAGGTCGAGTGAGTCGGGTGCGCCGGAGCGCATGAGGTAGGCGAGGCGCTGGTAGATGACGCTGGATCCGTCGCGCTTCTCGAGGAAATCGGAGAGCACGCCGCCGATGCCGCCGAGGCGGCGTTGTCCGGCCGAGTCGGGCTTGCCGCTCTCGACGAGCGTTCCGCCGGTGATGCGTGCGCCTTCCGAGACCGCCACGACGGCGTAGTTGCTCGGGTTCTCCGACTTGTCGCGCAACAGCATCTCGTACAGTTTTTCGGGATCGAACGGGACCTCGGCGATGAGCGCGCGGTCGACACCGGAGAGATATGCGGCCAGCAGACAGGTCTCGCCGGAATTGCGGCCGAACAGCTCCACGATCAGGAAGCGCTCGTGCGATCCGGCACTGGTGCGGAGGTCGTTGATGAACATCACGGCGCGCGTGACCGCCGTCGAAAAACCGAGGCAGTAATCGGTGCCGTAAACGTCGTTGTCCATCGTTTTCGGGATGGCGATGAGCGGGACGCCTTCCTGATGCAGGCGCCGCGTGAACGTGAGCGTGCCGTCGCCGCCGAGGGCCACGAGCGCGTCGAGCTTCAGGAAATCGATGACGCGCAGCGCGTGCGGCGTGAGGTCGTAGCGGCCGCGGTCATCGGGAGGCGGCAGTTGTGCGATGAGGTGCGGCGGAATCTGATCGCGCTTGGCGATCGAGGGATTCATGCGCGAGGTGTGGAGGATCGTGCCGCCGGTGCGATCGATGGCGCGCGTGAGCACGCGCGTGAGCGGCAGGATCCACGCCGAATTGTCCGCGGAAGCGTCGGGCACGATGTTGACGAGCGACGCCCAGCCGCGACGCAGCCCGATGATCTCGCAAGGCTCGTCCAGCATGCGCCACGCGAATGCCTTGATCGCTGCATTGAGTCCGGGGACGTCGCCGCCGCCGGTGAGAATGCCGATGCGTTTCATTGAAATAGTCGGCGGTCGGCAGTCGGCTACGCTCTACTGAAGCCGCGCCTGCGCGGCTGCTTCTCCCTCGGGGAAGAAGACCACCTTCAGCGCTTCATGTCGATCGAACCTGCCGATGCCGTCGTGAAATTCGCGTAATGAATCGTAGGTGGCCTGCACGACCCAGGCGACGTCGAGGCCGGCGCGGAGCAGGCCCAGCATCCGTTGCCAGGTCGAGTACATCCGCCGGCCGATGATGCCGTGCATCGTCACGCCTTTGAAGATCACGTTGCGCGTGTAGTCGTCGATCGTGACCGAATGGCCGGCAGGCAGGCCGAGGAGCGAGAGCGTGCCGCCCATGCGCACGATCTCCAGACCGAAGTTAATGGCCGCGCCCGAGCCCGACATCTCGCAGACCACGTCAACGCCGACGCCGCCGGTGAGCGCCTGTACCGCACTCTTCACGACCGCCGGATCGGTGGTGCGCACGTTGAACGTGTGCAGGTTGGCGAAGTTGCGCGAGGCCGCCCAGCGCCGCGCCGTCTCCAGCGCGTGATCGCTGACGTCCGTGACGATCACCACCGAGGCGCCGTTGTGCTCGGCGATGGCCGCCGACATTGCGCCGATGGGACCGAAGCCGGTAATGGCCACGGACTTGCCCGACAGATCGACGACCTGCGTGGTGTGGATTGCATTGCCGAGCGCATCGAGAAATGCGCCGACGCGCGGCGGAACGAACGACGGGAGCTTCAGAACATTGCTGGCCGGCACTTTCACGAACTCAGCGAACGCACCGTCCTCATCGAGGCCGTAGATCTTCGTGCGGACGCAGATGTGTCCCTCGCCGGCGCGGCATTGGTAACACTCGCCGCAGATGATGTGCATCTCGGCCGAGACGTAATCGCCGACGGCCAGCGTGCCTTCGTGATCGCGCGCCGCGCCGGGACCGAGCTCCTCGACGAAACCGCAGAACTCATGGCCGTAAATGCGCGGCGGCTGCACTTTCGCGCGGATCGACGGATCCCAGTGATAGATGTGCTTATCGGTACCGCAAACCGCCGTGGCGGCGACGCGGATGAGCACCTCGCCGGGACCTGGTTTCGGGACCGGACAATCGCGGATCTCGGTCCCGTCCGGACCGTCGAGAGGAGCTGATTTGACGACGGCAATCATCGGGGGGCGGATGCTATCACGGCCGGTTTTTTAGCTGTCTTTCGGCGCACGAAGCGACGCACTAAGCGCAACGCAGCATCGACCGACTCCTCGACCTTCGATGGAGGCTCGAGCGGGATTTGCTCGGTACGCTGCGGCACTTCGGCAAGGAATTGCGAGAGCGCTTGTATGAGTGAAGCGGCATCGCGCGTGTAGAGATCGCTGTGCAATCCGCCTTCGACGATGTGGATCCGTTTCGGTCCCGGCGACGCGGCGAAGAGCTCGCGTGCCATCGAAGAGGGAATCGCTTCGTCGTCGGAACCGTGCAGGATCAGCAACGGGATCTTCAACTTGTGCATGGAATCGAGCGTGTCGAAAAGGTTGCCGGCCAGCAGATGGAGCGGCACGCGCGGATGGATCAGGCGGGCCATGCCGGTGAGATTGGTGAACGTCGATTGCAGGATCAGTCCGTCGAATGGATAGCGGCGCACGATTTGACCGGCCACCGCTCCGCCGAGGGAAAAGCCGTACAGGATGGAAGGCAGGCCGGGTGGCCGGATGGAGTCATGGAAACGCGCCGCGGTCTCGCCATCGTCGAGCACTCCGTCATAGGACGGCGTTCCGCTGCTCTTGCCGTAGCCGCGATAGTCGAAGAGAAGCACGCTGAGATTCGCAGCGAGCAGGTGAGGGACGACGTCCGCGCTGACTGTGAGATTGCCGCGATTGCCATGGCAGAAAAGCGCGCTGGCCACGGGATTCTTCGCGCGGCAATACCACGCATAAAGTTGTTCGCCGTCCGGCGTTTCGATCCAATGCTCTTCCCACGCGTCGGCGGGAATGCCGTATGCGACAGGATTCCAACTGCGTTCCGGATCGGGCGAAGGATCGAAAATCTGCGTGCGCCGATAAAGACGCCGGCCGAGGCCCGCGGCCAGCATCACTGTGCCGGTGATCGCCAGCGGCAAGGCCAGCATATCCACCAGCGAACGTGTTCGTTTGCGCATTAGCGATCTCGACCAGCAAGAGGTTTGCCGCTTGGGGGCTGTGGACAGTGGACGTTGTGGACTTGGTGGACTGAGTGGACGTTGTGGACACGGGTGGACAACGACCGTGTCCACTTCGTCCACCAAGTCCACAAAGTCCACGTCCACAGCCCACGCACCCCCAATGCTATCTTCGCCCACCATGCCACACGTCGAATCGCGCCTGCGCGTCCGCTACAAAGAGACCGACCAGATGGGCATCGCCCATCACGCGAACTACATCGTCTGGTTCGAGATCGGGCGGACGGATCTCTGCCGCGCCACCGGCTTTCCATACAACGAGATCGAGTCGCGCGGCTACATCCTCGTCGTGACCGACATTCAGTGTCGCTACCGGATCCCATATCGCTACGACGACGAAGTGCTCATCCGCACGACCGTTGCGGAGTTGGCCAGCCGCAGCATCAAATTCTCGTACGAACTGTTCGACTCGCGCGGAGAAACGCTGCACGCGAATGGGACGTCATCGCATCTGTGGCTCGACGAAAAGACGCGGCGTCCAGTGCGTGCGGATGAAGACGTGAAACGTGCGTTCAAACTCTGGTTGTAGGGGTCGGGAGCACGCTGCCTCAGCGCGACGGTACGTGGCCGACGCCAGGCCCAAGGTCTTCTGATGCGCAGCACGCCTAAGTACCGCGTAGCGGTACGGAGAAGGTAGCCGGGGGTCGCGCGCGCAGACGCGCTACCCCCGGAAAGGTGCGCATCCTCGAGTCGCACCACGTCAGTGGTGCGGAGAGCTATCTACAAGGCGCTTCCTGCTCTGATCGTTCGCTTCGATTCTCCGCACCGGCTACGCGGTGCGGCCTCAAAGAATACGTTTTGTCCGTGGGTAGCGCGTCTGCGCGCGCAACCCACGGCTACCCTCTCCGTACCGCTACCGCGGTACAAGGCACCGCGGATCGTTGCGGAGCCGCCTCGCCGGCCTTGCGTGCGTAGCACGCTGAAAGACACTAGCCCCCGGCTTTCAGCCGGGGGAATCGAGTGCGAGTCAATACCAGCCCGCG
>JALYJW010000175.1 GCA_030775085.1 Acidobacteriota bacterium | reverse complement strand
TCATGGTGCATGGTGCGAACGATCAGGCAGGCACCTGGTTCACCGTTGGACCCGAGCTTGCGAAAACGTATCGCGTGATCATCCCCGATCTCCCTGGCCACGGCGAAAGCGCACCGAAGGAAGGACCGATTCCGATCTCGCTGATCATCTCCCGGCTCGAAGCGGTGATCGATGATGCAGCCGGCGAAGAGCCAGTCACGCTCGTCGGCAATTCGCTTGGTGGGTGGATCGTGCTGCTGTACGCGCTGAAACATCCGGAGCGCGTTGCGCGTCTGGTGCTGGAGGCTTCCGGCGGACTGGCGCGGCCGCTGGCGGTGCCGATCGTTGCGCAGACGCGCGAAGAAGCCATACCGATTCTGCGTGCGGTGCATGGCCCGCAATTCGAGCCGCAGGAGTGGCTGATCACGGCGCTGCTGCAGCGCGCGCAAGGCTCGCCGATGCTCCGTCTCACCGAGCTGCTCGAGCACGACATCGAGCCTCGCCTCGGCGAGATCGCCGCGCCGTCCACGCTCATCTGGGGCGCCGATGACGGTGTCCTGCCGATGTCGTATGCCGAAGCGCTGCGTGATGCGATTCCCAACGCCGATTTACGCGTGATCGAAGGCGCCGCGCACATCCCGCACATGCAACAGCCGGAGCGATTCCTCCAATGTTTGACAACGACCTCCTGAGCGAACGCGCGCGCGTCACGCCGGACAAGCTGGCGGTCGTGTGCATCGAGACCGGTCAGCGCCTGACCTACGCGCAACTCGATGCCCGCGTCGAGCGCGCCGCCATCACGCTGCGAGCCCTCCTCGAGCCCGGAGATCGCTTCGGACTGCTCGCGCACAACTCGCTCGAGTTTCTCGACCTCTTCTTTGCCGCCGGCAGAGCGGGAGTGATCGTCGTGCCGCTGTCGACTCGTGCGACCGAACATGAGCTACGTGCGATCGCCGCCGATTGCGCGATGAAACTGCTGTTTGTCGGCGAAGAGTTCGCGCAGTTCTCGGTGATCGATACTCAGTGGCCCGTGACACATCGCGTCGAAGAAGCGACACAGAGCGCCGATCGAAAACAAACTGCGAGCGAAGACATCTACTGCCTGCTCTACACCTCCGGCACGACCGGCAAGCCGAAGGGCGTGATGATTCCGAAGCGCCAGCTCTATTGGAACGGCTACAACACGGTCATCAACTGGGGCTTGCGCGACGACGATGTCTCGCCGGTCTTCACGCCGATGTACCACGCCGGCGGATTGGCCGCGTTCCTGATCCCGATCTTCTGCGCCGGCGGCACGGTGGTCATCCACAAATCGTTCACGACATCCGAGGTGTGGAAGACGATTGAAACCGAACACTGCACGGTCGTGCTGGGCGTCCCGACCATCTGGAAGCTGCTGATGGATGCGCCCGAATTCACGACGGTGGATCTGTCGCACGTGCGCTGGTTCATCTCCGGCGGCGCGCCGCTGCCGCAGTTCGTGATCGACGCGTACCAGAAGCGCGGCATCGCATTCAAACAGGGCTACGGCATGACCGAAGTGGGCGTGAACTGTTTCACCATGACCGTCCAAGACTCCGTCCGGAAGCCGGGCTCCATCGGACGCCCGATGATGTTCACGGAAGTCGAACTGCGCGAGATGGACGATGAAGTCGGAGAGATGTGGATCCGCGGCCCGCACGTCTCCAGCGGTTACTGGAACAACGCGGACGCCACCGCCGAGGCGTATGCGGCAGACGGCTGGTTCCGCACCGGCGATCTGGCCCGGCGCGATGAAGACGGCTTCTTCTACATCGCCGGACGGCGCAAAGAGATGTTCATCAGCGGCGGCGTGAACGTCTATCCCGCGGAGATCGAAGCCGAGCTCGTGGCCCATCCGTCCGTCTCCGACGCCGCCGTCGTAGCCGTGCCGGACGACACCTGGGGCGAGGTGGCGGTGGCGTTCGTCGTCGGTACGGCTACGGATCAGGATCTCATCGCCTGGCTCACGGCACGTCTCGCGAAATACAAGATCCCCAAGCGCTTCGTGTACCTCGACGCGCTACCGCGCACGCCGTACGGGAAGGTGGTGAAGGGCGACCTGCGATCAATGCTCCACAAGCCGTCATCCTGAGCCGCGTAGACGGCGAAGGATCTCAAAATTGGAGAACGAAGCCACAGGCCACGGTTTTCGCATTTTGAGATCCTCACGCTCACACCCGCCCAGCCACCTCGCTCAGGATGACGGGGAACGATAGACTTCAAAAACATGACCCAGGTCGAACGATCCGAACGATCGAGAACGCAGATCCTCGATTCCGCACTCAAGCTCTTTTCGCACAAGGGCTACGGCGCCACCAGCGTCCGCGACATCGCTGCGGAGGCGGGGCTTTCCAAAGGAAACGTCTACCACCACTTCCCCGACAAAGAGACGATCTTCCGCGCGTTGATTGATCGCTACTTCGAGGCGATGTCGCAACCGGAGTTTCCGTTCAACCGCGCGCTGGCGGCCGGCTCGTTCCCCGAAAACCTCGAGGCCATCGGCCATGCCATCCGCGAGATCGTCAGCGACTACCGCGAATACGTCGCATTGATCTACGTCGACGTCGTGGAATTCGACGGCACGCACGTCCGCAAGTTCTACCAGAACATGGCCGACCGCTTCGACTCCTTCATGAAAGCGACCGGCATGGAGAAAGAGCTGACCATCAAACTCGCCGACGGCCTCTCGCCCGTCTCCGCCGTCATGCTGGCCACGCGCGTCTTCTACAACTACTTCACGATCGAGATCCTCTTCGGCGTCAAGGATCACTTCGGCAAAGGCACTGACCAGGCCGTGAGCGACATCGCCCGCATCCTGCGCCACGGGATGCTGCGGAACGGGCAGCCGTAGAGTTCCGTAGGAGGGGGCGGCTCTCGGCGCTAACTCTCCGCCCGTTTCGCAATCGCCCGCAACCACATCCTCCGGATCGTGGCGCTGCCCGGATAGATCACGCGCCAGTACGCTGCGAAGCGGCGTCGCGCACGGGGGCTGTTGGCGAAAACGCGGGTCTCGGTGGAGACGATCGAGCCGGCGCCGTCGGGACGCACGTGAAAGTTCATGCTGGCCAGCGTGAATCCTGGCGGAAGCGTTTTTCGAAAAACGTCCGGCGTCAATTTTCCACGCGTGCCGCGCGGCGCGTGGAGGACGGTGCCGACAACGAGCTCGCGCGGCACGTCGTTGGCGAGATAGATGAACCCCGTGCGCGTGGCCACGTCGATGATCGACGCGCGATCGCCCGCGTTGAGAATGCTCTCCGGCAACGGCTTCCCGCCGCGACGAATCCACGTCAGCGCGCGGAAGAACGCGATCTCGTCGGCGCGTACGCGTTGAATCGCTTCATACACTCGATCCGGTGGAGCATCGACGCGCATGGTGTGGAACTCATGGAACTGCCACACCGGCGCAAACTCGTCGAGCCGCGTTTCCGCGCGAGCGATGCGCGACTCGGGCGCCGGAAGGACGAGACCGAGAAACGCCAGCGCCAGTCCGGTAGCGAAGACAGCCAATGCCCGGCGCCGTGTGCCGATCCGCAAACGCCGGATCGGCTTCACGATGCAGACAAAGCCGAGAAACGCAACGATCAGACCCGAGTAAACAACCGCTGAGCCGAGCATGGGATGACCTCAGCGTGAGGATAGCAGTAGGCAGTTCGCAGTAGGCAGTAGGCAGAGGCAGTTCGCAGCAGCAAACGGCAAAAGCTCACACCCCGTCATCCTGAGCGAGGTGGTGGGGCGGGTGTGAAGCGAAGGATCTCAAAATGCGAAAACCATGGCGCAGGCCATGGTTTCGTAACTGACGGAAGGTTTGTGACTCAGCGAATCAGTCAGGCCTATCCGTCCTTGTGCTTGTGATGCTTCGTGTTCCAGCGATCCTTCTCGTGCAGGTTCAAATCGTCGGTGAGTTTTTTCCAGCGCGGGTCGCGGTGGAGTGAGTCGAGATCGTCGTCATCGTCGATGTGGTCGTCGAGATCGAACTTCGCGGCGCGGGCGCGATCGAGCCAGACGAAGGCGGCGTCGCGGTTGCCCTGGAGCGCGTAGGCACAGGCCATGTTGTAGGACGAGGTGCCGGCGCGGTATCCGAGGACCAGCGTCTTCTGAAATGCCGGCATGGCCGTTTCGAAATCGCGGGCCTGCAGCGCCGTGTATCCGAGGTTGAACCAGGCCCGGCCTGAGTTCGGATACTTCTGCGTCATGCGGCGGTGATGCTCGACGGAGTCGCCCCAGTTGAAGACCGCTTTCACGACGCGGCCGAAATTGCCGTCCAGCGTGCGCATCTCCAGATCCTTCGCCCGTTGACGAAGACCGGGGAAGGCGGACTGTTGCCGCAGCTGCGCGATGTCGGGATCGTTGGCCAGCTTGTCGTCGCTCGAGAAGCCGTTATCGATCGACTTCTCCAGCCAGATCATGCCGTTGCGGACGTCGCCGCGCAGCGAATACGCGCAGGCGATGTTGTACATCGCGGCGCCGGGCTTCTCGCCGTTCTCGATCGACTTCTGGAACGCGTAAATCGAGTCGTCGATCTTGCGCAGGCGGAGCAGATCGAGTCCGACGTCGTACCAGTCATCGTCGTCGCTCGTGCCGGCGCGCAACTCGTTGTACTGCTCCATCGTGTCGTTCAGACGGCGATTGACGACCTCTCCGGCCTGATCGCGAACCGCGCGCGCGAAACGGGGATCGGAGCGGATGGGATCGAAGTCGGAGTCGTCGGCGATCTTGTCGATGTCGTCCCAGCCGGCATTGATCGCGTCGGAAAGCGTCGGGATGGCGCGATCGGCGTCGCCGAGGAGCGCATAGGAGCAGGCCGCGTTGTAGAGAGACTTCGCCGCATCGTGGCCTTCGGCGGCAGCGCGCTTGAAGGCTTCCGCCGCTTCCTCGTAACGATCGGCTCTGTAGAGATCGTACGCACGCTCATACCAGTCCGAGGCATTCTTCGGTGTGCGCGTCCAGCGGTCCGCGCGCTTGTCGTACTTGCCCAGCTTGGCGAAGAAGTAGTCCTCGAGCGATTCGACATGCGGCGTGACCGTCACCTCGGAGCCGCTGGCCTTTGCGGCCGCAATCGACTTCGTCGTTTCGGCCGACGTGGTCGCCTTGGTGGTTGCCTGTTGCGTTGTGGCAGTCTGCTCGTTCGAAGGCTCGGCGATCAGGCGCAGTGCGGAGACCGGAACGATCACCGCGACTGCGAGCGCGCATGCGATTGCAACCCCTCGCCCGCTGAACACTCGTCGTGCCACGTGTGGCTGCAGGATGGAGAGCAGGCGACCCTCGAGCTGCGACTTCCGTGACATAGCGAGCGTGACGGATCGGAACGGATCGAAGGTCGGCATCGAACGCGCGATCGCCAGAAGGTGATCGGCGTACTCGGACGGCTTCGTTCCGCTTGCAAGGACGAGGTCATCGCATGCGCGCTCGCACTCGCTGCGACCAGCGCGCTCCAGCGACCAGGCCAGAGGATGGAACCAGAACAGGGACACGGCGATGCGGGTGGCGATGAGGGAGATTCCGTCGAAGCGCTTGAGGTGCGCCAGCTCGTGCATCAGCACGACGCGCAACCGCTCCGACGGCCAGGTGACGACGTCGGGAGGAAGCAGGAGCACGGGTTTGACTACACCCCACAGCACGGGAACGCTGATGCGCGACGAGCGCAACAGGCGAACGTGCATTTTCAATTGGAGCTCATCGCGCGTGCGGTCGAGCTCGAGGAGTGCGTCGTCGTGCAGCAGTTCCTCGGCGTTTCGCGCTACGTACCAGACACCGATCACGCCAAGCGACATGTGGATGAGCAGCAACAGCGCGGCGAAGCCGAGGGCCAGAACGATCAGGCCCTTCCAGGTCGCGGCGGCGATGGTCGTGGCATTCTCGAGCGCGGTCAGCGGCTCGGGTGCGACGGCTTTCACGACGGCCACGGCGGTCGAGAACGACGACTCCTCGTCGTCGCGCACGCCGACCGTACCTCTTGATTCACGGGCAACCGTTCCCTGCGCGGTGTCGCCGCCCTGCAATGGCGCGACTGCCTCGGCACGAGGCTGAACGGCGATCTCCCACGCCGGCACGACCACGGACAGGATCGGCATCAGTCCGACGCCGACCAGCGCGGCCGTGGCGATCATGTGCTTCGTGGCAGCGGCAGCGCGCGGCATGGCGGCCAGCACGAGCCGCGCGATCAACAGGATCAGCGTGGCCTTGGCCAGCATCAGCAACATCTCTTCCGCGGCATTTGCAGCCTGCAGGCGAGCGGCAATCTCGAAGATCGTAGTCATGTCAGCGTCCTTCTTTCCTGGCCTGGTCGATCAGTTCGGCCAGATGTTCCAACTCTTCGTCCGACATCGTGCCCTTCTGCCGTTCGATCAACGTGGTCACGACGTTCGCGGCCGAGCCGTCGAAAAACGTGGTCAGCAGTTGATCGAGTGCCGAAAGCCGCACGCGATCCCGGTTGACGGTGGGGAGGTATACGTAGCGAGTGCCATCATGTTGATGCTTGAGATGACCTTTCTGCTCGAGGATGCGCAGCGTGGCCCGGACGGCCGAATAGCTCGGTGCCTCGGCCATCCCTTCCATCACTTCCGTAGCCGTGGCCCGGCCTCGGGTGAAGATCACATTCATGATCTCGCGCTCGCGTCTGCTTAGCTGCTGGATTTTTAGCATGTGCAGGAAATCTAGCACCTGATACGCGAATCGGCAAGGTAGACACAGAAAGTTTTGTTGGCGGCCCGGTGAGGGAGTCGCGTCTCAAA
>JALYJW010000174.1 GCA_030775085.1 Acidobacteriota bacterium | reverse complement strand
CGCCTTCGGCGAGGCCTTCGTTGGAGCGGACGGCGTTCTCGAAGCCTTTGCCGGCCAGGAGGCGAGTGTAGGGAAGGGTGGCGTTGGTGAGGGCGATCGTCGAGGTGCGCGGCACGGCGCCGGGCATGTTGGCGACGCAGTAATGGACGACGCCGTCCACTTCGTAGACTGGATTGGAGTGGGTCGTGGCGTGTGCGGTCTCGACGCAGCCGCCCTGATCGATGGCCACGTCGACGATGACGGAGCCTTTCTTCATCTGGCTGATCATGGCGCGTGTGACCAGCTTCGGCGCCGCGGCACCGGGGATGAGGACGCCGCCGATGAGCAGGTCGGCGCGACGGACGGCGTCTTCGATGTGTGCGCGGCTGGAGGCCAGCGTTTGCACGGTGCCGAGGAAGATGTCGTCGAGTTGCCGGAGCCGGTCGAGGCTGAGGTCGAGGATGGTCACGCGCGCGCCGAGGCCGACGGCCATCTTCGCTGCGTTCGTGCCGACCACGCCGCCGCCGATGATCACGACGTCGGCCGGCAATGTACCCGGAACGCCGCCGAGGAGAACGCCGCGTCCGCCGTTCGGCTTGTGCAGGTAATACGCACCGACATGCACCGACATGCGCCCGGCCACTTCCGACATCGGCGTGAGCAGCGGGAGAGTGCGTTTCCGGTCATCGGTGATCGTCTCGTACGCAACGCCGATGACTTTCTTCTTGAGCAGTTCTTCGGTGAGCTGCGGCACCGGTGCGAGGTGGAGATAGGTGAAGAGGAGCTGTCCGTCCTTGAGCCGTTTCAGATCGGCTTCGATCGGCTCTTTGACCTTCACGATCATGTCGGCGGCGTCGTAGACGGCATCCGCATCGGGAAGGATTTTCGCGCCCGCGGCCAGGTACTCCTCATCGGCGAAACCGCTGCCGTTTCCGGCGCCCTGCTGCACGAGCACGTCGTGGCCGTCGGAAGTGAGGTCGCGCGCGCCGGCGGGGGTCATGCCTACGCGATATTCGTTGTCCTTGATCTCGGTCGGTACGCCGATCCGCATGGGTTGAGTCTCCGTTCGATGAAAAATCGCGCGCGAGGGTCGCGCGTCAGCGGGCGGGATTGTATACGGAGCAGGGGTGAGCCGTTGAGCGATGGTGCTCAACAGCTCATCAGCTACTTACCTCGTCAGCGTCCGGCGGCCGGTCTTCGGGGGAAGGGTCCAGCCGATGTCGAGCATCAGAAACTGCGACAGATCGACGCCGAGGAGCAGGTCCGAGTTGACGGCCGGCTCCATCAGCAGATTCGGAGTGGAGACCACGTCCCAATGGTGGATCGAGGAGCCGGGTTCGTCGGTACAGGGAGCGTACAGACGCATGAGACCTTCCGGCGAAGTACCGGCCAGTTGCGAGGGATCGCTGCGGAGCGAGCCGCTCACCTGCGCTCCCGCGGTGAGCTGCGTCTTCAGCACGTCGCCGTCGTTCGCGCTGATGCTGAACACCGGAATGGTGATGTCGGCGGCGTCGCCTCCCATCGCCGGTGGGATGCAGGTGGTGCGGGCGTTGTCGGCGATCAACACGCCGCTTGCGCCCGCTGCCTGCGCATTGCGCGATTTCACGACGAACGTGCAATTGCCGCGATCGATCATGGCCACGTTTCCGGCGATGGCCGCTGCATTGGAGAACGCGGAACAGCCGTCGAACGTCGTCGCGCCTGAGCCGTCCGCGGCATCGAGGGCGCGCACGACGCGTCCCGACAGAGCGGCTCGCGTGGCCAGCGGTCCGAACGAGGCAGTGCCGATATCGTAGTTGCGCGCCACGATGGCCGGCTCCGTGACCGAGAGCATTGTCACCGGTTGCATGTAGCGGTTGATGAACGATCGGACGTTCTGTCCGTCCCACACCACATTGCCGGTGTTCGTGAGCGAGACCTGACGCTGCTGTTCGGTCATCTGATCCCAGCGAAGGCCGGCAGTGCGGTCGAAAGTGTGGACGTCGAAGATCGACGGGAAGTTGTCGCGAAATCCGGGCGCGCGTGTGCCGCCGGAGAATCCGAGTCCATGGGCGAGCTCGTGCAGCGCCACGACGAAAAAGTCGGAGTGGACTCCCTCGTTTCCGTCGAAGCCGTAGTACCAGTTCGAATCGGCCTGGCCGGCGGCGGGCGGGCACGTGGCCTTGTCGATGTCACTGTTGAACCGCATGGAGATGTCATTGATGCCGGCGGCCAGATCCCTGCCGGCGAACCTGTTCGCCAGCGCCACCGGGTACCAGGTGCCAGCGCGGGGAGCATTCGTGAAATCGCGAAAGATCCTGATCGGGCCGGCGCTTCCCAGCACGACCCCTTCGTCGTCGCAGGGGAGTGATGCAAAGGAAGCCTCGACGAGGATGTCGATATTCGTGTCGAGCATCGTGGACCAGCGAGCCGCCGCCGCGTTGTAGACGTTGAGCCGTTGCTGGCCGAGCGTGGTGCCGGGATTGCCGCCGACCGGCTGCGCCGGTGTTGGGTCATTGTTCCCTACGCCGGGCGCGTCCACATTGACGATGACGACCTTGCCCGTTCCCGCCCAGGTTTGGGCGGCTACGGCAAGAAAGAGCGCAAGCAGAAGAAATCGCCGCATCGCTTACTGCTCCTTCGCCTGCTTCGGCGACAACTTCTCGATTTGGGCTTTGAAGAAGCGTTCTGCTGCTTCGGGATGATCGACGCAGGCATTCACCGGCTTCCCGTCGGTGCCGATGCGGGCCACGACCACTTCGAGATGGCCGGGAGCGCTCACGCCGTCTTCGGTCTCTATCGACGGCTCGGCGGCGAGCGCGGCAAAGAGCTCAGCAAGCGTGATCGGCGTGGCCGCGGGCGTTTGCACGTGATTTTTCGCGTCCGGCAGGACGTGCTGCCCCGTTTCGGTCTGCACCTTTTCCTGGCGCGTGCGTTCCTGATCGCTGGCGGGGTCTGCTGCGTGCGCGAAGGAGCTCACCGCGAAGGCAGTTGCGGCAACCAACACTGAAATTCGTCGAGACATAGATCCTCCTGGACGGGTCTGCGCTGACAGAACCTCAGCATCGAACAAGTTATTTTCCGCCGCGCCTGCCAATGGGCCTGCCGGTGGTGATTCCGCTGAACGCGCTCGGCACCAGGAATTTCGCGGCGGCATACACATCGATCATTCCCGCGCCGAACTGCGGGTCGGCACCCGGCGCGCCGAGATCGGTGGCGGTGACGGTCAACGCGTTGATGATTTGTGCCGGGGTCGCGGCTGGCGCCATGGACCACAGCAGTGCTGCTGCGCCGACGACGTGCGGGCAGGCCATCGACGTTCCGCTTTTTTCGGCGTAGTTTTCGTTCGTGTAGGTGAGGCTGATGGTGTGCGGTCCCGCGGCTCGCAGCGCTTCCCCGGCCTGCATGCTCAAGCGCACAGTGATCGGCCAGTCGTAGAGACGATCCTCCTCGGTGCGATAAAGCGTCCATTGCCCCGATGTCGGAACTTCAACGTTGTCGAAGATGGCCACGGCGATGGCGCCAGCTTCTTTCGCCCGGCGTGTCTTGTCGGCGAACGGGATTTCCTCGCCCCGTCTCATGAGCGCGATCTTGCCGGCCACGGAAGCGGGGAAATCTTCCGGCTTGCCGGCACCGCAATAGACGAAGTCGCCGGAAACTGCGCCGCGCTTGGATCCGATCAGCTCCTCGGCGAAGATCGGGGAGTCGCGATCGATGACGTACCAGGTGTCGTTCGTTCCGAGGGGCAGCGTGGAGAGAACGCCGACGCCCGGTGCCGCCAGATCGAGCTCCGGGCCCTGACAGGAAAAGGGGGCGAGCTGGCCGTCGAACGTCGTCGCGCCAACGGCCACGACACTCGGATACGCACCCGGGAAGGCGACCGGCGACGGTTTCGTGCCCGTCGAGAAGTTACCCGCGGCGGCGATCACGAGAATGCCGTTGTCCCGCATACGCTGGAAGGCTTCCTTCTCGGCCTCACTCTCGAAATATCCGCCGAGGGAGAGGTTGACGATCCAATTGCCACCTAGTGCTTCGTGCTTGGCGGCGACCCAGTCCAGTCCTTGAGACAGACCCTCGGACGAGCCTTTGCCCTGCGCATTGAGGACCTTCACACTCCACAGCCGGACGTTCGGAGCCACTCCGATCACGCCGATGTTGTTATCCGCGGCAGCGATCGTGCCGGCCACGTGCGTGCCGTGCGAATCGTCGTCGAACGGATCGTCCGTGTTCGTGAGGATGTTCCGGCCGCCTGCCCAGATGCCAGAGAGCTCCGGATGGCGATAGTCGATGCCGGTGTCCACCACGACCACGTTCACGACGCCCTTGATCGTGCCGCGCTGTGCCTGCAGAGCACGAACCGTCTGCACACCGAACGGTACGGTTTGCCGGAGCGGATGATGTTCCTGCGCGAAGGCCTGGCGCTCGCGGACCGGCTCTACCCAACGGACTTCGGACGACTGGCGCAGTGAAGCCACTTCACTTTCCGTGAGGTCAGCGGCAAAGCCGGTGAACAACCGGAAGGGAACGACCGCGCGTGTCGCCACGTCGTCGCCCATCAGCTGCCGCACGTGTGACTGGAGCGCGGGGCGCTTGGTCGCGACGAGGTAACGCTGCGTATCAGCGGCGAGCGCGGCAGTGGTGATGACGAGCGCGAGGACGACAGAGAAGATCCGGTTCATAGTGTTGGGCTCCGAGAAGTCGAATAAGAATACTGCGTTCGAATCCAGACGTAACGTGACAAGAGCGACAACATGTTTCAGGTCGCGCCGAAAGTCGAATCAGAATACAACGTCTGATAACGTACGCCGCTATGGCCGACTGGAAAGAAAATCTGATCAGCGACGCCTCAGGCATCGCTGCGATCCTGAGGGACACCAGGACGATCGCCGTCCTCGGCATCAAGCCCGAATCGCACGCCGGACAACCGGCGCACTACGTTCCCGCGCACATGGACGGCGCCGGTTACGAAGTCATCCCGGTCCCCGTCTACTACCCCGAGGTGACGGAGATCCTCGGCAAACCGGTCTTCCGCTCGCTTGCGGCGATTGGCCGTCCGGTGGATATGGTCAACGTGTTCCGCCGCCCTTCCGACATCCCGCCGCACGTCGACGACATCCTGGCCGCGAAGCCCAAGTACGTCTGGTTCCAGCTCGGCATCCGCCACGACGCCGTCGCGCAGCAACTCGCGGAAGCCGGGATCAAAGTCGTGCAGGACCGTTGTCTGCTGGTGGAAGAGGGGCGGATGCGTTGAGACTCTGAACTCGGCGACGTTGCCATGCCCACCTCCCGCGTCGACTTTCCCCCTTACGCGCTCTGGGAAACTCGCGCCGGCAGCGGGACACCGGTGGCGCTGATTCATGGGCTGAGCGGTTCGTCGCGATGGTGGTCGCGGAACATCGACGCGCTTGCGGCGCGGCATCTCGTCGCTGCGGTCGATCTCGTCGGCTTCGGCAGGAACAGCCGCTTCTTCGGTACGCCCGTGATCCTGCCGCCGTTCTCTGAAGTGACGGCGCTGCTGGCGCGGTGGCTGGAGACGTTCGGCGAGCCGGTCCACGTGGCCGGGCATTCGATGGGTGGGCAGATCGCCATCCGGCTGGCCGCGGAACGACCCGATCTCGTTCGCTCACTCGTGTTGGTGGACGCCGCCGGCATGCCGTTCCATCTCGACCCGCGGCCGCACATCCGTCCGCTGCCGAAGCCTCCGTACGGTGGACCGGGAATCATGCGCGTTCTCGTTCCTGATTTTCTCCGCGCCGGCCCCGCCTCTGTGGCGGTGGCCAGCACCCGCGTGATGCTCGGCGACATGCGGGAGATGATGCACGCCCTCCGCGTTCCGACGCTGCTGGTGTGGGGCGAAAACGATCCGCTCGTCCCGCTTCAGTTCGGCGAGGCCATGCAGCGCGAGATCGAAGGCTCGCGCCTCGTGGCCATTCCGCGCGCGGCGCACGTGGCGATGTGGGACGCACCGGACGCATTCAATCGCATCGCGCTCGAGTTTTTCGACGAGGTCGAGGCCGCGGCTCCGCGAGAGCTCGCGAACGCACACTTCTCCTGGGGCATCGCCGGCTGGACGCCGATCGACGATGTAGCGATTGCACACCGTCAGGCGGGACAGCGGCGCGACATCGTCCTCATCCACGGCCTCGGTCTATCGAGCGCGTACTTCGAGAAACTGGCCGCCGTTCTCTTCGCCGGCGGATGGAGCCCGATCGCCCCCGATCTCCCCGGATTCGGCGAAAGCACGAACGCCCCCGCCGGCGGCCCCGAGGAGCACGCAAGGCAACTCGCGACGTGGGCCGATGCACTCGGCATCCGCAACGCGGTATGGCTCGGACACTCGATCGGCTGCAATGTCATCGCCCACCTCGCGCGCATGCGACGCGATCTGGTGAAACGCGCGATGTTCGTAGGACCGCTCTGGACGCGCAGCAAATTTCCGCAGATCCGCACGCTGACACGCCTCGCACTCGACGCCTACCGCGAACCGCTCTCGCTCTACCGCTACGTCATTTCCGCGTACTGGCGCACCGGCATCGCCCGCTGGTGGAAGACCGCCCGACGCTTCGCACCCGACATCGGATGCAACGCCGCCCTCCCGCCGGACTCAATCGTGATCGCAGGAGAGCGCGATCCGATTCCCGATCGCACATGTGTTGACGCGCGGCTTGTGCCCGGAGCCCATGCGTGTGTGTACTCGCATCCGCGGGAAGTAGCAGAGATGCTCGAGCGCGCGTAGATTTTGGAGTGCGGCAGCCGCAGCTGCCGCTTTTGTATGTTCATTCACGCCGCTGTGGCATACGAAAG
>JALYJW010000173.1 GCA_030775085.1 Acidobacteriota bacterium | reverse complement strand
GGGCGGCAGAAATCGCGAGTAGCCTCTGCCGCCCCTGCCGGGTCGGGAAGCCTCGTGGACACTACATCCGGTGGCTGCGCCGCTTCGCGGCTTGCCACCGGCTACCCTCTGCTGTCCCTCCGGGACAATGGTTCACTCACCGCAATTCGTACCCGAATCTCCCTCGCGTGACCAACCGGTCCGGGCCGAGTTTTTTGCGGAGGCTTTTGATGCGCGATTCGATGGTGGCGCGTTTGGCGGGGAGGGCTCGGGCCATTTCTACGGTGGTGATCGGTGCGGGGGAGCGTTCGAGCAGGAGTGTGAGCACTTCCGCTTCGCCGCGGCTGAGCTCATGCACGATGTCGCCGTTGCGGACGCGCATCTCGGTCAGGGAGATGGAGAGTTTGTCGAGATTGCAGGTGACGGCGTCGTTCTTTCCGGCCGAGCGGCGCAATACGTTGCGGACACGGGCGACGAGCTCGCGCCCGGTGAGCGTCTTCACGACGCAGTCGTCGGCGCCTGATTCGAAGGCCTGGACACAGACGTCCTCGACACACTCCGCCGTCATGGCGATCACGGGGACGATGCTGCTCACTTCGCGACAGGCGTGGAACGGATCACCGTCCCGCAGATCGAGCTCGAGAATGGCCAGAGCATACGGACGCCGCCGCAAAGCGTCGATCGCCAAGGTGGCGTCGGCGAAGCAATCGGCGCGGAACCCTGCTGCCTCGATGTCGCGGCGCCGCGTGGTCGATGAGGCAGAGTGCTCAATGATGGCCAGAGGTCGCATGGGTAGTGACGGTTTGCGACTCTACGGCGGCGGAGTGAAGCCGGCGTGAATTCGAGTGGTGTCCGCGTGAAGAAATCGGGGTTCACACCAATGCGGCCACGCTTTACAGTCGCTTCACATCGCGTTCAATCGCTTCGTGCGCGCCGCGCGTAAAACCCCGGTCCATGACGAAGTTGCATCCTCTTGTTGTCTCCCATTCACGCTTCCTCACTCTTCTCCTCTCGCTGCTCCTCGCCGGAAACACGTTCGCGGCGGAAGGCCTCGGGCGCGCCACACTTGCGGGCGTCGTTCAGGACGATACGGGCGCGGCCATTCCCGGAGTCACGGTCACCGTCACCCGAACCGGAGGCGAAGCAGAAGTCACTGTGACCGATGGCAGCGGCCAGTTTCGCGTCGCCGATCTGCGACCCGGCACATACGCGGTCGAAGTCGTGCTCGACGGTTTCCAGACCATCCGCAAAGAAGTCAAGCTCGTCACCGGACAGAGCGTCGATCTCGAATTCAAGCTGGCGCCGGCATTCGGTGAGACCGTCGATGTCGTCGGCGAGGCGGTACGCACCGGCGAAGTGGCCGTGCTCGACAGCAGGCGCGAGGCGGCGGTCGTGAGCGATTCGATCTCCGCCGAAGAGATCCGCAAGACTCCCGACTCGACCGCGGCCGGCGTCGTGGAGCGCCTCACCGGCATCACGCTCATCGGCGACAAGTACGTCTTCGTGCGCGGCCTCGGCGAGCGGTACAGCGGTACGACCATCAACGGCTCTTCGCTGCCGACCACCGAGACCGAGAAGCGCGTCGTGCCGCTCGATCTCTTTCCGGCCAAGCTGCTCGAGACCGTCAACGTCGTCAAGACCTACACGCCCGACAAGCCGGGCGACTTCGGCAGCGGCGTGGTGGAGATGACGACGACTGCCTTTCCGAGCGCGGCCTCGATGAAAGTCAGCTTCGGCACCGGCTACCACAGCGCGGCCACGGGCGAGCCGTTCCGCCGCTACGCGGGCGGGCTCAATCGGACCGGAGGCGGAGGACAGCGCATTCCCTCCAGCATTCCATCGGGCCTGCTGCGCCGCAGCAGCATCTTCGACCCCAACGGATTCACGCCGGCGGAGTTGGAGACGTTCGGCGAGGCGCTGATCGGCAACTGGACCGGCGACGAAACGAGCTCCGCGCAACCGGCCACCGACTTCTCGATCACGTTCGGCAACACGTTCGGAAAGCTGGGCGTCGTTCTTTCCGCCACGTCGAATCACGGATACGAGATCGTCGATGAGGAGTACCGCTTCTTCGGCGTCGACTCCGGAACGCTCGTCCCCATCAACGACTACTCGCTGATCAACAACCGCGAGCACACCAGATCCGGGATGATCGCCAACGTCTCGTACCGCCTCACCGACAACCATCGCCTCTTCCTCAATTCGGTCCTGACGCGCGATGCGTCGGCGGAGGATCGTTATCAGGAAGGACTGCAGACGAGCACGGGCGGCGACATCCGCGACTATCGCGTGCGCTACCAGCTCGAGGAGATGTTCTCCTCGCGGTTGCGCGGCGAGCACAATCTCTCCGGCCCCGGCGTGGGCAGTCTCTTCGAGTGGAACCTGACGCGGTCGGAGGCTTCGAACGATTCCGATCTGCGCGAGAACCTCTATCGCGAGTCCGATCCCGGCAAGTTCGAGCTGCAGACCGGCTTCGCGGAGTCCGGCAAGGTCGAGTACTTCGCGCTCGCCGACAACATCGAGCAGGGCGGCCTCTCGTACACGATGTTCCTCGCGCCCGTGAACGGTGCATGGTCCGGGTCGCTGAAGGGCGGTCTCGACCGGTTGGAGCGGAAACGCGGTTTCGACGCACGTCGTTTCCGTTTCGTCCAGGCCGGCTCCATGAACGTCGATCTTTCCCAGACGCCCGATCAGATCTTCACCGCCGCGAACATCGGACCGAACGGTTTCGAAGTCCGCGAAGTGACCGGCGTCAACGACGCCTACGACGCCGCGCACACGATCGACGCCGCCTATCTGATGAGCGACACCACGTTCGGCAAGTGGCGTTTCATCGGCGGCGCGCGTTACGAACACTCCGATCAGAGCGTGCTCACGTTCAATCCATTCGACATCGACAGCGTCGTCGAGTCGGTGAACGAGAACAACGATGTGCTGCCGTCGCTGAACGTCGTCTATCAACTCGCGCAACGGACGAATCTGCGGTTCGGATACGGACGCTCGGTCAATCGTCCCGAGTTCCGCGAGCTCAGCCCGTTCACCTTCACCGAGGTCGCGGGCGGCCGGTCGGTGTCCGGTAATCCGAACCTGGAGCAAGCCACGATCGACGGCCTCGACCTGCGATGGGAGACGTTTCCCAACTCCGGAGACGTCATCGCCGCGAGCGCGTTCTACAAGAAGATCGATAAGCCGATCGAGCGCATCGTCCAGCCCACCAGCGATCTGCGCCAATCGTTCGTGAATGCCGAGGCGGCGACGCTGTGGGGCCTGGAACTGGAGTTCCGGCGCTCGCTCGAGTCATTCCTGCCGTCGTTGCAGCATTGGTCCGTGAACCTGAACTACGCCTACATCCAGTCGGACGTCACGATCGGCGAGCAGCAGCTCTCGGTCGTCACGAACACGGAGCGTCCGCTGGAAGGACAGTCCGATCAGATCGTGAACATGGCCCTCCAGTTCTATCACCCGGAGTGGGGCACGATGGCCCGCTTCCTCGGCTCGCACAACGGTCAGCGCCTCACCGAGGTCGGCGCGTTTGGTCTTCCCGACATCTACGAAGCCGCGTCCACTTCATTCGACATCGTCCTGTCGCAGAGCGTCGCTTTCGCGAAAGGGCTGGAAGTGAAGCTGGCCGGCACCAACCTTCTCAACTCGAAAAAAGAGTTCATCCAGGGCGGCGAAATCCAGCGCCGCTTTGATCAGGGCCGCAAGGTGAGCCTCAGCCTCAGCTACAGCCCGTTCTAAACACCCCTCGCCGTACTCGACCCCCCAAAGGAGGATTACAAGCAATGCGTAGGATCCTGTTTGTTCTCACACTGGCAGTCCTTGGAGCTCACCAGCTTTTCGCTGAAGACCAGCGAGAGTTTTCCGGTCGCCCGGACCGTAACATGAACACCCGCAACATGAATTGGGTGAAGCACGCGCCGTTGTCGGAGGTGGCCCTGCAGCAGGCCATCGCCGAAGCGACTGTGGCCGAGACCGATGGCCCACGGCCGATCGCTCTTCTCGAGACCAACTACTACACCTACCTTCCGAGCGAACAGCTCCAGCTTCGTCTCACGGTCGCCGCGAATGGATTCGGCGCTCCGGTCACGCTGTACCTCTTCCACGAGAACCGCACCACCGGCGAGCGGCGCTACTACAACGTCGCCGGCGGCCTGCAGAACGCCGGCGTGACCACGGATCTCTTCGGTTCGGTGGGATCGCCGGCTCCTGTGTTCGTGCCCGCGCTTTCGGACTTCGTTCTCTTCGGATCCGCGAGCGACGCGTCCGCGCTGAGCTGGGGCATCAACGGCGCACTCGGCGGCAATCAGGCCGCGGGCGCGATCGGCCTCTATCAGTGGGGCATCGAGCTGCGTGACGCGGCCGGAAAGCGAATCCTGGCCCGCTCGAATGCAGCCTATTCGAACATCGCCACGAGCATTCCGGTCAGCGGCACGATCACCTCCTCCACGACCTGGACGGCAAACAATCGCTACTCGATGAATGAGTTCGTCGGCGTAGTCGCTCCGGCCGTGCTCACCATCGAGCCCGGCACCGTGATCTACGGCGGCTCTACGCGCGCAACGCTGTTCATCCAGCGCGGCGCGAAGATCATCGCGGATGGCACGTCGCGACGCCCGATCGTCTTCACTTCTCCGCAACGCGTCGGCTCCCGCGCGCAGCAGGACTGGGGCTCGCTCGTACTCCTCGGCTCGGCTCCTCTCAACGTCACCGGCGGGACGGCCATCCTGGAAGGACTGCCAAGCGATCCCGCATACACCTACGGCGGTCAGAACGCGGCCGACTCGAGCGGCATCGTCCGTTACGTGCGTCTCGAGTTTGGCGGCTTCCCGATTGCCACGAATCAGGAGATCAACGGACTCACCCTCGGCGGAGTCGGCAACGGTACGGTGCTCGACTACATCCAGGTCCTGCACAACAAAGATGACGGCTTCGAGTTCTTCGGCGGCACGGTCAACGCCAGCCATCTGCTCGGGATCGACATCGCCGACGACGCGCTCGATTTCGACTTCGGCTACAGCGGCAGCGTGCAGTTCGCGGCCTTCATCAAGCGCGGCGGCTATGACGAGAACGACTCGAACATCTTCACCGAGTCCGACAACAACGGCAGCGGCGGCGCCGAGCTCCCGCTGACCAGCGCCCGCGTCTACAACGTCACCTCCGTGCGCGCAACGAACGCGGCCGGTGCCTACGGCGGCGTGCTGCGCCGCAACACGGCCGGCAAGTTCTACAACTCCATCATCGCCGGAACCCGCCTCGCACCGATCACCATTCGCGATAACTCCACCTTCACCAATGCGGCTTCGGGCGCTCTCGTCGTCGACAACTCGATCCTCTTCGGCAGCTTCGCGGACTCGGCCTTCCCCAACACCTCGGACCGCGCCTCGCAGACGCGCGACTTCCTGTTCACCACGATGAAGAACAACCGCAACGTCGATCCGAAGCTGGCCATCGGCACGGTCACGCTCGTAGAGACACTCGCACCCGACCTGACTCCGCTGTCCGACTCGCCGGCGCTTGACGCCGGCTACCTCGCCAATCCGCCCGACGATGGTTTCCTCAAAGCCGTCGATTTCATCGGCGCCGTCGGTCCGGGAAACAACTGGGTGCTCTCCGGTTGGGCCAACTTCTCGGACAACTGATCGACTGCAATCTGGAGAACAAACCATGAAACGAACTGCAATGCTGCTCCTCCTTCTCGCGCTCGTGCCGCTCTCGGCATCCGCGCAGTCATTCAGCGCGCTGCTCACCGGCGCCGCGGAAGTACCCGGCCCCGGCGATCCCGACGGCACCGGCCTCGCCGTGGTGACGATCAACGGCACCACCATCAACTACACCGTCTTCTATCAGGGCATCGGCGCGCCGACGCTGGCGCACATCCACCGCGGCGCGGCTGGCACCGCCAATCCGCCGGTGGTCGATTTCAATGTGAACACGCTGGTCAACGGCTCCGTCGCCGGCGTCTCACAGGCGTTGATCGACGAGATCCGCGCCAATCCATCGGGCTTCTACGTGAACGTACACACGTCGGAGTTTCCGGGCGGCGCGATCCGCGGTCAGCTCGTCGTCACCGGCGGCGGGGAAGGCACGCGTTCGTCGTTCATCCCGGTCATCGGAAAAGTGACCGGCTCGAACAACACGAACTTCGTGACCGACCTGCGCATCGTGAACAACGGCGGCGCAATCGCCACCGTGACGCTCGACTTCTTTGCCTCGAATCCAGCCGGGCTGGCTGCACCTTCCGCAACGCAGACCGTGACGGTCGCGCCGGGCGAGCAGCGCATCCTCAATGACGTCGTCGGTGCCACGCTCGCCGTGACCAGCGGTCTGGGCGGACTGCGCATCACGTCCGATCAAAACATCGTCGCCTCCGCGCGCGTCATCAACGACCTCCGCGCACAGAACCTCGGCACCGCCGGCTTCGCCGTCGACGCGGAGGAAGCGGGCGAGACGTCGGGCACCATCACCTTCCTCGCGCAGAACACCGACTACCGCACGAACCTCGGATACTTCAACAGCTCCTCCACCTCATCCACGGTCACGCTCACCGCGCGCAGCTCCGCAAACGGCGCCGTCCTCGGCACGAACACACTGACCATCCCCGGCTTCGCCATGGTCCAGCAACCAGTCTTCAGCGCCATCTCCTCGGTGTCCGAAGCGAATCGCACCCAGAACGACTTCTACATCACCTGGACCTCGACCGCCCCGCTCTTCATCTACGGCGCCGTCACCGACAACAAAACCGGCGACGCCGTTTTCAACCAGTAACCACTGCATTCCCCGTCATGCATCGCGAGAGCGCTCCCCTCATCCGCCTTCGGCACCTTCTCCCCTCATGGAGGGGAGAAGGCTACCTATT
>JALYJW010000172.1 GCA_030775085.1 Acidobacteriota bacterium | reverse complement strand
CGTCCACGAAGTCCACGACGTCCACTACGTCCACCAAGTCCACAAAGTCCACATAGAATCGCGCGATGAACAAAGTCGTCATCGCGCTGCTTCTCATTCTCTCCTTCTCCGCCTTCGCGCAGGAACCTGAGCCGCGTCAACCCTACGCGCCGGATCGGCGCGCCGATGAAGGCGAGGGTCCGTTCAAGCGGCTGATCATTCGCGGCGTGACGGTCATCGATGGTTCCGGCGCGCCGCCGATCGGGCCGATGGATGTGGTCATCGAAGGCAATCGGATCACGGAAGTGCGCAGCGTCGGCTATCCGAAGGTGGCCATCGATCCGAAACGCAGACCGAAAGATGCCACCAAGGAGATCGACGGCTCGAAGATGTATCTCCTGCCCGGTTTCGTCGACATGCACGGTCATTGCGGCGGCACGGAACAGGGCACGACGGCGGAGTATGTGTTCAAGCTGTGGCTCGCGCACGGGATTACGACGGTGCGCGATCCGGGATCGGGCAATGGTCTCGATTGGACCGTACACGAGCGCGATCGCAGCGCGCGCAATGAGATCGTCGCGCCGCGCATCGTTCCGTACGCATTCACCGGCCGCTCGATGTGGGATGGCGGGGCGATCGATTCGCCGGAGCAGGCCCGTAAGTTTGCGCAATGGGCGGCCAAGAACGGCGCGGCCGGTTTGAAAATCATCGGCGGCGGCGGCGATGCGATCTACGATCCCGATGTTCTCGGAGCGCTCCTCGGCGAAGCGAAGAAGCTGAAGCTCGGAACGACCACGCATCTCGCGCAGATGGGCGTGGCCCGGATGAATATCCTCCAGGCGGCGCGCCTCGGCATGGACGGCATGGAGCATTGGTATGGCTTGCCCGAGGCGCTCTTCGACACGCGCACGGTCCAGGACTATCCGGCCGATTACAACTATCTCGACGAAGCACATCGTTTCGGTCAGGCCGGACGTCTCTGGAAGCAGGCTGCGCAGCCCGGCAGCACGAAGTGGAACGCCACGATGGACGAGCTGTTGAAGCTCGGCTTCAACATCGATCCCACCTTTACGATTTACGAAGCGAGCCGCGATCTGATGCGGGCCATGGGCGCGGAATGGCACGATCGCTACACGCTGCCGTCACTCTGGAAATGGTTCGAGCCGAGCCGCGTCGCGCACGGCGCGTACTGGTTCGATTGGACGACCGCGGATGAAATCGAGTGGAAGAACAACTATCGCCTCTGGATGACGTTCATCAACGAGTACAAGAATCGCGGCGGACGCATTACCGCCGGCTCCGATTCAGGCTACATCTACAAGCTTTATGGCTTCGACTACATCCGCGAGCTGGAATTGCTGCAGGAGGCCGGCTTTCATCCATTGGAGGTGATCCGCGCGGCCACATTCCACGGCGCCGAGGCGCTGCACCAGGCCAGCGGGAAACGTCCGGAGTACGGCCTGGTGCGCGCCGGCATGCTCGCCGATCTCGTCCTCGTCGAAGCGAATCCATTGGCCAATCTCAAAGTGCTCTACGGCACGGGCGCCATCCGCGTGAACGACGACACCGGCAAAGCAGAGCGCGTCGGCGGAGTGAAGTACGTCGTGAAGGACGGGATCGTGTACGACGCTAAAAGGTTGCTGGCGGATGTGGAGAAACTCGTGAGCGAGGCTCGTAAGCAGTAGGCAGTTCGCAGTAGGCAGTGGGCAGGAGCAGAAGCGCGACACGATGGAGTCCGTGGCATCGGACCTCTGCCTACTGTCTACTGACACTCACGTCAATCGCGGCGCTGCAGTCTCGGTCGATGCATCTCCTGTATCCAGGCGCGCGAGCTTTACGGGCACTTCGCCGATGAGGATCTCGCAGCGATTGAGCAGCGCCACCGGCTCCGTAATTCTGCGGCCTTCGATGAATGTGCCGTTTTTACTGCGCAGGTCTTCGATCCGAAGCGCGGTATGGGCGATCTCCAGACGTGCGTGAACGCGGGAGACCGATGGATCCTCAATATTGATGGCACAGTCGGGGCGGCGCCCGATGAGATGGACTCCCGGCGGAAGAAGAACGGATTGGAGGTTCCATCGCACGGAGACCACGGCCGGAGAGCTGACTGCTTCCCCCACCTCCACCTCGCCCGCAAAGGCATAGCCATATCCATAGACGGTGCGCACCACTTCAGGACGGCCGCCGCGCTCCTCGATGGCCGCGCGGATCTCGAGCACGAGCGTCTTCAGGTTGGCTTCCTCCACAATGTGGCCGGACCAGACGTGATCCAGAAGGTCGCGCTTGCTGACCGCCTTGGGATGCCGCAGCAGCAACAGCTCCAATAGCCGGAATGCACGCGGCGTGAGACGCACCGGCTCGCCGCCGCGCAGCAGCGCCTTCTGATCGGAATCGAAGCAGAATTGATCGAAACGAAATTGAGTCATGGAGAAAACAACCAGATCGCTACCAGTCGCTTACGACTTTCAGGCGCTGGTTGACGATGATGCTGCCCGGGTAGCTCGCAGGGAACTGTCCGTCAAAAAATGCTTGAGTCCGAGGGGATTGTAGAGGAAGCCATGCGCGGAGCGAATCTACGATATCGCGAAAACATCACGAGCAATGGCTCGAGCGTTCCGCGAATCCACCGGATTGGCTTACCATCACCGAATCTCGACATTACTCCGGATCGCATGATCGGCGCTCGTATTGGACATCTCCTGGTCACCGGCGCCCTTGGCTCGGGCGGTATGGGCGAGGTCTATCGCGCTTATGACGAGCGGTTGAACCGCACTGTGGCATTGAAGGTCATCCGCGCCGATCGCCGATTGAGCGCCGATGCCCGGGAACGGTTTCTGCGCGAGGCGCGCACGCTGTCGTCCCTCGACCATCCGAATATTTGCCGCATTTACGAATATATTGAAGCAGAAGAGGGAGATTTTCTCGTCCTCGAGCTGATCGACGGGGTCACGCTGGAGAAAGCCATCGAGACCGGCATGAGCCGCGCGCGCAAAATGCGCATCGCCGTCCAGATCTGCGACGCGCTCGCGGTCGCTCATCGCAAGGGAATCGTTCACCGCGACCTCAAAGAAGAGAACGTCATGATTGCGGCGGATGGCACTGTGAAAGTGCTGGACTTCGGCATCGCACGCCGCGGCCAGGAGGAAGAAGCAGCGCCGCAGGTGCCGTCTTCCCAGGACGAGCCCATCGAAAAAGCGGCCACGCTCATCTTCCCCGTGCGCGGCGCGCATGTTACGCCGCACGCACAACGGCCGCGTCCATTCACCGAACGCGGAATCGCTGTCGGCACTCCGGCCACCATGAGTCCGGAACAGGCAAACGGCGGCACGGCCACGCCGGCCAGCGACATGTATTCGTTGGGCCTCCTCCTGCAGACGATGTTCACGGAGAAGCCTGCGCATCCGCCGCATCTCAGCAGTCCGGAGCTCCTGTTGCGCGCGGTGGCCGGCACCACGGAGCCGATGCTCGGGCAACCGCGGCCCATCACCGCGCTCGTCGAGCGTCTCGAGCGCTTGGCGCCGGCGGACCGTCCGACCGCCGTCGAAACGCTGGAGGTACTGAAACGGATCGTGGCCGCACCGGCGCGTCGCGCGCGCGTGGCCACGCTGATCGCGATGGCGATCGTGCTCGCCGCGTTCGCCGCGAAGTACGTCGTCGACGTGACGACGGCACGGCGCCAGGCGGAACAGAGACGCATCCAGGCCGAGGAACTGGTCAGCTTCATGGTGGGCGACCTCCGCACCAAGCTCGAATCCGTCGGCCGCCTCGACGTACTCGATGGCGCGGCCTCGCGCGCACTGGCCTACTTCGCCTCGCTCGATCCCGATGAGCTGAGTGGAGAAAACCTCCACAAGAACGCGCTGGCGCTGGCGCAGCTCGGCGGTGTGCGGATCGACGAAGGCAAGCTCGACGTGGCCGTGAAGCTGTTTCAGGAATCAGTGCGCTTCGCCGCCGCTGCCGTGTCGCGCGATCCGAAACGGGACGAGTGGCAATTGGCGCTTTCGAACGCACATTTCTGGCTGGGCGAAGCGCTGCGCCAGAAAGGTGATCACGCAGGAGCGCTGCGTCATTTCCGCAACTATCTCGACATCTCCCGCACGCTGGCCGCGGCGCATCCCGGCGATCCGAAGTTCGCAGCGGAAGTGAGTTACGGTCACGGCAACGTCGGCGCGGCTCACGAGGCAGCGGGCAATCTGAGCGGTGCGCTCGCGGAGTATCAGACCGCCCTCGATCTCGATCGTCGCCGGTTGCAAAGTGATGCGCACAACGAAACGTGGCAGAAGGATCTGGCCGTCTCGCTGAATCGCCTCGGCGTGGTGTTGCAGGCCCGCGCCGATCTTGCGGGCGCACGACGCGCGTTCAGCGAGGAACTGGCCCTGCAACGCCAGCTCGTGGCGGCGGCTCCGAACGACGCACGTCGCATGCACCGGCTGGCCGTGAGCTACTCCTACACCGGGTTGCTGCAGCAGATGATGGGAGACTGGCACGAAGCGCTCGGTTCTTATCGCCAGGAGCTCGATCTGTCGACCCGATTGGCGGCGCTCGATTCGACCAATCTCAATCGCCGCCGCAACCAGCTCGTGGCCCAGCTTCGGCTGGCCGGTCTCATGGCCGGCGATCCCGCGGGCGCGCTGCGCTTGGCCGGACAGGCCGAGAATGGCCTGCGAACAATCGTGGCGAAGGAGCCCAAACCAGCCTGGCAACGCGATCTGGCCGTCGCTCTTCATCGCAAAGGAACGCTCTCTCTGGAAAACGGCAATGCTCTCGGCGCACGCGAGGCGGCCCGCGAAGCCATCGCCATTCTCGAGCCTCTCGATGCCGCCGATCCTCGGAACCCGCAGACGATTCGCCCTCTTTGCGAGAACCTGCTGCTCGCCGCGCGCGCCGAGGATGCGAACGGCTCCGACGAGCTGGCACGTCAATACCGCAAACGCGTCATCGCGCTGACGGAGACGCAAGCGAGTGACGTGCGTTTGACCGCCATTCGCGCGCGCGCGCTCATCGCGCTCGGACAACGGCAACAGGCCGAACCGGAGATTGCAAGGCTACGCAACTCCGGCTATCGCGACGCTGATCTCGCGCCGCCGCCCGGAGCGCCGCCCGGATCACCTCCGGCGCCCTGACCTCCATTCAACCCATTTTCCGTGCCGAAGCGACGTGCGCCGGCCGGACTGCGTCATCTCGACGAAAGGAGACACCATGCCCACCAATCTCGACGTCAGCGTTACTGCCGATTCCAATGGCATCACCGCTTCACCCGACACCCTGCAGGTTCCAAACGGATTCGACGGCACGATCACCTGGACGCTCACAGGCGGTACGTTTCTCAATCCGGCCATCACGTTCGACGGCGAGGACCCTCCCAGCTTTGAGCTCAGCAATCTGAACACGCCGACTACGCGCGTGCGCCGCTGGGGGAACTTCCTCGAGGGGACCGATCCTTTTTCGTACTACTACACATTGCACGCGACTCTGTCGAGCGGACTGCGTGTCGAGCACGACCCGACGGTCGAGAACGAACCGCCGAACACTCCATGAACTGATCCACTCGGAGCGGCGGACTCTCAGTCCGGCTGCATCCGTCGTGTCTCTCTCGGCGGAGTTGGACATGACGGGCGGGCTTTGGCCCAGTGGTTGGGCTGAGAGTCGGCCGCTTCGAGTGAGCTCAGAGGCGCGCGCGGCAGCGCGCGATGAGCGTTTTCAATCCGACGAGATCGCCGGCTGCGTCACGCGCCTTGAGCAGTTCCGTGAGCATGTCCGGCGAGGTGATCTCGTCGGCTGCTTCCTCGATCTCCGTATCGGCGGATTCCACGGCGCCGGCGATATAAGGAATGGCGCGAGCATCGCGGCGCCGCGCCAGGCCGAGTGCGGCTTCGTTGGCCACTGCGCGGTCTTCATCGCGCAGACGCTCGGCCAGCGCCGCACGAATGCGCGGCGTGTCGTGATCGGAGAGGCTGCCCACCGCGAACGTGGCGCGGTCGCGGACCGACGTATCGCCATCGCGCATGAGCGTGAGCAACACACGCTCGGCACGCTCGTCGCCGATCAGATCCTCGAGCGCCGTGGCCACGGCCCATCGCACATTGGAAGCGTCATGCTGCGCCACGCGCGACAGTGCGTCGATCGTGCGCTCATCCTGTTTCTGACTGAGCGCGTGGACCGCCGACTCGATGACGCAGTCCTCGGCATCGCCGAGAAGGTTCATCAGAGCCGGAATCGAATCCTCCGTCCAGGCGCTGAGCTGCCCGAGGATGTCCGCACCGGCAACGCGCTCGCTGACGGTTGGCGAGCTGCAGAGACGGACCGCGCTTTCGAACACTTCACGCGTACCGAGCGCGTGAAGCTCGCGGATGGCGGTCCAGCGCGCGTCATCGTTCTGCTCCCGAACGACGACAGCGAGCAGCTCATCGACGGAATGCACGATGCGATGCTACCTTAAGGGCCGCCAATGCGCTTGCAGGCCCGCTCCATCGCGATCCTTCTGCTCCTCATTGCAGCCGCGTGCGGCGAGCTGAAGACGCCCACGTCTCCAATCGGTGGAGGTCCGCCGCCCGACCCATCGGCTACATTCACGCGCGTGCAGAACGAAGTCTTCACACCGAGCTGCGCGACGCTCGCCTGTCACGATCCGCTCGGACAACAATCGCAGATGGTGCTCACCGCCGGCCGCTCTTACGCCAGCATCGTTGGCGTGGCCAGTGTGGAAATGCCTTCGGTGCTACGCGTCGCTCCGAATGATCCGTCCGGCTCGTATCTCTATCGCAAGATCGTCGGCTCCGGCATTACCGGGGACCGCATGCCGCTCAATCAGCCGCCGCTGTCGGAACAACAAACTGCGCTGGTGCGGGACTGGATCCGGAGAGGAGCGCCCAATGACTAGAGCGGCATTGGTTCAGAGTGCAGATTTTCTCTCTGCGCCGCGCGCTTTGGAGTGCGGCCAGCTTGCTGCCGCTTTCGGTAG
>JALYJW010000171.1 GCA_030775085.1 Acidobacteriota bacterium | reverse complement strand
GCGTTCCGCAAGGCAAAGCGCGCAAGCGCAGTGGAACGCCGGCGTCCCGCCGGCTGGCCAGGCGGCGTCTCGCCGCCGCCGCGTGCCCGTCGCGCTACGTGTGCAACTACCTCGTCGCCCGATCCACAAGCGCCGATCCAAACCGCACGTCCCCGCCTTTCATCCTCAATCCTCAATTCTCAATCCTCAATCCCGCTCACGCCCACGCCATCGCCGCCGCAAACCCAGGCACCACGGCCAGCTCCTCGGAATGCGCGCACGCCACGTCCTCCAACTCCCGCGACAGCACATCGTCGACCGATGTCCCCCGCCGCTGCGCGAGAAAACGCAGCATGTCCCGCTGATACCGCGGCACCCGCGCTCTCAACTCCACGAGCCGAATCGCCTCCGGCAACACCGCCGCCGCATCCTCGCCCAGCGCCTCCTCGATCACACCCTGCTCCCACCGTTGCATCGCCGCCGCGATCATCTCCTCCCGCAACACCCGCTGCCCGAGCCGAGTCGAAACCGCTACAATCGCCCCATCCTCGATCTCCTGCTTCAAGTCCTTGAACGACATGCCGAGCAGCGACGCCGCCGTCATGAGAACGAAGGACGGGCGCGGGGAAAGGAAGATCTGGCGGATGTTGGAACGGGTGGTTTCGTCCATGAACGGCACTCCTGCGGCGATGTCTTGGCTTAAATGAAAAGATAAGTTCATGCAAATGCTTTGTCAAGGCTCTTGAGTGGCGACAACGACGAAAGACGGTGAGATTTTCGGAGCGCACCTGCGAGCGCTACGGCTCGCGCGCGGCCTGACGCAACCTCAGCTCGCCGAGCGCTGCGATTCCAACGTACCGTTCATCAGCAACGTCGAACGCGGCGTGATGCTCCCCGGTCTCGCTATGCTCTTGCGGCTAGCCCGAGCGCTCGAATGCAATGTGTCGGAGTTGGTTGAGGTGTTTGATGGGAAGGCGCGAAGAGCGACCAAGAAGCGTACGCGCCGATCTTGACAACAACTATGCGGGGACACAACGCGAGACCGTAGGACATATGTGTTTGAGCTTGAGGAGTTTTGAAGGCGCGGGCGGCGGGAGAGTTTCTGATTGCTTTCTTGACTGCCGTGTACTCAAGCGCGCTCTCAGTAAGAGACACCTAGCTCACAACCACGACCCGCGGAGTGGCTATACTTGCGTCATGAGAGAACGAGACGAAATCATGCGCGAAGTAAGCGGTGAAGATGTCTATGCGATACCTATGGGCAGACGGGTTCTCGAGGTTCTACTCGACATTCGAGACCAGAATGAAGAGATCTTGGTCCTCCTCAAGTCCGGCGAACAGAAATCGCCTTGAACGATGGGAACCTAAACCGCCTCTCTGTTTAGGGTCCCAGATAGGAGGACACGACATTGTCCGTAGAACCGAAGCGCCCCGCGAAGGACATCAAGGATCCGATCGAGCACCAGTGCGCCGCCTGCAAACAGACCTACGCGATCAGAAGGAGTCGACGGAAACCGGGGATCGCCGGGACCTTTTACGTCACCCAAGGCCACCTCCAGGTCACTTGCCCGGAAGGCCATCGGGAGCAGGTCGAGACGACCATCCAGCACACCACCTGACCGTCACGGGTCCGACTTCCACGTCGTCAGTTCGCGCGCGAGGTCCCGCAACGAGACGAACACGCGAGATTTCTAAGGATCGGCGCCTAAGGGCGCGAAGACAGTAACGCTCACCGCGTTTCACAAAATGACTTGACCTGATACTCGAGCACGTCCTCGGCTTCGCGATTCAATTCGTCGGCGAGCTCGTTGATTCGAGAGGTCTCGTTCGTCACGGACGGCACGGAGGCGCTGCGAAGATGCCGACGAACGGCCTCCGAAACGAACGCCGTGCGATCGGTTGTCACTTCGTCGATCCGGGACACCAGCTCATCCGGCAGGTTCACTTGCACGGTCATGCCGTCGAAGAGTAGCCAAGTTTGGCAGGAAGGGGCAATCGAGGCCGAGCGATGGCTGCCAGCGAGAGGGCTGGAGTTGGTCTTTCGGCCGCCGTAGGCGGCATGAGATCAATAGCACCCGGCTTCAGCCGGGTGAACGATGGGGCTCATGAATCGAGTCCGCGTAGCGGGCGATAGATTCTCGTTCACAAGGCGGCCTGTCGCCCGTTACACGGGCTCAATTCGATTGCGCTGTGTTCACCCGGCTGAAGCCGGGTGCTATTACCTTGTGCCGCCTACAGCGGCTGAATCCAACTCCAGCACGGCTGACCAATCTCCGCGGATTCTGTCGTCCCTCTCCGCGCCGCAGCGCTTTGGAGTGCGCGCGGCTTGCTGCCGCTTTCTGTAACGTGCGACAAGCGGAAACGTACCGAGTCGCGCAAAGTGCGGCCGGAGCTTTCTGCCGCAACTGCGAGCATGTTCGCGAGATCTGTGTCCACGCCGCGTTACCGAAAGCGGCGGCAAGCCGCGCGCACTCCAAAGCGCTGCGGCGCGGAGTTAGTCGATCCCTACCAACTCCAACTCGAACGTCAACGCCTTCCCCGCCAGCGGGTGGTTCGCGTCGAGTGTCACCTCGTCATTCTCGACCGCGGCTACTGTCACGGCGGAGCTGCTGCCGTCGGGGAAGCCGATCTGGAGCATGTCGCCGATTTCGATTTCGGTGCCTTCGGGGATCTGGTCTTTGGGGACGGAGAAGACGAGGTCTTCGCGGCGGTCGCCGTAGGCGTTGGCGGGCTCGAAGCGTTCGGTCTTTTTGTCGCCGAGGTTCATGCCTTCGATGGCGTTGTCGAATCCGTCGATGACTTCGCCGTTGCCGAGGGTGAAGGAGATGGGGTCGCCGCCTTCGGAGGAGTCGAAGACGGAGCCGTCGTCGAGGGTGCCTTTGTAGTGGACGTGGACCGTGTCGCCGCGTTTTGCCTGCTGCATGAAGTCTCCGTCAGGGTTGTCCGCCGCAACCGAGTCATGAGTTGGTTGGACGGTTTCGGTTTCATGGCGCGCGTGTAATCACCACAGAGACACAGAGGGCGACGGAGGAGGACGGAGTAAGGCAATCGTGGGAAAGACGGCGATCAAGTCCATTGCCTTACTCTGTGTCTCCTCTGTGCTCTCTGTGTCTCTGTGGTGAGGGTGCGCACGTGCATCATCGCGCAAGAAATTCTCAGCGCCGCACGTTCACTCCACCCACTTTGCGATGAAGAGATTCGTTTCGCGGCCCTCGGGGTTGGCGCGGTTGGAGGCGAAGACGAGCCATTGGCCGTCGGGGCTGAACATGGGGAAGCCGTCGAAGGCGGGGGCGGTCGTAATGCGCTCGGGCTCGCCGGTGCCGTCTTTGGCGAGCATGAAGATGTCGAACTCGCGGCCTCTGGGATCGAGGACGTTGGATGAATAGACGATGCGTTTGCCGTCTGGTGTGAAGTAGGGGCCGAAGTTGGCGGCGCCGTTTTTCGTGATCTGTTTTGCGTTTGTGCCGTCGGCGTTGGCGACGTAGAGCTCCATCTTCGACGGACGGACGAAGCCTTCTTTGAGGAGCGTTTGGTAGTCGGTCAGTTCTCTCGGGTCGTCGAAGCGCGAGGCGCGCCAGACGATTTCGGTGCATTGGGCGTTGTAGAACGCGCCGCCGTCGTAGCCGGGCGTGCTAGTCAGGCGTTGAACGCCGGTGCCGTCTTCGTTCATGGAGTAGAGGTCGAGATCGCCGTCGCGGACGGAAGTGAAGATGATCTTCCCGCCTTTGTGGCACCAGGTGGCTTCGGCGTCATAACCGTCGACTGACGAGATGCGTTTCTTGTTCGTGCCGTCGGCGTTGGCGATGTAGAGATCGAAGCTCGGGTAGACGCCCCAGATGTAGCCGCGGCTGCGGTCGGGCGGCGGCGGGCAGCCGGGATCGGCCGCTTCGGTCGATGCGTAGATGATGCGGTCGCCCGCAGGATAGGAGAAGTAGCCGCAGGTCGTGCGGCCTTTGCCGCTCGAGACGAGCTTCGTCTCGCCGGTGGCAAGGTCGATGACGTACTGCTGATCGCAGCCGCCACGTTCAACAGTCGATTGGTAGATCAGCCTTTTCCCATCGGGACTGAAGTAGGCCTCGGCATTTTCACCGCCGAACGTCAACTGGCGGATGTCCTTGAGATGCTTCTCGCCGTCGAACGTTTTCTCGAACGGCTTGCCGGCTTTGATCTCCATTGCGGCAGCACCATGAGCCGCGGCCGGAGGTCCGCCGCCGCTGGGTCGCGAGCCGAGCGTCGCGCGCAGTGTCACGCGCTGTCCGCCGCGCAGCACGACCACGTCGATGGTCTCGCCCGGCTTGTGGTCCTGCAGCGCGTAGGTCATGTCATAGAGGTTGTCGATGCGCGTGCCGGCCATTTCGACGATCACATCGCCGCCTTTGATGCCGGCCTTGTCGGCGGGACCGCCGGTGCGGACATCTGAGAGTTTGACGCCGCCTCCGGCCGCTTCCATTGCGGAGAAATCGGGGACGGTGCCGAGGTAGGCGCCGTAGCCGCGACTATCGCCTTCCATCGCAGGCGCCGCGGCGGCGCGCGCGTAGGTGGGCGAGACCGTGCCGCGCGCGAGCGCATCGGCGACGCGTGCGGTGAGCTCGGCGATTTTCGCGGCGCCGGCGAAATTCACGGCATCGGCATCGTCGTCAGGCGTGTGATAGCGCTCGTGCGTGCCGGTGAAGAAGTGCAGCACCGGAATCTGTTTCGCGTAGTAACTGGTCTGGTCGGACGGACCATATCCATCGCCGCCCGACGCGACATGGATCTTCAGCTCGGCGCCGATGCGATCGAGCAGCGGCTGCCATTGCGGCGCGGACTCGCTGCCGAGGGCCACGACCTTGTCGTCCTTCATCGCGCCGACCATGTCGAGATTGACCATGGCTACGGTCTTCTCGATCGGCAACGGCGAATGGGCGACGAGGAACGACGAGCCGCCGAGGCCAACCTCTTCCGCGGCGTAGAGCGTGACCAGGATCGTTCGGCGGTTCTTCGCATTCTTCAACAGCGTCTGAAGACGCTGCGCCGCGACGAGCACGGCCGACGTGCCGGAGGCATTGTCGTCCGCGCCGTTGTGGATGCCTTTGTCGTTCGGACGCATCGAGCCGTGGCCGCCGTAGCCGAGGTGATCGTAGTGCGCACCGACGACCACCACTTCTTTCGCCAGCGCGCCGCGGCCGCGGATGATGCCGGCCACGTTCTCTGCATCGGCATACGTCGCTACGACATCGACGGTGCCGATGAGCTTTGCATCGAGAACGCGCGAGCGCGGTTTCAAATCGGCGTCGACTTCCTTCTGGAACGCGACCAGATCGATCCACTTCTGCGCGGCGGTGGTCTTGACCTGAATCACCGGAATGCCGAGCGGGCTCTCCGGACCGTCATTGGCGAGCGCGGGAATCTTGTCCTTCGCTTCGTCCTGCAGCGGACCGGTGACGAACACCACGGCCACCGCGCCGAGGTCGCGCGCCTTGGTGGCCTTGTACCGCATCGACGACCAACGGCTGGGGCGCTTGCCGTCGAACGGGGACTTCTCATCGCGCTCCTGCGGCTCATAGCGGAGCATCAGCGCGACCTTGCCCTTGAGATCGATCCCTTCGAACTCGCGATAGGTCAGCGGCGCGGCATCGATGCCGTAGCCGACGAACGCGATCGGCGCATCGAACGAGCCCGGGCTCGAGAATCCGAGCGGCGTCCATGCGTCGTTACTCAACCCCTCGATCGCATTCTTCGGGCCGAGCGAGACGCCGGTCTTCACCGGAAACTTCTGACGGAAGGACTTGCCGAACGCAGGCTCGAGCTTCGCGGCGCGGAGTTGCTGCTCGACGTAATCCGCGGCTTTGGCGAGACCCTTGGTATTGAGACCGCGGCCTTCCATGTCATCCGCGGAGAGCGTGCGGATGTGTTTCTCGATGGTCGTGGTCTGCGCTGTTGCGGTCAGTGCGCAGGTGAGGGAAAGCGCGAGGGCGAATCTATAAGCCGAGGACATAGGCAAACACCAATGGCGCCACGATGGACGCGTCGGATTCGATGATGTGGGAAGGAGTGTCGACGCCGAGCTTGCCCCAGGTGATCTTCTCGTTGGGGACGGCGCCGGAGTAGGAACCGTAGCTCGTAGTGGAATCGCTGATCTGACAGAAGTAGCCCCACAGCGGCACGCTCGTGCGCTGCAGATCCTGGTGGAGCATCGGGACGACGCAGATCGGAAAATCGCCGGCGATGCCGCCGCCGATCTGGAAGAAGCCGATCGAGCTCTTTTCGGACGTTTTCGTGTAGTACTCGGCCAACGCCATCATGTACTCGATGCCGGTGCGGACGGTGTGGACGTTCTTCACGTCGCCGGAGATGACGTGGCCGGCGTACATGTTGCCGAGCGTGGCGTCCTCCCATCCGGGAACGAACATCGGCAGGTTCTTCTCCGCCGCGGCCACCATCCAGGAGTTTTTCGGATCGATCTGGTAGAACTCGGCGATCGAGCCGTCGCGGATGATCTCGTACATGAACTCGTGCGGGAACAGGCGCTTGCCCTGCTGGTCCTTCTCCACCCAATGCCTCAGCACCGCCGCTTCGATCCGCCGCATGGCCTCCCCCTCGGGGATACACGTGTCGGTGACGCGGTTCATGTGACGCTCCAGCAGCGCCTGCTCATCCTGCGCGGTGAGATAGCGATAACCCGGCACGCGCTCGTAATGATCGTGCGCAACGAGGTTGAAAATGTCCTCCTCGAGATTTGCGCCGGTGCAACTGATGGCCTGCACCTTGTCCTGACGAATCATCTCCGCCAGCGAAAGCCCGAGCTCCGCCGTCGACATCGCGCCCGCGAGCGTGACGAGCATCGACCCGCCGTTCGCGATGTGCTTGTTGTAATCCTGAGCGGCTGCTTTGAGCGCAGCCGCATTGAAGTGTCGGTAATGGTGATCGATGAATTGAGTGATGGGACCCGGCATGTACCCTCCGAAACGCGGCGAATCGTACACCGGGTGACGGAGGAGTCGCAGAGTCTCAAAGTCTCAGAGTCTCAAAGAGCGCGGAAGCGTGGCAGCATCGTCACTTTGGAGTGCGGCAGCCGCAGCTGCCGCTTTCGTATGCCACATGCAGCGCGTGATCATACGAAAGCGGTAGC
>JALYJW010000170.1 GCA_030775085.1 Acidobacteriota bacterium | reverse complement strand
AGTCCACCACCCACCAGAGAAGTTCTCGCTTTTGCGAGGTTCTTCTACTGCCGACTGCCGACTGCCGACCGCCGACTCACCCCCGTGTTCCGTCGAGTCCTATGCGTCATCGCGCTGATTGCGTTCGCCGCGTCGGCTCGCGCCAACGAGCTCATCGTCGATCACCGCCGGCTGCAATTGAACGATCTGCTCACGATCACGTTGTCGGTGGAAGGGACGTTTGCGTCGGCAGGCGAGATGAACATTCCGCTCAGCAATCTGGCCATCGTCGGTGAGCCATCGGTGTCGTCGGAGTTTGCGTGGTTCAACGGGGAGGTGACGCGGCGGAAGGTGTTCCGCTATCGCGCGCGCGCGCTGGCTCCGGGGCCGGCGCGGGTGGGACCGCTGGTGCTGGACAGTGGTGACGGCCAGCGCGAGACGTTGCCGGCCATTGCGATCGAAGTTCTGCCGGACCGGATCTCGGGCTCGAACGATGCGCGGGTGGTGCTGGAGGAAATGCTCGCGGCCGGGCGCGATCCGTTGTTCGTCGTGGCGGAGATGGACAAACAGAGCGCATCCGTCGGCGAGCCGGTCACGGTCACCTGGTGGCTCTACAACGCGGCGGTCGTTCAGCAATGGCAGATCGCGGCGGTGCCGAAGCTCGTCGAGTTCTGGTCCGAGGAGCTGAGCCGCAACGAAACTCCGGAGCGGATGTACATCGGCGATCGGATGGTGCAGCGACTGCCGATCCGCCGCGCGGTGTTGTTCCCGCTGCAGAGCGGCCGGCTGCGCATCGGCGGCATGAGCGTGCAGGCGTCGGTCCTGCGGAGAACGCGCGGGTCGCTGGCCATGATCGAGGGGGAGCTTTCCGAAACCACGTTCACCTCGGCGGCGATCGATCTCGACGTGCAAGCGATTCCGGCCGGCCCGCCTGTCGATGCGATCGGCGATCTCGCGTTGCGTTGCGAACCGTTGCAGCAGAAGAATGGCGGTCCTGTGGTCATGCGCGTACGGTTGTCCGGCCTCGGCAATGTTCGCGCGGCCACACCGCCGCAATTCGAAGGTCCGATCGCGGGGAGGATGCAGATCGAGGGCGGCGAAGTCACGGTCGTGCGCGATGAGGGAGCGTTCGCGATGTCGCGGCAGTGGCGCTATCTCATCTTTCCGGAGCAATCGGGGATGTTCGCGGTCCCGCCGCTTGCGATGCGGATCTTCGACCCGGCCGCAGGAACACGCCGCGACCTGCGATGCGCGACGTCATTCGTCAACGCCGTCGCCGCGCGCGTCCCCGAGGCGCCGCTGCCGACGGTGAAACCATCTGCGCGCCCATTGCCGTGGCCATGGATTGGTGGTGTGCTCGCGCTTCTGTTGGCCGTACTTGTTGCGTTACCGCGCATGCCGCGAGAGCTGTCGTTGCGTCGCGCAGTGCGCGAGATCGTGCGCGATGCCAGCCCGGCCGAGATCCGCGCGCGCATCGAGTCTCGCGTGCCGATCGACCTGCGCGAGGCCTCGGAACGCGGTGACGCCCTGCGCGCGCTGCGCTCGCTCCTCGACGCCGCCGACCGCGATCGCGACATCGCCATCGACAGCGAGCGGGAGATCGAACGGAGAGTGCGCGAGGTCTTGGAGTGTCTGCGATAGCGTTTTGGAGTGCGGTAGCCGCAGCTGCCGCTTTGGAAGGGCGGCGGCCTCCTGTTTGGATCCGTTCGCGCATGAACATACAAAAGCGGCAGCTGCGGCTGCCGCACTCCAAACTCTTCGTATACTCGCGTCGGCGATGAAGCAGCGATCGACTCTCCGCACGGAACGGCTCACCCTCCGGCCGTTCACGAACGCTGACGCGCCCGCGGTGGAGCGTTTGGCGGGCGCCTACGAGGTTGCGCTGAACACGCTCTTGATCCCGCATCCGTATCCGAAAGGCGCGGCGGAGGAGTGGATCGCGCGGCACGACGAGGACTTCGCCGAGAACCGCATCCATCACTTCGCACTCGATGCGAATGGTGAGTTGATCGGCGCGATGGGGCTGGTGATCAAGGGCGAAGGGATCGCCGAGATCGGATACTGGATCGGCGTGCCGTACTGGAATCGTGGCTATGCCTCGGAAGCAGCGGCGGAGGTGGTGCGCTACGGCTTCGAGGAGTGCGGCATGGATCGCATCTTCGCCTGCCACTTCCAGCGGAACCCCGCCTCGGGCCGCGTGCTGCAGAAGGTCGGCATGCAGTACGAGGGAACGCTGCGCCGCCATCTCATGAAGTGGGGTGAGCGCATCGACCTCGCGTTTTACGGCATCTTGCGCGAGGAGTGGGAAGCCAAACGCAGTACCGGCTGACGGCGCGCCTGGCCGCGCGTGATCGTGATCTCACCACCGGCGCGTACGAGCGCGGTCAGTTCCTGACCTTCCGGCGCCATTCTCCACGTCACGACGTTTCCATCCCGCAGCAGCGCGCATTGATCGAAGCCGTCGATGCCGGTGCTCTTGCAGCGCCAGGTCATCGTGGCGTCGGTCCCATCGATCGAGAGTTTCACCGGCGTTGCATCGCCTGATCGCACGATCGCGGGCGGCCGTTCCTCCGCTTGCGCGATGAAGGGAAGAAAGAAAAGCAGCGCCAGAATGAAGGCGATCCAGCGCTCCAGCCGGTAGTCCTTGATTTCGGTTTCCATGACGAGAGTCATTAGCGGCCTCAGTTGCGTCTTCGCGAAGATCATGCCGGGAAATCTCGACGGCGCGAATGTGGCGGGAATGTGGCCGAGGCCGCTGTGCGGCTATTTTCGGCGCGCGATCCAGATCAGGAATCGCGAGCCGCCCGATTTGCCGCGGCCTCGCACACTGACCTGCTCGACTGCGAAGCCGGCGTTCTGCAGGCGCTTCGTGAAGGCTGGATCGGGGCCGGCGGACCAGATGGCGAGGATGCCGCCCGGTCGCAGCGCGGCAAATGCGGCGCGCAGGCCGCGCGGGTCGTAAAGCCGGTCATTGGTTTTTGAGGTCAGTCCCGCGGGGCCGTTGTCGACGTCGAGGAGGATTGCGTCGTACGCGTTCTCCTCGGCGCGGATGACGGGTCCGACATCGAGCTCATGCATGCGCACTCGCGGATCGTCGAGCGGATGTCCCGCGAAAGCTCCGAGCGGGCCGCGATTCCAGGTCACGACCGCGGGGACGAGCTCGGCAACGACGACTTCGCTGTGCGCGCCGAGGTCTTTCAGGACGCCGGCCAACGTGAAGCCCATGCCCAGGCCGCCGATGAGCACGCGCGCGCCGTTCCGATCGCTCAGGCGTTCGCAGACGATCGAGGCCAGCGCATACTCGGAACCATGAACGCGGTTGTTCATGAGCTCGTAAGCGCCGACGCGAATCGAGTACTCGGTGCCGCGGCGATAGAGACGAATCTCGGTGCCGTCAGGCACCTCTGCGATGCCGCTGCCGGGCACAGAAGCGGAGTCGATCAGGGTCCACGGAATCATGTCGGTTTTCTTTTCCCGGGTTCGCGGGTCTCATCTTGTCGAGGAGACCTTGCATGCGCAACTCAATCATCGCAATCGCGGCCTTTGCGGCCATCAGTCTCACCGCTCCGGCGTCGGCGTCGCGAGCGTCCGGCTGCGATCTGTCCGTGATCGTCGACGGGCAATCGCGATCCGAATACTCGCATCGCGGCGCGACGTACATCGAAGCGATCCGCGGCCGCGAGTATTCGCTGCGCCTGTCGAATCCGACGCCGTATCGCGTGGCCGTTGCGCTGGCCGTCGACGGTCTCAACACGATCGACGCCAAACACACCGACGGCTGGAACGCCGCGAAGTGGGTGCTGGAGCCGTACGAGACGACCGAGATCAACGGATGGCAGGTCAACGATCGCACGGCGCGCCGTTTCTTCTTCACCGGCGAGCGTCATTCCTACGGGGCTGCACTCGGCGCGACGGAGAACCTCGGCGTGATCGAGGCGATCTTCTATCGCGAGAAACGTCCCGCCATCAGCAGATTCCGCGACGGCATCACCGGGGAGGAAGCGCCGAGTGCAGCCTCGCCCGCACCGCGATCGGAGAGCGCGCAACAGAAAGCAGCCGCGGACGACGATTACGCCGCGACCGGCATGGGCGGCCGCACGCGACACGACGTCGAGCGCGTCAACATCGATCTCGAATCACGCCCCATCGCCTCGATCCGGATTCGTTACGAGTTCCGTCCCGAGCTCGTGAAGCTCGGCGTCTTCCCGAAAACGCGCCAGCCGCTGGAGCGGCGCGAGAAGGCGAGAGGGTTCGAGTACTGTCCGGAGCCGTGAGTGACTGTCACCGCCGTGCCCGAAACCCACTGGGCGTTTCTTCGAATCGTTCGTAACCCACGTTCTCGAGCGTTGCGCGGGCGACGGGCGTGAGCTCAGCGCCGAAAATATCGATGGAATCGACGGTGCGTTTCTGCAGCGCGATCTGCTCAAGCAACGCACGCCAGTCATCGCCACTCGGGCTTGCGGCGGAGGAGCGGAAAAGGGTGACGCTGATGTGCGGCCATTCGATGGCGCGCTGCCACGCTTCTTCCGCCGCGGCGCGGTTCGCGGGCGTGTCGACCAGCCACACCGCGGTGTGGAACGAGAGTTTTTCCAACTGCGCCGAGAAGTCCTCGGCGAAAACGATGGCGACCGTACGAGGCATCGCGGGAGAGTTTGCACCGGCAAGCGGCGGCCGGTCGTAGCAGCTAAGAAACAGTTGCTACTTCCGGCCGCAGGGTTATCTCACCATCCGCACTGTTTGCCTTTGTTCTGCGTGTCCAGCCAGTCGAGGAGTGGGCGGAAGTAGTCGACCACCGCGGTCGCGTCCATTTCGCGCTGGCCCGTGAGCGCTTCGAGCGCGTCCGGCCAGGGACGGCTCATACCCATGGCCAGCATCTTGTCGAGACGCGCGCCGGCTTCCTTGTTGTCGTAGACCGAGCAGCGATTGAGCGGACCGGTGTAACCGGCCGACTGGCAGAGCGAGCGATGGAACTGGAACTGGAGGATGCGCGCCAGGAAGTAGCGCGCGTACGGAACGTTCGCGGGGATGTGGTACTTCGCGCCCGGATCGAAGTGCTCTTCGCCGCGCGTCGTGGCCGGCGCGATGCCCTGATACTGCGTGCGCAGATCCCACCACGCTTTGTTGTAATTCGCCGGCGTGATCTGGCCGGAGAAAACGCCCCAGCGCCACTTGTCCATGAGGATGCCGAACGGGAAGAAGGCGATCTTGTCGAGTGCATCGCGCAGCAGCAGGGGGATGTCGGCCGATGCCGGCGGCTCTTTTTCGAGCAGGCCGATCTTCACGAGATAGGCGGGCGTGACCGAGAGTGCGATCGTATCGCCCACGGCTTCATGGAAGCCGTCGTTCGCGCTGTTCTTGTAGAGGAACGGCTGCTGGTTGTAGGCGCGCTGATAGAAGTTGTGGCCGAGCTCGTGGTGGATCGTGTTGAAGTCGTCGGCGTTCTTCTCGATGCACATCTTGATGCGCAGGTCTTCGACGTCATCGAGGTCCCAGGCGCTGGCGTGGCAGACCACTTCGCGATCACGCGGCTGCGTCATCATCGAGCGCTCCCAGAAAGTCTGCGGGAGCGAGGCGAATCCCATCGACGTGAAGAAACGCTCGCCGATCTTCACCATGCCGACGGCATCGATGTCCTTGCGCTTCTCCAGGATCTTCGTGAGGTCGTAGCCGCGGTCCGCTTTCGGCGGCGCCACGAGGTCATAGACGTTGCCCCACTCCTGCGCCCAGATGTTGCCGAGGAGATGTGCGGGGATGGGCTGATCGAGCGGCACGACCTTGTCGCCGTATTTCTTGTTGAGGTTCGAGCGCACGTAGCAATGCACGGAGTCGTAGAGCGGCTTGACCTGACCCCATAGGCGATCGACCTCCGCGGCGAAGGCATCGGGCGGCATGTCGTACTTCGAGCGCCACATCGCGCCCACGTCCGGATAGCCGAGGTCGCGCGCGCCCTGGTTCATCAACTCGACGAAACGCGTGTACTTGTCACGCATCGGCGGCGACACCGTGTGCCAGCCCTGCCAGACATCGAGGAGCTGCTTCGGATCGCGGCTGGTACGCATGATGTTCGTGACTTCATTGACATCGAGGCACGCATCGCCGCTCTTGCCGGGCGGACAGTACTTGCCCGAGCCATACGCGGCCTCGAGCTCCGAAGCGATGCGCGCCATCTCCGCGGTCAGCGCGGGGTCGGCCGGTCCGGGCGATGTGAGTGCGAGCTTGATGATCTCCAGCTTGCGGCGGACATCGTAGGGAAGCTCGAGTCCGTCGTAACGCGCTGCGAGCTTGGCCAGCTCGACACCCGTGTTGATCAGCTTCTCGTTCTCTCGCGCGGCCATGATCTGCGTGTCGTACGTGATGTACGTCGACTGCACCCACGACGCGCGCTGCGCGTCGACACTCATCGCCGCCAGACGAGCCTCTGCTTCATTGACGAACTGCGCGGCCTCCTCGGCCGTCGGCGCCGCCGGAGCAGCCGATGCGGGCTCAGACATGGAAGGCTCCGATGGCGCCGCCGTCTCTTCCGGCGCCGCGGTGGGAGTCGTGACCGGGGTCATGGTCGTGGAACAAGCGGCGAACAGCAACGCGGCAGCGGCCACGAGGCTCAACGATGGAATGCGCATGGCACCTCCGATTCTCGAACGTTGAAGTAGGGTTTGAGACAGCCGCCGGCAGCGAGGCCGGCGCATTTGCCGCTAGCAAGCACGCGGCCAGCGGAGTATAGCGTTCCGAAGATCGTTGCGATCTCACCGGACGAGTGCGCATCTAAGTACCCGGAGCCACGAGGGCGATTGTGAGTCCGCGTAGCGGACAAGTACCGCGTAGCGGTACGAAGACGGTAGCCGGGGGTCGCGCGCGCAGACGCGCTACCCCCGGAAAAGGTGCGCATCCTCGAGTCGCACCACGTCAGTGGTGCGGAGAGCGGATCGATTCTTCCACGAGCGCTGCCTGCTCTGATCGTTTGCTTCGATTCTCCGCACCGGCTACGCGGTGCGATCTCAAATACGTACCTTTCCGTGGGTAGCGCGTCTGCGCGCGCAACCCACGGCTACCCTCTCCGTACCGCTAACGCATGTTGAAAGCGCGCCCCTTCCTGTAAGTTTGGAGTCGACGAAACCGAAACGAAAGGAAGGGACGGCT
>JALYJW010000169.1 GCA_030775085.1 Acidobacteriota bacterium | reverse complement strand
AAAGGCGACGCTGCCATGTCCGGTGGCGGCGCGCTTCGCGCTTGCCACCGGCTACCCTCTGGCTGCCCCTCCGGGGCAAGGCTGCCAGATGGACGTTGTGGACGTTGTGGACTTGGTGGACTTGGTGGACTTGGTGGACGGTGTGGACTTGCTCGTCCACTGAAGTCCACAACGTCCACGACGTCCACATCGTCCACAAAAGCGCGCTCATCGCGCCATCCGCGAATAGACCGAGGGCGCCATCGGACGCAGGCGTAATCCGGAGCTGAGGAGGCTCTCCGAGTGGCCGAGGAACAAAAACCCCGCGGGGCCGAGGCGGGAGAGGATGCGGGCGACGGCTTTGTTGCGCGAGGCCAGGTCGAAGTAGATCAACACGTTCCTGCAGAAAATCAGATCGAACGCGCCGAGCTCGGGGAGCTCTTCGTGCAGGTTGAGGCGCTGGAATCGGATCACGGCGCGCGTGGTATCGGAGGCGGACATCCGGCCGGCCTGCGAGCGGACGCCGCGCAGCATGTAGCTCTTCAGATACTTGTCCGGAATCTCCGGCGCTTTCTCGACCGGCCAGACGCCGGCCATGGCTTGCCGTAGCGCGCGTCCGGAGATGTCGGTGGCCAGCACTTCGATGTCCCAGCCCTCGAGATGCGCGAGCAGCGACATGGCGATCGAGTACGGTTCCTGTCCGGTCGAACAACCGGCGCTCCACACTCTCACGCGTTTCGGACGCGAGCGGTTCTCCGCCTCGGCATGCCAGCGCGGAAGAATCTGCGTCTCCAGATATTCGAACTGCTTCGGCTCGCGGAAGAAGCGCGTCTCGTTGGTGACGAGGCGATCGAGCATTTCCACGCGCTCCTGCGCCTCGCGCTCGACGAGCGTGAGGTATTGGCCGAAGCGCAACATCCCCAGCGTGCGGATTCGGCGCGAGAGCCGCGCCGTCAGCAGCTCGCGCTTGTGCTCGGAGATGTGGATCCCCGACTCGCGATAGACGAGCTCGCGGAAGCCGCGGAACTCACGGTCCGACATCGGAACGATCTCATTGACGTGCATGGATGCCCTCGGCTGATTCTTCGCGCAGGGCAGGGAGAAACGCGGCTACATCCATGAGCTCCGCGCTCGAGAGGATGGCCGTCAGATCGAGAAGGACAATCAGCCGCTCGTCGACGCGCACGAGGCCGGGAACGAAATCGATGCCGAGCCCGAAAGGCGGCGGCTCCTGAATGTCGGAGCTGGAGACGTCGACGACGCGACTCACGCCGTCGACCATCACCGCGATCACGACCTTCTCGCCCTCGACATCCATCTCCACGATGATCAGACAGGTCCGCCGCGAGACACGCGTCAGCTCCATGCCCAACCGAGCCGCCAGATCGACAACCGGAACGACGGTGCCGCGCAGGTTCATGACGCCGCGCATCCAGGCCGGCGTCATCGGAACGGGTGTGAGCGTCCTGTATTCAGCGATCTCGCGCACGCGCAGGATGGAGATGCCGTATTCGTCATCGCCGATGAGGAATGTGAGCAACTGTTCGATGACAACTTCGGTGATCGATGGCAGCGCTGCCCGTTTCGCTGGCGTTGTCGCCACGACGTCTTCGGACGCGCGGCGCGTGTTGCGTTTGGTGCTCGTGACGCGCCGTGCCATCAGAACCTCTCGAAGTCGAACTGCGACAGCTCCGCGGCAGTCGGGCGATAGCCGGCCATGGCAGGCATCTCGGCGCCGTCCAGGTCGGAACCGGAGAACGCGGGAGCTTCGTCATCCACGCTGGCGCGCTTCGCCCCGAGCGTGAAGATCTCCATGCGTTGCCGCAGCGTCTTGGCCTGTCCGGCCAGTTCTTCCGCCGTCGCCGACAGCTCTTCGGCAGCGGATGCGTTCTGTTGCGTGATCTGATCGAGCAGGCTCATGGCCTGATTGATCTGCGCAACGCCGGTCGATTGTTCGTTCGACGCGGCTGAGACTTCCTGCACCAGCTCCGCGGTCTTGTGAATCGACGGCACGAGCTGCGTGAGCGAGGTGGCCGAGCGCTCGGCAATGCGAACGCTCGATCCCGCCAGTCCGCCGATCTCTTTGGCCGCGCTCTGGCTGCGCTCCGCGAGCTTGCGCACTTCGCTGGCCACGACTGCGAAGCCGCGTCCGTGCTCGCCGGCGCGCGCCGCTTCGATGGCCGCGTTCAGCGCCAGAAGATTGGTCTGATAGGCGATGTCTTCGACGATGCTGATCTTCTCGGCAATCGCTTCCATCGCTTCCTTGGTCTCGCCGACGGCGCGTCCGCTGAGCTCCGCATCGCGCGCGCCCTGGATGGCCATGTCGCGCATCTCCTGGCTGTTCGCCGCGTTCTGCGTGATCGAAGCGGTCATCTGCTCCAGGCTGGCCGTGGCCTGCTCCACCGAGGCGCTCTGGCTGCTCGTACCGCGCGACAGACTCTGCGCCGTCGACGACACCTGCGTCGATGCCGTGGAAAGCGTGGCCACACCGGAGCGGACGTCGCCGATCATCTGCGCGAGGTTGCGCGTCATCTTGCGCAGCGCCAGCGCCAGCGTGTCGTCGTTCGACTTCGGCTTGATCGTCGAAGTGAGATCGCCCGCGGCGATGGAATCAGCGATGCCGGTCATCTCCTGCAGATAAACCACCATGTCGCGGAACGAGCGCCCGAGCGTGTCGTTCTCCGAGCGAGGTGCGACGGTCGCGCTGACATCGCCGCGCGAGATGCGCTCCGCCGCTCCGGCCATTTCCTGGAAGTACTGCACCATCCGCTTCATCGACTGCAGCAGGCGTCCGATCTCATCGTCGCGGTTGCCGTCGATCTCCGCCGCCAGATTGCCGGCCGCGAGTTGATTGGCCACTTCCACGGCCTGATGCAGAGGCCGCGTCAGGCTGCGGATCAGCATCACGGAGATGCCGGCCAGCAGAAGCAGGCAGGTGATGCTGATGACCACCACCAGCCATTGCGTGGCGCTGTGCAGATCGCGCACTTCGCTGAAGGCTTTCTGGATGTTTTGCTTGCCTTTCGAGCGCGTCGTGTCGAGCGCGGTGGAAAGCTCGTTGTGGCGGCGGCGCATTTCTTCGAGCGATTCGGCGAAGCTCACGCCGGTCTCGCCGGCGATGAGTCGCACGGTCATGCCGCGCCCGAGGCCGTAATAGGCGTTGAGCAGACCGCGCAGGCGCTCCACTTCCGCCGCATCGACAGCAGGATTGGCGCTCTCTTTCTGCAGGCGCTCCAGGAACTTCTCCTTCAGCGCATCCGCTTCCTGAATGCCGGCCGGATCGTGCGCGGCCGCGGCGTCCTGCAGCGTGCGCTGGATCGAGGTGAGGATCTCGTGGAGCTCGTGATGCATCTCCGTGGCGGGAAAGTAGCCGACCTCGATCATCGTGCTGAACGACTCGGTACGCGAAACGGCGAACACGGTCGTGCCGAGGATCAGCACCAGCGCCAACGCGGCGATGGCCGGCATCATGAGAACCCGATGGACGAACTTCAGTTTGCGGAACATGACCACTCCTGATTGCTGTGTGTTGGATTTCGCGAAAGAGAGCTGCGCTGGTCGATCTCGACCTGCAGCAGTCCCGGGACGTCGACGATGAAAGCGATCCGGCCACTGGGCAGGATCGCGGAGCCGGAGAGACCTGGGATGCCGCGCAGAGACTTCGGCAGCGGCTTGACGACGGTGTGGCATTCGCCGTGGAGCTCGTCGACGACGAGGCCGGCGCGCCCGCGCGCATAGCGGACGATGACGACGTTCTCCCGTTCGGCGCCGCCTCCGAGCGAAAGCCGCTCGCGCAGACGGATGAACGGAATGCTTTCGCCGCGATGGGTGAGCACTCCCGTGCCGCGAACGCCGGTCCGGTCGCGGCCCGCGGCGCCGGCGGGAAGGTGCAGCGCCTCGACGACCGCTTCCATCGGAATCACGAACGACTCTCCGCCCACTCCCACGCCGAGGCCGTCCACGATGGCCAGCGTCAACGGAAGCCGCACGCGGAACGTCGTGCCCTTTCCGGGCACGCTCTCGACGCTCACCGAACCGTGAATCGCATCGATGTTGCGGCGCACCACATCGAGACCGACGCCGCGGCCGGAGAGATCGGTCACCGCGTCGGCGGTGGAGAATCCGGGATGAAAGATCAGCTCCGTGACCTGTGCATCACTGAGCACTTCGCTGTCGCCGACGATCCCGCGCTCGCGTGCGCGGCGGATCACGCGGTCGCGGTCGATGCCGCCGCCGTCGTCGGTCAGCTCGATGACGATCGAGCCGGCCTCGCGGAAACTGCGCAGCACGAGCGTTCCCGCGGCAGGTTTGTTTGCGGCGAGGCGCGCTTTCGGACTCTCGATGCCGTGGCCGACGCTGTTGCGGATCATGTGGACGAGCGGATCGCGAAGCTGCTCGACCACGGTCATGTCGACCTCGACGTCCACACCCTCGATGTGCAGCTCGGCCTCCTTGCCGAGGGCGCGCGCCGTGTCGCGCACGATGCGCTGGAACTGCCGGAACGTCGGCCCCACCGGCACCATGCGCAGCTTCATCACCAGCTCCTGCATCTCGAGATGGAGATGATCGGCATCGCGTTGCGCTTCGAGCGCGACACGACTGGTGACGGTGGGATCGCCGAGCATTTCGCTGAGACGCCCACGCGCGATGCCGATCTCGCCGCTGAGGTCCAGCAATCGGTCGAGCCTGGCCAGATCGATGCGCAGCGTGCGCGATACGCGCGTCATGGCCTGCGTTGCCTGCGCGTCGGTGTTGAGCGCGGGAACATGCAGCGGATCGGCGCCGCGCAGGTGCTCGATGAGCTGCAGCTCGGACGCGGAGAGCTCGCGCGTGCGATCGGACTCGAACAGCAGACCGCGCAGCACGTCCACCGATTCGAGGAGCAGTGTGATGATGCCGTTCGAGACGACGGTCTGCCCGGCGCGCAAGCGGTCGAGCAGATCCTCCATCGCATGCGCGATGCGCGTCATGGCATCGAAGTCGAAGATGCCGGAGTTGCCTTTGATCGTGTGGACCGCGCGGAATACCAGCGCCAGCGACTCGGCATCCTCGGGCGTGCGCTCGAGAACGAGCAACGCCTCTTCCGCCGCCGTCAGTCCTTCGTCGGACTCGGCGATGAATGCTTCGAGAAGCGCGGCCATCGAATGGTTGTCGAGCACGATCGTTTTTCCTACAGCTTTCGAATGAGCGTGGAACCGTCCGGCGTGCGGAACGTGAGCTTGCGACCCTGCCGCCCTTCGACGTCGTGACGAAGGACGGCAATGTCGTTGCGCTCGAGGAATTCAAATGCCTCGGCCACGTTGCGGCTGCCCAGGCGCGGACCGTCGCCGTCGCCCGGAATCACCGACGCGCCGCCGAAGACGCAGGCCAGCAGCGTCTCCCGATGCGCGCCGATCTCCAGCACGCGATCGAGCAGCATCGTCAGCGCGTGATTGCCGTACCTTGCCGACGGGACGGCTCCGCCTTTCGGCAGGATGAAGTGATTGATTCCGCCGAGCGCCGTCTGCGGATCCCACAAGCAGACGGACACACACGAACCGAGAACGGTCGTGATGGAGGCGGCCAACGGCTCCGCCCAGAGCCCGCCCGGATGGAGATAGATCCGGCGCTCGAGCGGGTCGCGTTCGTCACGCTTCATCGGCGCCACCGCGGGAACGACGCACATGTTCATCGGAATGACTCCTGAAGCTCTTGCTTCGTCATGACCGCGTGCAGAGTCGTGCAATAGAGAGCGATGCCGGCCTGACTGGCCAAAAGGCCGAGGAGCTCCTCATCGAGCGCTTCCAGTCCCTCGCTCTTCTGCGGGAGGAGACGGAAGATGGCGATGGCGCCGGTCACACGACCGTCGACTTGCAGCGGAACGCAGGCGGCCATTCCGACGCTGCGGCCGTTTTCACCGTTCGCAACGAACGGTTCTCCCGTCGCCGCGACCTGTCCGATGATTCCGTCACCGAACGAGACTTCCTGGAAGGCCGATGGCGGTTCATCGAACCAGTCGATCATCCGCAGGCGATCCTCGCCTTCGCGCTCGAAGATGGCGAAGTCTTCGGAGCCGATCAGGTTGATCACGATCTCTTTGATGGCCGCCAGCACCTGCGGCCGATCGAGACTGCCGTGCAGTTGATATCCGGCCACGTAGAGATTGGCGAGATTGGTGTTCTGCGTTTCGATCTCGACGAAGCGGCCCGCGACGGATTCATTCTCGCGCTGCACTTCGGAGAGGCGGCGCACGAGGGTGTTGTGCTCATCAATGCGCTGCGCCAGATCCTCGCGCACGTTCATGAGCTGCTCCTGCAAACGAATCTTCTCGATCTGCAGACGCGAGCGATCGGATTCGAGCGCCGCAACCATCACGCGCAACCGCTCGTTCTGGCCCTTGACCTCGGACATGGCGCGGTTGGTGTCCTCGCGGATCTTCTGGACGTAGTTGCCGCCGGGATTTCCGCCTGGATTCTCGTTGCGCGCGGTCATTCTGCACGTCCTTCTTCGAACTGAGCCGCATCGAGATAGCTGCGCACTTTGGTCAGCAGCTCGGCGCCGTTGATCGGCTTGGTGATGTAGTCGCTGCAACCGCTCTCGAATCCGGTCTCGACGTTCTGCTCTTCGCCCTTCGTCGTGACCATGATGATCGGCACGTGCTTCGTGGATTCCTGCTGCCGGATCCGGCGGCAGGCCTCGAACCCGTTCATCTCAGGCATGACCACATCGAGCAGGATCAGATCGGGCTTTTCGATTGCGGCAGTGGCCACCGCCTCACGACCATTTTTTGCGGTCACGATCTGGTACGCCTGACCACGGAGCACCATCTGCTCCATCATCAGCGTCGTCGCCGAATCGTCGACCAGCAGGATTTTCTTTCGACTCATGTCTTCTCCTTCGGCAGAGCCTTAGAACAAGGCGGCTGCCATGGAGCGGCATGGAGTCAAGTCGTTGATTTCAATCGCGATATGAAGATTTGCAGCGCGGTGGGGCGGGCGGGATTCACGACTTGTCGTGAAGGGTTTCGCGATATTCCGAAGAGCTGACCCTATTGCGCGTGCGATCTTGCAGCGGGGCGCCGGCACGCGTGTACGAGCTTGGGCGTTTTGCGTTCCTGCGCGGCGGCGAGACGCCACCGGGCCAGCCGGCGGGACGCCGGCGTTCCATGTGCATCGCGAGGGTTGCCGCGGGCGGCGCAGCGGAACGCCGGCGTCTCGCCGGCT
>JALYJW010000168.1 GCA_030775085.1 Acidobacteriota bacterium | reverse complement strand
GGCCGCCACCCTCCCAAAGCGGCGGCTGCGGCCACCGCACTCCAAAACGCCATCTCCGGCCCAGGCGAGAGCCCACTCATGACTCGCACGATCCACAACTTCATAAACGGCGCGTTCGTCACTCCTGAATCAGGTCAGTACTTCGACGACATCCATCCCGCCAGCGGCAACGTCCTCGCGCAGATCCCGGACAGCGATGCGCGCGATGTCGCGTTGGCCGTCGAGGCCGCGAAGCGCGCGTTTCCTTCGTGGTCGGTGACGCGTGCCGAGGAGCGATCGCGCATCCTGTTGAAACTCGCGGACCTCATTGAACGGAATCTCGACGAGCTGGCGCGACTGGAAAGCGACGACAACGGCAAGCCGGTGTCGCTTGCGAAGAGAATGGACATCCCGCGTGCCGTGGCCAACTTTCGATTCTTCGCCACGGCCATCCTGCATCACGCCAGCGAAGCGCACGTCACCGACCAGATCGCGCTCAACTACACGTTGCGCCAGCCGGTGGGCGTAGCGGGATTGATCTCGCCGTGGAATCTGCCGCTGTATCTGCTCTCATGGAAGATCGCGCCGGCCATTGCATCGGGCAACACGTGCGTCGCAAAACCATCCGAGCTCACGCCGCTGACCGCGAATCGTCTGGCCGAGCTTTCCCTCGAGGCCGGGTTGCCGCCGGGAGTCCTGAACATCGTGCATGGCTACGGCGCGAAAGCCGGCGCGGCAATCTGCGAGCATCCCGACGTGCCGCTGATCTCCTTCACCGGTGGCACCGTAACCGGCGCGAAAGTAGCCGCCGCCGCGGCGCCGATGTTCAAGAAACTCTCGCTGGAGCTCGGCGGCAAGAATCCGAACGTCATCTTCGCCGACGCCGATCTCGATGATGCGATCGCCACCTCGATCCAGTCGAGCTTCGCCAATCAGGGCGAGATCTGCCTCTGCGGCTCGCGCATCTTCGTCGAGCGCTCCATCTACGCCGAGTTCGTCGATCGCTTCGTCGTAGCCACGAAAAAACTGCGCGTCGGCGATCCGACGGATGCGTCGACCGACGTCGGTGCGCTCATCAGCGAAGCGCATTTGCAGAAAGTAATCGGCTATCTCGCGCTCGCGAAAGAAGAAGGCGGCACCATCCTCACCGGCGGCAATCGTCTATTCGTAGACAGCACCCGTCCCGGCTACTTCCTCGAACCCGCCGTCATCACCGGCCTCGGCACCGACTGCCGTGTGCTGCAGGAAGAGATCTTCGGCCCCGTCGTCACCATCACCCCATTCGAGGACGACGCCGACGCCATCCGCTCCGCCAACTCCACAAAGTACGGCCTCTCGGCCACCGTCTGGACACGCGACCTGAAACGCGCCCACCGCGTCGCCGCCGCGCTCCACGCCGGCACCGTCTGGATCAACTGCTGGCTCCTGCGCGACCTCCGCGTCCCCTTCGGCGGCGCAAAAGAAAGCGGCGTCGGACGCGAAGGCGGATTCGATTCGCTGGAGTTTTTCACCGAACAAAAGAACGTGTGTGTGAAGCTTTAGCGGTTATCGAGCGCCAAGAGCGCCTCAACGCACTTCCTGAGACTGGGTGAGTTCTCGACCGCGGACTCGATCCGCCAATGTTCATGGATGAACTCGATGAGCTGGGCGGAGTAGCCGACACCAACGGTCCCAGTCGTTTTCTCGCGTGGCAGCATTGAATCGCGAACCGACTTCGCGGCTGATCGACGGATGAGATCCAGGACGGCTCGCTTGGGGTTGGGAAGCGCGTCAGGTTCCGTGGGGATCGCGTTTTCGCGAACGTGGAAGTACTTCGCGAACGATGCAGTGTCTGCGAGAAGCCAGGCCTCGAGCGCTCGCACCGCCACTCGCAAAAGCATCTGGTTGGAGCGAGCCGGAAGCAACTTCTTCACTAAAGTAGGAGCGCAGTCTGCGTCGTGGTCAAGATCGCGCACGATCAACCAAGGGCTCTGAAGCGCGGCGAGGTTGTAGCCGTGAAGTCTCGAGTTCAGAGCGTGCTTCCCACGATGCGGGAACTTCTTGTGAATCGAGTGGCCGGCATACTCGCATAGCCGTGCTGCGGCTTCGATATCGACGACTCCTTCAGCAGCTAATGTGAAGATCACGACTCGGGGCCGGCTCGCAGCATGTCGATGGAGCGAGGGGGAGCGGTGCTCGGCAGCACGGCGTCGCCGATCGAGAGCCCGCCTTCGAGCAGCGCTCGTATCTGCGCATCATCGGATGCCGGGCTAACGTCGGTACCCTCAGGCGTCGGTGTAAGAAGCAAGACTTCCTCCGGCGCGATCCCTTCATCGGAAAGAAAGTCGACCGAGTGAGTGCTGATGATCGTTTGCCTGGATGATTTTGCGCAGATCAAACTGGCGAGATGACGGACGACTCCTGGATGCAGAGACAACTCCGGCTCCTCGAGAAGGAGCGGGCCGTCGCCATCAAGTACTGCCCACAAAAATCCAAAGAGGCGCAGCGTACCGTCCGAAAGCTGTCGCTCGTTCTGAGCACCTGCTGTGGGTCGCCAATCCTTGAATCGAATCCAGAGGTGTGGCGTCGCGCCCTCACCGCCCTCAACAACGATCCGATCCAGTTCCGGCAAAGCGGCCCGAAGGATGGTGTTGATGCGTTGCATCCTCTTCTCCAACGCGCCCTTTGGCGTTCGGACTACGCGATCGAGCAGATCGCTGCCCAATGGATCAGCAGCTCGCGGCCGAATGCGTTCGCGATCTCGCACGAAAGCAGGTGTGAGGTGAAGATAGGAAATCTGTGCGAGGAAATCTGCGACCGTTCGGAAGGATTTGTTGGCGGCCACCTGCTCGAGTGATGTTTGGCGCAATCTCCGCGGGTCATTCTCATCGTCCTCATCAGGCCGATTGACCAAGGCTGCGCCGTTCTTGCTGACGCATTCCCTAGTCAGAACTGCGGTTCCGTCCTGGACACTCTTGAACGCGAGTTGGTACATCCACGTCGTGCTGTCCTCTTCCTCCATCGCCACGTGGACGACTACCTCGGCGTCAGCCGCAGCACCGAGAAAGCGCACGACTTCGACGCCTCCACGATCTGTCACAGCTCGCTGTAGTCCACCCTCAGGAACCGCAACATCCCGGATGAACCGGAAGGCGTCGAGCAGATTTGATTTTCCCGACGCATTCGGACCTACGACGAATGCTCGCTCTTCGAGCTCGACTGCGATACGCGAGAAGTTCTTCCAATTCTGCAGGTAAATGTACGTCAGTCTCATGAGAAGCTCCGCTTCATTCTACGCGGCTACATCCGTCGATTTCCTTCGAATACACTTCCCTCATGAGCAACGGCCAGATCGTCGGCGGCATCCTCGCCCCGCACCCTCCTCACATCGTCTACGGCGATAACCATTGGCGGAACGAGCCGAAGTCCGAGTGCGGATGGGAGGTGCTGCGTTGGGCGTACGAGCGCGCGCGCAAGCATTTCCTGGAGAAGAAGCCGGACGTGATCCTCGTCCACTCGCCGCACTGGCAGACCGTGATCGGGCATCACTTCCTCGGGCTCCCGGAGTTTCACGGCCTCTCGGTCGATCCGATTTTCCCGAACCTCTTCCGATTCCAGTACGACGTCAAAGTGGACGTCGAGCTTGCGGAGATGATCGCCGAAGAAGGAAAACAGGCCGGCCTGATCACGAAGATGATGCGCAACCCAAACTTCCGCGTCGACTACGGGACCATCGTCTCCTGCCACATGATGAATCCGGAGTGGGACATCCCCATCGTCGGCATCTCCTCGAACAACTCGCCTTACTACTTCTCGAACGAGATGGGCCAGCAGCAGATGCTCCAGCTCGGCCAGGCCACGAAACGCGCCATCGAAAAGAGCGGCAAACGCGCCATCCTCCTCGCCTCCAACACCCTCTCCCACCGCCACTTCACCACCGAACCGGAAATCCCCGAGGACATGTCCCGCGAGCACGTCTACGAACACTCGGGCTACCTCTGGGACATGCAGGTCATCGACCTCATGCGCAAGGGGAGAACGAAAGAGCTGCTCGCGGTGCTGCCTGAGTTCATGGATCACGCCGTCTCGGAAGTCAAAGCAGGCTCGCTTGCGTGGATGCTGTCTGCGCTCGATATGCCGGACTACGCGGCCGAGGTTTTTGGATATTGGACCGTGATCGGTACGGGGAACGCTGTTGTCGGTTGGGACCCTCTGCTTCGAGAGGGAGCCGTTTCGCATGTGCGCGCAGGGGAACGGAATTGAGAATTGAGAATTGGGAATTGAGAATTGCGTAAGGGCGACGATCTGCGCGAGAGGGCGTTTCGGTTTGCGTGCGATGTCGTTGCGCTCAGCGACGCAAACGTGCGCGACAGGAATGGAGCACGTGATCTCATGAGGCAGCTCGTTCGGGCCGGCACGTCGATCGGAGCAAATCTCGAAGAAGCTGACGCCGCGCAGAGTAAGCCTGATTTCGTTTCGAAATGCACGATCTCACTCAAGGAAGCGCGCGAGTCCCACTATTGGCTACGAATTCTCAAGGCGACCGGCAAAGCCGAAGTCGACAGCCTCCTCGGCGAAGCAAACGAATTGATCGCCATCCTCACCACCATCGTCAGAAAGGCTTCAACGTGAGCAATTCTCAATTCTCAATTCTCAATTCTCAATTCCGGTCTCCGGTTCCCGAGGCTCACCAGTGATCCTCCGCGCCTACATCGTCCCTGGACAACCGCATCCTTTCCTCGCACCGGAGAAGAGCCCAGGTTGGGCTTCCCTGCGCCGCAGCTACGAGGCAATCGGTCGCGAGATCGAAAACTCCGGCGCGGAGTTGTTGCTCGTCTATTCGACGCAGTGGTTTTCCGTCATCGGGCATCTTTTTCAGATCGATCCGAAGCCGAAGTGGACGCTGGTCGATCAGAACTGGTACGAGCTGGGTGAGATCCCGTATGAGTTTCGGATCGATCCGGAGTTTGGAAAGCTTTACTGCGGGATCGTGAAGAAGCAGGGGATGCAGGCGGCGACGGTGGCGTATCACGGGTTTCCGATCGATACGGGGACGGTGGTTGCGCTGAAGTTGCTCAATCCGAACAACGCCATTCCTGCATCCGTCGTCTCGTGCAATATCTACGCGGAGCGTGAGGAGACGCGTGCCCTCGGCATCGCGGGCCGCGCGGCCATCGAGGCGTACGGGAAGAAGACCATCGTCGTCTGCGTGACGAACTTCTCCAACCGCTACGAGGTCGCGGAGATCGATCCCGCGCACGACCGCATCTCGTCGCAGAAAGACGACGAGTGGAATCGCAAGCTGTTGGAGATGCTCGGCGAGGGGCGGCTCGAGGATGTGGCGCAGGTGGCGCGTGACTTCGCGCGCGAGGCAAACGCCGACATGGGATTCAAGGCCATCTGGTGGCTCGGCGCGGTGATGGGCGAGCACAACAAATACGACGGCAAGGTGTGGGATTACCAGCCGGTGTGGGGCACGGGCAATGCCATCGTCGAGCTGACGCCGAACGAGCGGAAGCAGATGGATTGGGAGAAGGAGTTCGACGAAGGACCGGTGCCGGACGTCGGCGCAGCGGGGACGGGACTGGAGACACACAATGTGCTCGTACACACTTCGGACGGGATCGGACCGAACGTCCACGCGGCGGGCGAGATGAGCTCGCAGGACGAGAACGTCATTCGAACTGAGCGCGCGCCGAAACCGGTCGGGCCGTATCCGCACGCGCGGCGTGTGGGCGACTTCTTGTTTCTCTCCGGCATCGGACCGCGCAAGCCTGGCACGGGCGAGATCCCGGGGTTGCTGCCCGGCGGTGGACATGACATCGAAGTGCAGACGCGCGCGTGCATCGAGAACGTGAAGGTGATCCTCGAAGAAGCCGGCAGCTCGCTCGAGAAAGTGCTCGATGTCTCGGTCTACCTCACCGACATGAAGGGCGACTTCGCTCGTTTCAACGCCGTCTACGCGGAGTACTTCGGCACGATTCAACCGACGCGCACGACGGTGGGCGTCGATTCGCTGCCGACACCGATTTCCGTGGAGATGAAAGTGATCGCGTCGTCGTAGCCAATTCCGCGCCGCGCGCTTGAACATACAAAAGCGGCGGCTGCGGCCACCGCACTCCAAAACTATTCGCCGTAGGCGCGAATGAGTCTTTCCGCGGCGCGGTTGTAGCCGAATTCCTGCGAGCGTTCCGCGGATTCGCTGCGCAACGCGGCGGGGTCGCGTGCGAGCAGGTTTGCAGCGAGAGCGGCCAACGCTTCGGGATCGGCGGCTTGTGCGATCCATTCGGGCGCGACCAGCGCACCGATGCCTTCGATGGGGTAGGTGGCCACGGGTACGCCGCAGGCCATGGCTTCGAGCACGGCGCGGTGGCCTTCGTCCGATCCGCGGGCGGTGAAGAGGAGAAGGTCGGAGGCGCGGTAGTGATCGGCCAGATCGTCTTCGTGATAGCCGGCCCAGATTACGTCGTCCTCGATGGCGAGGGACTTCGCGAGTAACTCGAGCGCGGGACGATGCTCGCCGTGGCCGATGATCATCATCCGCGCCGTGTGCAGCGAACGTCGCAGGACGGCGAACGTCTGCAGTGCTTCCTCGAAGCCTCGTCCTGCGGAAAGCTTGCCGATCACTGTGACCAGCTTCGTCTGCGCATCGATTCCTTGCAGCGCGCGGGCGTCACCGCCGTCGGGTGAGAACTGCACGAGATCGATGGGCGGCGGTGTGAAGACGACAGATCGGCCTTGCAGTGCCGGTGCATCGGCGAACGCTTCATTCACCACGAACGTGAGATCGGTGCGGCGCAGCAGCGAACGGGAGAACGGATCGGTGCGCAGCACGCGCCGCGCGTGAAACGTGCGTGCGATGCGGATGTCGCGGCCCCGCGAAGCAAACCGCGCCAGCCAGTGGTCGTAGGTGAGATGGGCGTGGATGATGTCGAAGCCGTGGTGCTCGATCATCCGTTCCAGCGTTTCCAGCGTGCGGCCGAACGACAACGGATTCTGCGCCTTCTCGATGATCGGATGCGCGAAGTCGTGATGGGCCAGCTTCGCCTGCAGCTTGTAGCCTCCCACGTACGCGTAGTGCGCGTCGACGCCGGCCGCGCGCAGAGCCTCCACCTCCGCGAATGCCGGTGCGGCCGCGCCTGTCCAACGATTACCAGCCGCCAGGTGGAGTATTCTCATTTTTGACGAGTCGGCAGTCGGCGGTCGGCAGTCGGCAGTAGAAG
>JALYJW010000167.1 GCA_030775085.1 Acidobacteriota bacterium | reverse complement strand
TGCAGCACGATCACACCCGGCTCGCGCATGGCCTCTGCATACATCGGCTCGTGATGCGGATTGTTCCCAAGCTGATAAAACACCGCGTCGAACTCCGATCGGCGATAGCCGGCGAGTGAATCAAACGCCCGCACCTCGGCACGCGTCGCCAGCGCCGGCAGCAGGAGCGACGAGTAATGCGCGACGCCGCTACGCGTGGGAGGGAGCGGAGTGAGGAGCGCGATACGAGTCGGCGGTCGGCGGTAGGCGGTCGGCAGTAGGCCGCCACCCGGGGCCGTTTCTACTGCCGACTGCCGACTGCCGACCGCCGACTGATCCATCTAATCCGCCGACGTCCGCGCCTGCGCCGACAGATACGCCTCGATGAATCCGTCCAGATCGCCGTCGAGCACGCGCGACGGATCGCCGGTTTCATGACCCGTGCGCAGGTCCTTCACGAGCTGATACGGTTGCAAAACGTAAGACCGGATCTGGCTGCCGAAGCCGATCTCTTTCTTCTCACCTTCGACCTTGGCCTGTTCTTCCTTCCGTTTTTCCAACTCGAGGTTGTAGAGCCGCGCGCGCAGGAGCTTCATGGCGGTGTCGCGGTTCTTGTGCTGGCTGCGCTCGTTCTGGCACGTGACGACGGTGTTGGTCGGGATGTGCGTGATGCGGATGGCGGAGTCGGTGACGTTGACGTGCTGTCCGCCGGCGCCGGAGGAGCGATACGTGTCGACGCGCAGGTCTTTGTCGTTGATCTCGATGTGGATCGTGTCGTCGATGTCGGGAATTACGAAGACCGATGCGAACGACGTGTGGCGGCGCTTGGCGGCATCGAACGGCGAGATGCGCACCAATCGGTGTACACCGTTCTCGGCCTTGAGATAGCCGTACGCATACTCGCCGCGGATCATGATCGTGGCGCTCTTGATCCCCGCCTCTTCGCCCGCCGAGACTTCCAGGAGATCGGTCGACCAGCCCTTCTTCTCGGAGTAGCGCAGATACATGCGCAAGAGCATCTCCGCCCAGTCCTGCGACTCGGTGCCGCCGGCGCCTGCGTGAATGTTCATGATGCAGTCGCGGAGATCGTGCTCGCCGGAGAGCTTCATTGTCAGCTCGATGCCGTTGATGTCGGCTTCGAGCTGCGTGAGGAGCGTCTCGATCTCGGCGTCGACGCTCTCGCCTTCGCGACGGAGCTCGAGCAGTACATCCAGCTCTTCCGCTTTCGACTCGATCGATTCGCCGGAAGCGATGCGCTTCTCGACGCGGGCGCGCTTGCGGCCTACTTCCTGCGCTTGTTCCTGACGGTCCCAGAATCCCGGGACGGACATCTCGCGCTCGATCTCATCGAGCGCCCTTCGTGCGGAAGCGAGGTCAAAGATAGCTCCGGACGAGGGTCAGGCGATCCCGGAGCTCGTCGATTTTTTCGAGGGTGTCGTCATTCATAGTGGTCAGAGTCGGCGGTCGGCAGTCGGCGGTCGGCAGTGGAAAAAGCCGAAGGAAACGAGCGGTGGCCCTCGTGCTTCATCTACTGCCGACCGCCGACTGCCGACTGCCGACCAGTTTTCTCCCCAGCGCGATCAGTACCACGCCGCACGCCGTCCACGCAAACCAATCGCCGAAACGGATGTAGGGCGTCATGCCTTTGCGGGCCTGGAACTTCGCGTAGATGATGCCTTTGCGGCCCATGGGAATCGATTCGACGATGCGTCCGGCCGGATCGATGAAGGCGGAGATGCCGGTCGTGGCGGCGCGCAGGACGAAGCGGTCGCCTTCGATGGCGCGGAGGCGCGCCTGCCAGAGGTGTTGCGCGGGCGCGGACGTACCGTCGTACCAGGCGTCGTTGGTGATCGTGACGATCACGCCCGCCCCGTTGCGGATCTGCGTGCGCGTGATTTGGGGATAGACAATCTCGTAACAGATGGCCGGACCGTACGCGAGCTTTCCGGCAAGGGGTTTGTCATTCGTGCCGAACTCGAACTCCCCTACTGCCCGCACCAGCTTTTCGGCGAAGAAGAGGACGCGCCGCAGCGGCACGTACTCGCCGAACGGCACGAGGCGGATCTTGTCGTAGTGACCGATGGTGGTTCCGTTGCTGACGAGAAACGCCGAGTTCCAGATGCGATCGGGCCGCTTCGGATCAGTGGCCACCGACCCGAGGATGATGTCGATGTTGTGATGGCGCGAGAGATCCTCGATCGACTGGCGGAAGAAATCGGTCTCCGTGTAAGAAAGCGGAACCGTCGATTCCGGCCAGATGACGATCTTCGCGCCTTTCTGCGCCGCCTCGCCGGTCATGGCCATCATCTGTTGATAGATGGCGATGACGTTGGCTTCGTCCCAGCGCATCTGTTGGGTGATGTTCGGTTGCAGCAGCGCGGCAGTGACCGCCTCGGAGGCATTCGGACGCGGATTGAGCTTCGAGGCCACGAGCCCCGTTCCCCACCAGACGAGAATGAGAATGCCCGTCGCGCCAACCACGAACACGCGCGCGATTCCGGGCGGGCGCTGCGTGATCCACCACGCTGCGACAGTCGCCGGAAACACGACCAGCGCGCCGACGAGATAGGGACCGGCGAAGCGATCGATCTGAATGAAGCTCGTGTAATCGATCAGCGCCGTGGCGATGAGGTTCCACGGAAATCCGGAGAAGAGATACGTGCGCGCGTACTCGATGGCAGCCCATGTCAGCGGCACGAGCAGCCACGGAAGAAATCGCATCCCGAGATTCAAGCGCTGCACGATCGCGGCGAAGACCCCACCGTATAGTCCGAGATACAACGCCATGGCCACAAAAAGTGCCACGCCGGCCGCGTACGGCAACCCGCCGTAATGCGACATCACACGCACCACCCACGGCACCATCACCAGCCACGACGTCGTATGCGCGAGCCACCCGAGGAGGAACGCGTGGCGTGCGTTCTTCGCGCGCACGACGACCACGAGCAGGGGCGCAAACGCGATGAACGCCAGCCATCCCTGCGCCACGCTCGGGAAGGACCAGGCGAAGAGGAGACCGGAGAGAACGGCCAGGATGAGTGGGAGGATCATGTTTTTACGAAATGCATCGCGAGAGCCGCCCCTCACCCTAGCCCTCTCCCCGGAGGGGAGAGGGGACTGAGCTGCGCGCGCCTTTGGCGGGTAATGTCCGTATTTGCGTAAACCAGTCCCCTCTCCCCGCAACGGCGGGGAGAGGGATAGGGTGAGGGGCGGCTCTCGCGAATGCTGGCGCCGTCACTTCTTGAACAGCGCATCGAAGGCTTTGCGCGCGTCGTTCTCGGTGATCGGCTGCTTGCCTTTGTCGGCGGCCAGGTCCTTGACGATCTTCGGCTGGAAGAACGTGCATTGATTCCTGACCTGCTTGCCGACCACACGGGCCGGGATGTTCTCGCGGCACTCCCATAGGGTGGTGGCGTCGAAGGAGCGGCAGTTGCCGCAGGTGTGCAGATCGGCGCCGCACGCCATGCAGGTGTCTTCGGTGGTCAGCTCGCCGAGGCTGTGGCGGATCTGGCTGCACTTGTTGCACTTGAACGCGTCCGGGCCGAAACCGCCGGCGGTGCGTCCGCGCGGAGCGTCTTCCAGACGCTGGCGCTGCGGCTCGAAACTCGGTCGCGGTCCTTTCGGACGTTGCGTGGAACCGCCGCCGGAGCCATAGCCTCCGCCGTCCTGATATCCACGATGCTTGTACTTCCGGTCTTCACTCAACGTTCACCTCGAGAAGAAATGCCAGAACACACCGAGAACGATCGCTAACGTGACGAGAAAGAGAATCACGCGGATCGCGAGCTTCGCCAGCTTCAACAAGAACCAGAGTACGAAGATGGCGACGATGAGAACGATGAGCTCTTCAGTGCTCGGCATTCGGGGATTGCGGGTAGTGTAACAACGATTGTGCTGTTTTCATCCGCGGGACGGCAAAAAAGACAGTCGGCAGTGGGCAGTCGGCCGTCGGCCGTAGAAAAACACTGCTTACGATGTTGACTCAGCTACTGCCGACCGCCGACTGCCGACGGCCGACTCATACACGTCACACCACCAACCGCAGCGGCTGTTCCACGTATTGCCGCAGCGTCTTCAGAAATTCTGCGCCGAGGGCGCCGTCGATGATGCGGTGATCGCAGGAGAGAGTCACTTTCATCCGGTCGCGCACGATGATCTGACGATTGGCATCGACGACAGGTCTCGGTTCCGCGGCGCCGATGGCCAGGATGGCGGCGTTCGGCGGGTTGATGATGGCGGTGAAGTCTTCGATGCCCCAGGCGCCGAGGTTGGAGATCGTGAAGGTGCTGCCCTGGTATTCATCGGGCTTGAGGCGGCGGTTCTTCGCTTTGTCCGCGAGCGCTCGCACTTCGGTGGCGATGTCTGCCACCGATTTCTGATCGGCATTGCGAATGACGGGCGTGATGAGTCCGTCCGCCGTGGCCACGGCAACACCGACGTGAACCTCGCCGTGCTGCGTGATGGCGTCCTCGCCCCAGCTCGCGTTCACGGCCGGGTGGTGCCGCAACGCCAGCGCGATCGCACGGATGATGAAGTCGTTCAGGCTCACCTTCACGCCGGTGATGTCGATCAGTTGCTGGCGCACCGACATGAGGTTCGTGACGTCGTAGTCGACGGTCAGATAGAAATGCGGGATCGGTCCCGTCGATTCGCCGAGGCGCTTGGCGATGGTGCGGCGCATTGCCGTGAGCGGGATGATTTTCGTTTCGAGCGAAGGCGCAGGCGCGAGCGGCGCTGGCTTCGCGGTTTCTTTCGCAGGCGCGGCGGATTCCGCACGCGCAGGAGTAGGCTTCGCATTCTTCACATCCGCGGCGATGATCCGTCCGCGCGGGCCGCTCCCCTGCACGCTCTCCAGGCTCACGCCGAGATCGCGCGCCATGCGGCGAGCCAGCGGCGAGGAGCGCAGGCGATCGGTGGTCTCCGCGCTTGCCGCAGATTCATCCGCCTCGGGTGCGCTGCGGTCGCGGCGCGGTCCGCGTTGCTCGATGGCTTCGTGATATTCGCCGGTCGTGTGCTTGACGCTTTCTTTCTTGTCGGTGGCGCGGCGCTGCGGCTCTGCGTCCGCGCTTTCAGATTTCTTTTCTGCTGCGGGCTCCGCTTTCGCGGCTGCAGGCGCTTCGTCCTTCTCGCCTTCAGCAAGAATCCGCACCAGCACACCGCCGACCGGGACCATGTCCCCTTCTTTCGCGGCGTGCGCACCGAGCGTGCCGTCGGACTCGGCTTCGAGATCGAGGTTGACCTTGTCGGTCTCGATCTCGGCGACCGGCTCGCCTTTTTTCACGGCGTCGCCCGGCTGTTTGTACCACTTGACGACCTTTCCTTCGGTCATCGCATCGCCCGCTTTGGGCATGATCAGCTCAGCCATTGGCGTACATCACTTTCTTCACGGCGTGAATGATCTCGGGCTCGTGCGGAGTGGCCAGCAATTCCAGATTGCGCGCGTACGGCATCGGTACGTCTTCGCCCGTCACACGTGCCACCGGTGCGTCGAGCTCGTCGAACATCGCTTCCATGATGCTGGCCGAGATCTCGGCGGCGGCGCCGTACGGTTTCCACTGCTCCTGCACGACCACTGCGCGATGCGTTTTCGACACCGACGCGTACACCGGATCCATGTCCAGAGGCCGGAGCGAGCGCAGGTCGATGACCTCGCACTCGATGCCTTCTTCTTTCGAAAGCTTGTCCGCCACCGCGAGCGAGAGCTGCAACATGCGGCTGTAGGAAACGACGGTGACGTCCTTCCCCTCGCGCGCCACACGCGATTTGCCGAACGGTACAGTGAAATCGGGATCGTCCGGCACTTCGCCTTTCATTCCGTACAGCGCCGCGCTTTCGAGGAACAGCACAGGGTCCTTGCCGCGGATGGCGGTCTTCAGCAGACCTTTCGCATCGGCCGGCGTGGCCGGAGCGACGACGTGCATGCCGGGAAAGTGTCCGTAGAACGATTCCAGCGACTGCGAGTGCTGCGCGGAAAGCTGCACGCCCGCGCCCTGCGGGCCGCGCACGATCACCGGCACGTCGACCTGACCGCCGGAGAAGTAGCGCACTTTCGCGGCGTGGTTGACGATCTGGTCGGCGGCCACGATCGAGAAGTTGATGGTCATCATCTCGACGATGGGCCGCAGTCCCAGCATGGCCATGCCGACCGCGGTCCCGACCATCCCCGCCTCGGCGATGGGCGTGTCGATGATCCGCTTCGGGCCGTACTTCTTCAGCATGCCGGCCGTGATGCGGAACGTTCCTTCGTAGACCCCGATGTCCTCGCCCATGATGAGGACGTTCGGATCGCGGTCCATCTCTTCCATCATCGCGTCGCGGATGGCGTCGCGGTAGCTCTTCTCAGTCATTCGGTTTCACTCTCACGCACCGGACGCGGGCCGTGCTCGGCCACGACGTCAGTGAACAGCTCTGCGGGATCGGGCTGCGGGCTCTCTTCGGCAAACTTCACCGCGTTCGCCGCGATCGCCGTCGCGCGCTCGTCCATCTCCTTCACGTCGTCGTCCGTCAAACCGCAGATCTCGCCGAGGCGATTGCGGAGGATGGTGATCGGATCGCGCTGGCGATGCGCTTCCACTTCATCCTTCGGACGATACGGCTGCAGCACATCCGCCGCGCCGTGACCGCTGAAGCGATACGTCACGGCCTCGATGCAGTACGGCTTGCCGGTCTCGCGCACGTGAGCGACGACGCGATCCGCAACGCCGCGCACCGCGAAGAGGTCCTGTCCGTCGACTTTTTCCGTCGGGATGTCGTAGGCATGGACGCGCGCCGAGAGATCGGTGAGCGCGGAGTGGCGCTCGAGCTTCGTGCCCATCGCATAGCCGTTGTTCTCGATCACGAAAATGATCGGGCACATCCCCTGATGACCCCACAGCCCGGCCATGTTCATCGCCTCGTGGAACGAGCCGATGTTCATCGCGCCATCGCCGAAGTAGCAGACCGTGATGGCGTCGGTGCCCTGATAGCGCTGCGCGTACGCGGAGCCGACCGCCAGCGGCAGATGACCGCCGACGATTCCGTAGCCGCCGTAGAGGCCGTGCTGGACGTCGAAAAGATGCATCGAGCCGCCCTTGCCCTTCGAGATGCCGGTGCCTTTGCCGAAGAGCTCGGCCATGACCGCATTCGGATCCGAGCCGAGGGAAAGCGCCTGCGCGTGATCGCGATAGCCGCAGAACACGGCATCGCCATCGTTCAACGCGCTCACGATTCCGGAGGCGATGGCCTCCTGCCCGATGTAGACGTGCAGGTATCCGCCGATCTTGCCCTTGCGGAACTCGCGCTCCGTCGCCTCTTCGAAGCGGCGGATCAGAAGCATCTGTTCCAGAAGCTCGGTCCACTGGGGCGCGCAGACCGGATCGGATTGGCTCGCCGTAGCGAGGGCGGAACTGCTTTCTTTCTTTGCTTTAGCCATTGTTTCGTACGGCCGAAATGCACATCGTGCGCCGTGGCGGCGGATGCTATCAGACTCCAGTCGGCGGTCGGCAGTCGGCGGTTGGCAGTAGAAA
>JALYJW010000166.1 GCA_030775085.1 Acidobacteriota bacterium | reverse complement strand
TGAAACGCAAGATGAGCAGCTATCGCGCCACTACCCGCTCCAAACGCCATCGCAACTCTTTTGTCCAGCAACGATCAGCCGCCTTAACTTAAGACCGTTGGGGCTAGGGTGAGGGGCGGCTCTCGCGAAAACATTTAGAATCCGCCCTCCCATGACCGCATTCGACGCCTCCCGCCGTTTCGCTCACGACCTCGTCGACCTGCTCTTCGATCACGTCGAACAGATCGAGCAACGCCCCGTGGTGGAGTGGACTCCCGCGGACGAACTGCGCGAGCTGGTACGCATCGACGGCGAGATCACGACGCCGATCGCGGCGGCGCAGCTCGTGGCCCGTTACTCCATTCAACTCCATCAACCGTCGTACATGGGTCATCAGGTCTGTCCGCCTCTGCTCGATGCGGCCATCGCGGATCTGCTCATCTCGTTCACGAACAACTCCACCGCAGTTTGGGAGATGAGTCCGATCGGCACGGTCATCGAGAAGGAAGTGGTCCGCTGGCTGGCGAATCTGGCTGGCTATCCGGAGACTGCCGAGGGGACGGCAGTGTCGGGCGGATCCGCCGCAAACTTGACCGGACTCATGGCCGCGCGCGCACGTTGGAACGCAAGCGCATCGACGAGCGGCAGGCGTCCGATCGTCATTGCTTCGCGCGACGCGCACTACTCCATCGCGCGTGCCGCCGCGATCATGGGCATTCCGGCCGCCGATGTGTTGAAGGTGCCGGCCGATGACGCGCATCGCATGGATGTCGGTGCGCTGGAGGAGACGCTGGCTGCGGTCGAGGTGCGCGATGACGCAGCCGTGATGGCCATCGTGGCCACATCCGGCTCCACCGCCACCGGCGCATTCGATCGCCTCGATGAGATCGCACTGCTGCGCGATCGTTTCCGCACCTGGCTTCACGTCGATGCCGCACATGGCGCGTCGGTGCTGCTGAGCAAGCCGCTGTCGCGTCTCGTGCGCGGACTGGAGCGCGCCGATTCGTTCTCGTGGGATCCGCACAAGATGATGTGGATGCCGCTGTCCCTCGGGACCATTCTCGTCCGCGAAGGAATCTGGCTGCGCCGCGCCTTCGAAGCCGACGCGCCTTATCTCTTCAATCCATCCGCAGGGGGTAGCAGCAACCTCGGCGAGATGACGATTCAATGTTCCAAACGCGCCGACGCCATCAAGCTCTGGCTGCTGCTGCGCTCGCGCGGCACCGCGCCGATCGTCGAAGCGCTCGAACGCGTCACGGCACTGACGCGTTACCTTCACGATCGCCTCGTGGCGTCGGATGATTTCGAACCGGTCCACGAGCCCGACCTCAACATCCTCTGCTTCCGCCGCAAGGGTTTCGACGACGAACAGACCGCCGAGCTTCGCGAGCGCCTCATCCGCAGTGGCCGCGCCTGGATCACGTCGACGGTGTTGCGCGGCGAGCGCGTCCTGCGGGTTACGATGATGAACCCTCGCACCACCGAGCGGCACATCGACGACATGCTCGACGCGCTGCGCACGGTGTGAGGCAGTCGTCGATGACCACTCCGATCGAGACAGTTCTCTGGAAATGCCTGGCCTGGCCGGGTCATGAGACCGCACGCCTGCAGGCGAGTGAAGGCTCGTGGCGGCTCGACGGCGCGGCCACGTTCGCGCACGACGGAGAGCCTTGTCGTATCGACTACACGATTGCATGCGATGCCGAGTGGCACACGCGCAGCACACGGGTTCAAGGTTGGGCCGGCGATCGTACGATCGACGTGACGATCGAGGTATCGGACGGTGCCTGGTCAATGAACGGAAAGTCGAGTCCGCAGGTCGCGGGCTGCCTCGACGTCGATCTCAACTTCAGCCCGTCCACGAACCTGCTGCCGATCCGTAGACTGAACCTTCAGATCGGCCAATCCGCCGATGTGCGCGCGGCCTGGCTGCGTTTCCCGAGCTTCGAGCTCGAAGTCCTCGAGCAACGCTACACGCGCATCGCAGAGGATCGAGTGCGGTACGAAAGTTTCACGACGGACTTCCGCGCGGAACTGCTGGTCCGTCCCAGCGGTCTGGTCGTCGACTACCAGAACATCTGGGTCGCCGAAGCGTTTGGCTGAATCGCGCGTGGCTCTCGTGAATTCGGCACACGTCGCAAGGAACTTCCTGGGCGGCGATGCACGAGCGCACCTTCACCACGGAGACACAGAGATCACAGAGGGGACACAGAGGAAGGCGATGGACTTGCTCGTAGCCTTTTCACAATTTGCTTTACTCCGTCCTCCTCTGTGTTCTCTGTGTCTCCGTGGTGAAATCCGCGTGGCAGTAATCTACGCTTGACCAATCTTCGCGATCTCTTTGCTCCGCATCGCGACCGGAAATCGTGCAAGACTCTCCGCCCTCATGCCTCGCCTGCGCATCGTCCTGGTCGAGCCCCGCGAAGCCGGAAACGTCGGCGCAGTAGCGCGCGTGATGAAGAACTTCGGCTTCGACGAGCTTTGGATCGTCGGCGAACATCCCGAGTTACTGCCGGTCTCCGGTTGGTGGGCGAGTGGCGCCGATGACGTGCTGGCCGCCGCTCATTACGCTCCGACTCTGCAAGACGCGGTGGCCGATGCGCATCTGACCGTGGCCACGACGTCGATGCGCGGGCGCACCACTCCCGTCTCCTTCACGTCGCGCACGCTCGCGGAGCGTTTCGCATCGCTCGGCGACGATCAGACCATGGCGCTCGTCTTTGGGCGTGAGGATCACGGACTGACGCGCGAGGAGTTGATGCTCTGCCTGCACACAGCGGCCATCCCCACCAACGACCTATCTCCGGTGATGAACCTCGCGCAGTCGGTGGGCGTCTTCTGCTACGAGCTTTCGGCGATCACGCCCGCGCCGGTCGCGCGCGATCTACCCGACGGCGCTGCCATCGAGCGCCTCCACCGGCACGCGCAGGAGTTACTGCTCGAGATCGGTTTCCTCTGGAAGGACAATCCCGATCACATCTATGACGATCTGCGGAGCATGGTGGGCCGTGCCGGTCTCGACGCGCGCGAAGTGACGATCTTGCTCGGCATCATCCGGCAGATCGAATGGAAGACTCGTGCGCCTGGTGCGCCCCCTTCAGACACTCGCCGATGATCCCGATGAACGTGTCGAGATCGAACGGTTTGAGGATCGAGTTGCACACCGCGTCGGCCGGGATCTTGTCGATACCGCGTTTTCCGGCCGCCGTGAAGACGATGATGTGCGGGCGGTGCTCGGGGTGACGGCGGCCGATCTGCTCGATGAATTCGTATCCATTGAGGCGCGGCATCATCAGGTCGAGGAGGATGAGATCGAACGTGGAATCGCGCTGCAGGATCTCCAGCCCGGCCGCGCCATCCTCGGCCAGCTGGACGTCGAATTTCAATCGCTTCAGCACCGCCTGGAGCAGAACGCGTATGGCCAGGTCGTCGTCAATGACCAGGATTCGGCGTCCGGTTCCGTCGATCTTGTAAACAGGCATAATCGCTGCGCGAATGCAGTGTCCGGCATGCGACTGGCGTACCGGTCTGAAACAGCACCAAGACAGGGTAAAGCGAACCCGGCCCTCTTGCAAATGACTCCTGACCCAGCACTTACACCGGACACGAGAATCGTATTTACTTTCCGTCCATGGGTGCGGCGAGCGGGATTCTCCATCGTGGCCGTGGCCACGTTCGTCACCGCAGCCATCCTCGTCACGCTCGCCACAGTTCCGTCCACGCGCTACGGCTGGATCGGCGAGCCGTTCGTCTGGGTCTACATCGGCACGCTCTGGATCGGCGGCGCGAAGGTCTGGCTCGGCACACGGCATCCCATCGCCGAGGTAGGTGCGTCGACGCTCACACTCCGCCCGCTGCACCAGTTCCGCACATCCGTCCTCCGATGGAACGACCTGCGCGGAACGGAACAAATGATCGGCGGCGACCGGATGATCGTCTACTACGACACCCCCCGCGGCCTCCGCTTCATCGCCCTCAACCTCAACCTCATCAAAGGCCGCCGCGACTTCGTGACGCTGATGGACGCGCGCCTGCGAGAGATGGGATTTGCTGAAAGGGTGGTGGAACGGTCGCGGTACTTGTCGCGGGCGGGGGGCTAACGGCTCATTCTGCGTGGAGGAACACCCGGTCTCTGTGGTGAGAACACGCACGCCAGAACAGGCGACGTGGCGCTTGGACCGTCCGCGAAAGACACCGCTAAACTACGCGCCGCATGAAACCAAAGCAGGAAATCGACCATCTCCGCATCGAGCTCGAGCGCCACAACCGCCTCTACTACGAAGGCGCGCCCGAGATCAGCGACTACGACTTCGATCAGATGATGCGTCGCCTCCAGGAATTGGAGGACAAACACGATGACCACGACCTCAACTCGCCCACCCGTCGCGTCGGCGGCGTGCTCATCGAGTCGTTTCCGACCGTGATCCACGAACCGCCCATGCTCTCCATCGAGAACGCCTACTCCATGGACGAGCTGCGCGAATGGGACGAGCGCGTCCGCCGCGGCCTCGGCCGCAGCGAAGAGGAGCCGATCGAGTACGAGGCCGAGCTGAAGATCGACGGCGTTTCGATTTCGCTGCTCTATGAGAACGGGGCCCTCGTCCGCGGCGCCACGCGCGGGGACGGCGTGCGCGGAGATGACGTAACGCCCAACGTCCGCACCGTGCGCGTGCTCCCGCTGAAGATCGATCCGGATGTGCGCAGCCTGGCCGTGCGCGGCGAGATCTACATTTCCAAACGCGATTTCATCAAACACAATCAGGCGCTCGAAGAAGCCGGTCACGAGCCGCTCGCCAATCCGCGCAACGCCGCCGCCGGCGCGGTGCGGCAGAAGGATCCGAAGCTCGTGGCCCAACGACGATTGAGCGCGTACATCTATCACGTGGTCGCAGTCCATGCCGCAGACGACAGCAGGCAGATTGACTCGCAATGGGCCGGCTACGAGTTGATGGAACGGCTCGGCCTTCCGCTCAATCCGCAACGCCGCCTCTGCACCACGCTCGACGAAGTCATCGCCTTCATCGAGGAATGGCGCGAGCACCGTCACGACCTCGACTTCGAGATCGACGGCATCGTCGTCAAGATCAATCGCCGCGAAGAGCAGCAGGAGCTCGGAGCCACCTCCAAGGCCCCGCGGTGGGTCGTGGCGTTCAAATACCCCCCCGAGGCCGCGCAGACCATTGTGAGGAAAATCAATACTTACGTGGGACGCACCGGCACCGTCACTCCGGTCGCCGAATTCGATCCAGTGCCCCTCGGCGGCACGAAAGTCGTCAATGCCACGCTGCACAATTTTGAAGAGCTGGCCCGTAAAGACGTCCGCATCGGCGACACGATCCTCGTCGAAAAAGGCGGCGACATCATCCCCAAAGTCGTCCAGGTGCTTCTCGAAAAGCGCACTGCCGATGCCGAGCCATTCCCGACGCCGACGACGTGCCCAGTCTGCAATCAGCCATTACATAAATTCGAAGACGAAGTAGCCATCCGCTGCATCAATCAGGGTTGTCCGGCCATTGTGTTGCAATCCATTACACACTTCGCCTCGCGCAAAGCCATGGACATCGAGGGCCTCGGCTGGCAGACCGTGACCGCACTCCTCGACGCAAAGCTCATCACCGACTACGTCTCCATTTACGAGCTCACGGAAGAACAGGTGGCCGCGCTCGAGCGCAAAGGCGAAAAATCCGCGAAGAAACTCATTGAGAATATCGAGGCGTCCAAAAAGAACGAGCTCTCCCGTCTCGTCTTCGCCCTCGGCATCCCAATGATCGGCGAGCGCGCCGCCAAAATCCTGGCCGAGCACTACGCCTCCATCGAAGCCCTCATGGACTCACAGACCGAAGACCTGGTCGGCATCCACGAAATCGGCCCCAAAGTCGCGGAATCCATCACCTCCTACTTCGCCGTCCCCGCCAACCGCGACCGCATCCAGAAAATGCAACGCCTCGGCGTCACCCCAACCCACATCCGCCGCGCCACCGGCGACCGCCTGGCCGGCAAAACCGTCGTCGTCACCGGCACCCTCACCCGCTTCTCCCGCGACGAGATTCACGCGCTCATCGAACGCGAAGGCGGCAAACCGTCGTCGTCGGTGTCGTCTAAAACGAGCTATGTCGTGGCGGGAGAGGCGGCGGGGTCGAAACTGGAGAAGGCGAAAACGCTCGGCGTGGCGGTGTTGAGCGAAGAGGAGTTTTTGGCGCTGGTGTCGGCGGAGTAGTTGTGAGGTCCATCTCGGTCTCGCACTAGCCGGGCCGCTTCGACGGTGGCGTGTTTATTTTCGATCACCCCCTTCGCGAGGGCGGGCGCCTAACCTGTGGTCGATGTTTGCGCGGGGCTGCTGGCTACAACACCAGTCCCGCGTGCTAGCCGAGGATGCGTGCGGTGACTTAGAGATCGTGACCTTGAATCTATTATTCGTTCCAGTAGCCAGGCCGTCGGCGATCATGCGCAACTGCAAGGACGGAGATGTGCCGTTCCAGTCGGACGAAGACGACATGGAACGGGAAGTTGTGGACGGGGAGGCGTCGTACGTCCGGATCGGTCACGCCTGGAATGGAACCGCCGGTACCGGGGAACTGCTCGATGTGCTGAAGCGTTTGTCGAACCTCCGATGCGAAGCGTTCGGAGACTTCCACGTTCCGCTCCCGGTACCACGCGATCGCTTCGCGCAGCTCGCGCCGCGCCCGGTCGCGTAAACGTACAGGTTTTAGCGAGATAACACTTCCCGCTCGATCTCGGCGAGCGCGGTGCGCCAATCCATATCATCGTCTGGATTCTGACGGGCTTCCGACGCGCGCCGGTCTATCTCGGCGGCCCATGCAGCCTCTACACCGGCCTCGGTTTCCTCGAGAGTTGCGAGGAGCTGCGCTGCAAGTTCAGCGCGCTCACTTACTCCAAGGGTGAGGGCCTCTTGAAACAACCTCTGCGCATTTGTCGTCACATCTCTATCCTAAAGTTTTCGATCGCCTCTTTCAATCGGATACGTTTCCACCATACTCGGACGCTAGAGTGTGTCACAGGGCGTGACCGTGCTGAGCGAGCATGAGTTTCTGGCGCTGGTTTCGTCAGAAGTCCGACAAGGGCAACGAACTTGGTATCGTGTCAACGCATGGTGGCTCGAGACACAACGCGCTCGGCGGCGGAAATTCAGGACGATATTCACCGGCGGTTTAGTCCTGCGGACCGGCTGCGGATGGCGATGGAAATGAGCGAGTTTGCGCGCTCGCTGAGTAGAGCAGGGCTGCGTTGCCGCCGGCCGGAACTGACCGAAGCGGAGCTTGACGAGGAGATGCTGTTTCAGCTCTATGGCTTCCGCGCGGCGCGCGAGTGACCGTTAAGATTCGATAAGGATTCCAAGCATGCACGTGTTTGTGCGCGAGCTCCCTCCAAAACCTACCTGCCCGCTCACGCGGGCTCTGGAGTTTGGACACTTCCGCACGGCGTGGTGTACCGCGTTAGCGGTACGGAGACGGTAGCCGGGGGTCGCGCGCGTAGACGCGCTACCCCCGGAAAAGGTGCGCATCCTCGAGT
>JALYJW010000165.1 GCA_030775085.1 Acidobacteriota bacterium | reverse complement strand
ATGTTCACGAGATTCACCGACTGCGAGAATCCCAGCGGTTGCAACGAAGCGATGCTCGTCGCCGGCGCGGCGCCCTTGAAGTAGAGCTTCAGGTCGCTGATCAGCGAAGGGCCGCTTCCGTTGATGAGCGAGAGATCGGAGCGCGTCGATGTGCCGGCGATGAGGCCGGGGATGAAGTATGGGATCTCGCCCGGCAGGAGCGGAGGGATCGAGCCGGTCACGACGCCCGGCTGCGTGATGTCGACGATCGTGACTTTGGAGATCGAGATGGCCGTCGAGGTCGTCGCGCCGAGCGCGGCGATCGTGCGCGCGTCGCTGGTGCCGCTCACGTAGATGAGGGAGAGGTCCGCGGAAAGCGCTCCCTCGGATGCGGGCCGCTTCGAGCGGACGATGCGGAAGTTGACCTCGCCGATCTGCCCGGGATCGATCGTGATCGGCTCCTGATCCACTTCCACCCAGGGCTGATCGGAGATGACGATGCCGGTCAGACGCGCCGTGCCGGTGTTGCGGAACTGCGCGGTGCCGACTTCGTCGGAGCCGGCCTCGCCAGCCAATTCGATGCGCGTGACCAACGGTGTGGCCACGACACTGCCGGCCGGACGCACGCTCGCCAGCAGCTTGATGTCGGCGTAGAGATCGTCTGGCACGCCTTGTCCGTCGATGGTGACGTAGTCGTGGTACGAACCGGTTGGTTGCGTGACCGAGCGCACGGTCACGACCTGACTGGCGCCCGCGGCGAGCGGGAATTGCTCCGGCGCGATCGTAAAGAACGATTCGTCGCGCTGCAGCGTGATCGACGTGGCCACGTCGCCCAAGTTCGTGAGCGTGAAACTGTCGGCCTGCACTTCCGCGCCGTCGATCTGCACCAACCCGTTGGGCGTGTCGGTCATCACGACGTCGGGCGGTGCGATCACGCGCTGCTTCGTCGCACCCTGCACCGGCGCTGTGCGAGTGCTGGTGATGAGATTCGGCTGGCCGGAGATCGGATGCGAGACGGTGGCTACGGTGAAGTAGTACGTCGTGGCGGGCTGCAGATTGCGAAGCATGAAGCGATCGAGCGACTTGGAGTTTGTCGTCGCCAGCGCCACGACCGGACCATTCGGCGTGGTGGAGGCTGCGACCTGATATCCGCCGCCGTAGTACTCGTAGCGGATCGGGTTCCAGCTCAGCGTGGCGGAGCGATCGGTGGTCTCGACGATCTGCACGTTCGCCGGCATCACGGTCTGCGTCGCTTCGAAGTCACCGTCGTAATGCTTGAGATTGACGAAGGCGCGCGTGGCCTGATCGTTTGCGAAGAGGCCGTTGTAGGCAAAGTCGGAGGCATGATCCTGGAGGCCGGTCATGGCCGTGATCTCCGGCGGAATCGGACCGATGAGCGCATTGAAGGAAAGCCCGAGGAACTGCAGAGAAGTGAGCTGTCCGATCTCCTTCGGAATCGTGCCGCTGAAGTGATTCGCGTACAGCGAGATGTTGTACGCCTTCGTCAGATTGCCGATCTCTTTCGGGATCGGGCCGTCGAATTCATTGCCCGACAGATCGATCAGTTCGACGTTGACGAGGCCGCCGATCTCCGGTGGAAGCGGGCCGCTGAAATCGTTGGACCCGAACGCGGCATACGAGAGGTTGGACAGGAGGCCGATGCTGGGCGGGAGCGGTCCGCTGAACTTGTTGTCCTGCACGGTGAGGTAGATCAACTTCGTCAGTCGCGTGAAATCGACGAAGCGGCCGGTGAGTCGATTCTCCCCGAGGTCGAGATAGGTCAGATTCTCGAGCGTGGCCAGGCCCGGTGGCAGCGGACCGCTGAATTGGTTCTCGCTGAGGAAAAGATCCGTGAGCGCGGTCCACTCCCCGATCCAGAACGGCACGGCGCCGCTGAGCTGATTGCCATTGACATTGAACTGCTCGAGCTTCGTCAGATTGCGGAGATCGTCCGGAATGCCGCCGGTGAAACGATTCGCGCCTAGCAAGAGAATGCGCAGGCTGGCGAGTTGCCCGAGCTCGCGCGGGATCGTCCCCTCCAGATCGTTTTCGTACACGGACAGCACTTCCAGCTTCGGCGTTGCTCCGAGTTGCGGCGGGATCGTGCCGGTGAGCTGGTTCGCGGCGACGTCGAGCCACGTGAGATTGGCGAGACGCGAGAGGTCCGCGGGGATCGTCCCCGTCAGCTCGTTGTTCTGCAACTCGATCACACGCAGCGGAACGATGTTCGCGAGCTCGATCGGGATCGGGCCGGTGAACTGGTTGTCGTAGAAATAGAGCACCTGCAGACTGGCGAGATTGCCGATCTGCGATGAGATCGCGCCGGTGAGCTCGTTCTCGCCGAGCTTCAGTTCTTCGAGCGTATTCAGTCCATAAAGCGACGCTGGAATCGGACCGGAGAATTGGTTCGTGCTCAGGTCGATCTGCTTGACCGCGTCCAGCCCGCCGAGTGTGTCGGGGATCGTGCCGGACAGTTGGTTGTACGACACATTGATCAGTTCGAGCGCCTGGAGATCGCCCAGCGACGCGGGCAGCGACCCGCTGAGTTGATTGAACCCGAGGCGCAGATCGATGAGCGACGCGAGACTGCCGAGCTGCGACGGGATCGAGCCGGTGAGCTGATTGTCGACGAGGGCCAGCCGCTCCAGTTTCGTCATCGAGCCCAACGCCGGCGGAATCCCGCCCGTGAGTTGGTTGCCGCTCAGGTCGAGCGATTTCAGATTCGTGAGCTGTGCGAGCTCGGACGGGATCGCGCCGCTGAACTGATTGTTCGAGAGGCCCATCTCTTCGAGCGCGGTCATGCCGGCGAGATGTGCGGGCACCGGACCGCTGAGCTGATTCTCGTCGAGCTGCAGCAACCTGAGTTTCTTCAGCGCCGCGAACGACGCCGGGATGTTGCCCGTGAAGGCATTGCGCGTGGCAAAGATCCACTCCAGATCTGGCAACTCGCCGAGCTCCGCCGGCAACGCACCGCGCAGGTTGTTGCTGAACACGAACAGCGACTTCAGCTTCGTCAGATTGCGGATCGCCGAGGGCAATGTCCCGTCGAGATTGTTGTCCTCCAGCTCGAGATAGATGACGTTCGACTGCGTCTCATCGCACGTCACTCCATACCACGTGCATTCCGTACCGGCCGCCCCGAGCCAGTTCGTGCGATTCGACCAGCCCGAACCATTCGTCGATTCGTACACCGCGATCAACGCATCGCGTTCAGAAGTGGGGATGGCGGCGCTGGCGGTCGCTGCGATCAACAGCGAAGCAAGGGCGAGGAATGGGCGCATGGAGGCAACATCCGCTAGTGGCGAGCGCGTGTCAAGCGGGAGAACGGAATTGAGAATTGAGAATTGGGAATTGAGAATTTGGCTTCGGCTCTCGCGCCATTCTCAATTCTCAATTCTCCATTCTCAATTCGCTTTTCGTCCTCGATCTACGTCCATTCCTCCCGCCCGGTGCGTGGGTTGCGGGAGGCTTTGCGGCGGTCGCTGTCCGGAATGACGACTTCGCGGTGCGGGCGTGTGCGCTCGAACGCTTCGACGAAGCGAGCGGTCTCATCGACAACCTCTTCCCAGGTCGCGGCCGGGACCGAGGTGGCGCGCAAGCGATCGCAGTGGTCGCGGAACGCATCGCAGCGAGTCACGGCCTCGTGGAAGCGCGTGTTGACGTTCAGATCCGCATCGACGCGGTCGGCCAGGAAGCGCTGCAGATCGGGGACGCGCTCGGTGTGACTACAGAAGAGGATCACGTCGTTGCCGGCCATGAGCGCGCGCTCGGTGATCTCTTCGTACGAGCCGAGGTCGGAGACCGCGTGCATCTCCATATCGTCGCTGACGGCCAGGCCATCGAACTTCACTGTGTTGCGCAGCAGATCGGTGGTGAGGCGCCAGCTCAGCGTGGTCGGAAGGCCGGGATCGTCTTCGACGCCCGGATAAATTCCGTGGCTGATCATGATCGCCCCGGCCTCGTTGCCGAGGCGCGCGAACGGCACGAGCTCCCGCCCCATGAGCTGGTCAAACGATGCGTCGATCACCGTCTCGCCGTAATGCGGATCGCCCGAGCCCTCGCCGATGCCGGGCCAGTGCTTCAGGCAGGACGCCACTCCGGCGCCTTGCATCCCGCGCATGAACGCACCCGCCAGCTCCACGACCGATTCCGGATCGTTGCCGAACGTGCGGCGCTCCAGACCCTTCGGCGCAACCTCTCCGCGGATGTCGACGACCGGCGCGAGATTGATCTCGATGTCGAAATAGCGCAGCGCCATGCCGGTCACTTTTCCGAACCACTCCGAAAGCGCGGCCGGCGTCTCCCCTTCCGCGAATGCTTCCACGCTCGGCAGCCCCGGCAGAATGTTGCGCAGCCGGTCCACGCGACCACCTTCCTGGTCGATCATGAAGAGTGGCGGTCTCTCCGGCACCAGCGATTTGACCTCGGCCACGAGCTCGCCGAACTGCGCGACGCTGCCGATGTTGCGCATGAACAGCACCACTGCGTACGGCGTGTTCTCGCGCAGGATGCGCCGTTCGAGATCGGTGAGCGTCTTTCCGGTGAGGCCGATTCCAAGGATGTCGCGGTTCATTCGCGGCGCATCGTAGCAAGGATGCATCGCGAGAGCCGCTCACTCTTGTGGACTCTGTGGACTTGGTGGACTTAGTGGACTTGGTGGACGTCCACTGGAGTCCACGACGTCCACAACGTCCACGACGTCCACCAAGTCCACAAGAGCGTGCCTACTGCAATTTCTGCTTCAACTCGTACAACGCGTTCAGCGCGTCGCGTGGGGAGAGAGTATCGACATCGATCGTGCGCAGCTCGTCGATGATCGATTGCTCCGTGGAGTTGAAGAGGCCGAGCTGTCGCGTCGATGGCGCCGGTCCGCGGCGTCGGGTTTCTTCGACGACGTCGCGTTCTTTGCGCTCGAGCGTGTCCAGAATCTCGCGTGCGCGGTCGATGACGGAGTGCGGGATGCCGGCCAGCTTGGCCACCTGGATGCCGTAGCTCTTGTCGGCGGAGCCTTCCACGACCTTGCGCAGGAAGATGATCTGTTCGTTCCACTCTTTGACGGCCACGTTGTAATTCGCCACGCGCGACTTGGTCTTCGCGAGATCCGTGACCTCGTGGTAGTGCGTTGCGAAGAGCGTGATGCCGCTGCGGGCCGGGTTGTCGTGGAGAAACTCGATGATGGCCCAGGCCAGCGACAGGCCGTCGAACGTGGCGGTGCCGCGGCCGACTTCATCGAGGATGATCAGCGACCGGTCGGTGGCGTTGTTGAGGATGTTCGCGGTCTCGTGCATCTCCACCATGAACGTCGATTCGCCGCGCGCGAGCTGATCGCTGGCACCGACGCGGGTGAAAATGCGATCGCAGATGCCGAGACGCGCTTTCGCCGCGGGCACGAACGATCCGGCCTGATTCAGCAACACGATCAGCGCGACCTGGCGCAGGTAGGTCGACTTGCCGCCCATGTTCGGGCCGGTGATGATCTGGATGCCGTTCTCATCGCGCCGGATGTTGGTGTGATTGGGGATGAAACGGGTGCTGCTCGACTCGGAAGGCGCGATCTGCTCGATCACCGGATGGCGTCCGTCCTCGATGCAGATCTCGGCATCCTCGCTGAGCGTGGCGCGGACGTAGCGATTGCGCACCGCCACCGTGGCCAGCGCGGAAATGGCGTCGATCTCGCCGACGGCTTGTGCTGCGGCGAGGATGGCCGGGCTGACCGCGGCGATCGTGCCGAGGAGCTGATCGTAGAGACGCAGCTCGATGGCGATCGACTTCTCCTCGGCGCCGACGATCTTCTCTTCGAGCTCCTTCAGATCCGGCGTGATGTAACGCTCCGCGTTGGCCAGCGTCTGCTTCCGGATGTAATCGGCCGGTGCTTTGGCGATGTTCGATTTCGAGATCTCGATGTAGTAACCGAACACGGAGTTGTAGCGAATCTTGAGCGACGAGATTCCGGTGCGCTCGCGCTCGCGCGTCTCGATCTCGAGCAGCACGGACTTCGAGTCGCGGGCGATGGAGCGGAGCTCGTCGAGCGCGGCATCGACTCCGTCCGCGATCACGCCGCCTTCGCGCACGAGCATCGGCGGCGTCGCACTGATGGTCTTCGCCACGAGTGCAATGACATCGGGAAGCGACGCCAGGCCGATCCGCTCGCGCATCGATCGTAAGAGCGGCCCCTGCAACGGTGCCATTGCTTCGCGCAGATCGCCCGCCATCAGCAGCGAGTCCGCCAGCGTCAGGCATTCGCGCGGCGTGGCAGTGCGTAGCGTGATGCGCGAAGCGATGCGCTCGAGATCGGCGATCTTCTGCAGGCACGACGTCATCGGCTCGAGGATGGCCCGCGAGCGCGTCAGCTCATCGACCGCGTCATGGCGATCGAAGATTGCCGCGCGCGAGCTGAGCGGACGCGTGAGCCAGCGCCGCAGCGTACGCGTGCCCATCGCCGAGCGCGTGGCGTTGATGACACCCCACAGCGTGGCGCGCGGGCGCGCCGCGTCACGCGATTCCACGACCTCGAGATTCGCCAGCGTGGCCGCGTCGAGCTGCAGGAAGTCCGAGTCGTTGTCGACGCGCAGCGCCTGCACGTGATCGAGCGGCTTGCGATGGCTGGCACTGGCGTAACGCAACGCGCCACCGGCGGCACCGATACGCACATCCTCCGCATCGAGTCCGAATCCGCGCAGCGACTGCGTTCCGAAATGTTTGGACAGGTATTCGTGCGAGCCACGAATCTCGAAGAGCGAAGGCTCGACGGATGTAACCGGCATCGTCAGAGCACCATTCGTCTCCGCCTCGCGCGGCACGATCGCTTCGCGCGGAGCGAAACGGGCCAGATCGTCGTGAAGCCGCGCATCGCTCATCGAGCGATACGTCGTCACGAAGAAGTCGCCCGTCGAAACGTCGAGATAGGCGGCACCGACTTCCTGTTCAGCCGGCACGAGTGCGACGAGATAGCAGTTCTCGCGCTCGACGATCGACGATTCGGTGGCCGTGCCCGGCGTGACGATCCGGACGATCTCTCTTCGCACTAACCCTTTGGCTTCCGCCGCATCCTCGGTCTGATCGCAGATGGCCACACGCAGCCCATGGCGGATCAGTTTGGCGATGTAGCCGTCGGCCGCGTGATACGGCACGCCGCACATCGGCGTCTCATACTCCTGCCCCTTGTTCCGCGCCGTCAACACCAGATCGAGCAACGGCGCCGCCTTCTCCGCATCCTCGAAGAACATCTCGTAAAAATCGCCGAGGCGGTAAAAAAGGATCGCGTCCGGCACCTGACGTTTGATCTCGAAATACTGCTCGAGCATCGGGGTGAGCTTCATGGCGGGGCGGGACATACGGATCGCAGCATAGAAGAGTGAAGGGTGAAGGGTGAAGAGTGAAGGTAAAACCGGCCGCCTCTACTTCACTCTTCACCCTTCACTCTTCACCCTTCGGATCCGCAACAGTCGCCCATCCTCCATCCCCAGCTCCACAACCACCGCTTCTTTCAAACGCGTGTGCGGGACGCGGTCGAGCAGGACGATCCAGCGATCCTCGGCGGCTCCTTCGCCCTTGCGAGCGCGGGCCACGTGGACGACGCGGTGATCGCGCAGACCGCGGTCGCGCGCGATGGCCTGCGCGCGACGCCCGGCTTCGATCGAGAGAATCCGTCCCGTCGGGCGCGATGGATCTTCGAGCCCGCGCAGCGCGACGAAGAGAATCGCGCAAAGGGCAATCCAGCCGAGGTAGAACGGCCACCAGCGTTGTGGGAGACGCATCGCGCGCATCATACGGGCTGTAACCCCTCTCCGCGCCGCAGCGCTTTGGAGTGCGCGCGGCTTGCCGCCGCTTTCGGTATCGCGGCAAGTAACGCTCCGTTGC
>JALYJW010000164.1 GCA_030775085.1 Acidobacteriota bacterium | reverse complement strand
ATCTCTTCGATCTGTTGCGGCGGAAAGAACTTAGACAACGCCCCAAGGCTCACACCAACCGGTCTCACTCCCATCACCCACCTCCACCCGGTTTTGATGAGTTCTTATCTTAAGACCGTTGACCCTAGCCCTCTCCCCTCGGCGATGAAGCCGCCGTGGGGAGAGGGGACTGGTTTAGTTCAAGTCCCCTCTCCCCGCCGCAGGTTCATCGCGGTGGGGAGAGGGTTAGGGTGAGGGGCGGCTCTCGCGAACCCTGTCAGTTCTCGACGTCATCCAACGGCGCGATCGGATTGAACGCGTCGATGAGCGCCGTCCATTCGCGGATGTACTGCTCGCTGCGCACGCGGAATTTCGAACCGTTTTCCGCGACATACACCCAGCCGTCTTCTTCGAAGATGACGATGTGCCAGTCTTCATCGCGATCGTCGTACGGCTCGTCGCGCGTGCCGTTCGGGATGTCGTCGGCGATGAAGTGTCGCAGGTCGCGATCGGCGTGCTCCCACGCAGGGAATCCCGCCAGGCGTCCGCGCGAGGTGCTGCGGTATTCGATTTGCCGGCCCGACTCCTCGGAGTCGACGAGGATGACGGAAAAATCATCGACGGTGATCAGTCGTTGTTCTCCAAACGATAGTTCGGCGCTTCCTTCGTGATCGTCACGTCGTGCGCGTGCGACTCGCGCAAGCCCGCGGCGGTGATCCGCACGAACTGTGTTTTCGTGCGCAGCTCTTCGATGTCGCGCGCGCCGCTGAGGCCCATGCCCGAGCGGAGGCCGCCCAACATCTGCGGGATCATCGCGGCGATTGAGCCTTTGTACGGCACTTTCCCTTCGATTCCCTCGGGCACGAGCTTCGTGACGTCCTCGGTCTCTTCCTGGAAGTAGCGATCCTTCGATCCGGCCTGCATCGCGCCGATCGAGCCCATGCCGCGGTAGGCCTTGAACGTGCGGCCCTGATAGAGAATCGTCTCGCCCGGCGCCTCGTCCGTACCTGCGAAGAGCGATCCGATCATCACGCAGTGCGCGCCGGCGGCCAGTGCCTTGGTGATGTCGCCGGAGAACTTGATGCCGCCGTCGCTGATGACCGGAATGTCGAAGCGCTCCGCGGCGCGGACGCATTCGAGAACCGCCGTCATCTGCGGCACACCCGCGCCGGCCACGACGCGCGTCGTGCAGATCGAACCGGGTCCGATGCCGACTTTGATCGCGTCGACGCCGAGCTCGCAGAGATCGATCGCGCCTTCATATGTCGCGACGTTGCCGGCGATGAGCGGCGTGGTCGGGAAGAGTTTCTTGAATTGCTTGATGGTGTCGAGGACGCCGTTCGAATGTGCGTGCGAGGAGTCGATCACGATGACGTCGACCTTTGCGTCGATGAGCGCACGGGCGCGGTCGAGGCCGTCCTTACCGGCGCCGACTGCGGCGGCAACGCGAAGGCGCCCGAGGGGATCCTTGGCGGCTTGCGGGTAACGACGGGCCTTCTGGATGTCCTTGACGGTGATGAGGCCTTTGAGATCGCCGTTCTGATCGACGACCAGCAGCTTCTCGATGCGATGCTGATGGAGAACTTCCCGCGCCTGCTCGAGCGTCGTCCCGACCGGCACCGTGATGAGGCTGTCCTTCGTCATCCGCTCCGCGATCGGCAGATCGAAGCGCGTCTCAAAGCGGAGATCGCGATTGGTGAGGATGCCGACGAGTTTGCCGTTGGCATCGGTGACCGGCACGCCGCTGATCTTGTACTTCTCCATGACCTGCAGCGCTTCGGAGATCGACTGCCACGGGCGCATGGTGACTGGATCGACGATCATCCCGGCCTCGGAGCGTTTGACCTTGTCGACTTCCTCGGCCTGGCGGTCGATGGGCATGTTCTTGTGGATCACGCCCATGCCGCCGTGTTGGGCCATGGCAATGGCCAGACGCGCCTCGGTGACCGTGTCCATCGCCGCCGACATGATGGGGATGTTCAGGCGGATGTCGCGTGTGAGGCGGGTGGAGACATCGACGAAGTTGGGATGGAGGTCGGAGCGGGAGGGTTTGAGCAGGACGTCGTCAAAGGTGAGGGCGAGCGGAATGGGATCGGCGAAGCGCTCGGAGGGCAGCGGCTCGGGGCGATCGACCTCGTGAAACTCCAGCCGGCCGATTACAGGAACATCTTTCAAAACACGCTCGTCGCTCATGTCCGCCTCCGGATTTGAGTATAGAACCGCGACCCCCTGCACCGGAATTGCAAGGCCGGGCCGAGAGAGATTTGCGGGTGATGATTCGATTCACGGTGGAGGAGCGGCATCTGACGGACATGGACGGCCGCCCCGTCACCGGTCCGGACGAAGTGGCCTTCCATTCCCTCGAAGCGGAAACAGTCGACGAGGCCCTCCGTCTCTACGTGAACGACGCGGAGCTCATCGGCAACGTCCTGAAGTTCCCCGGCTTCCAGGCCGTGGCCACGATTCGCAAGGCAACAGGCGTGTACACGCTGCAGTTCACGCCGGCCAGTCAGGGATACCGCTTGTGAGCCGGAGAGTCGCACCTCACCCCGAACGGACGATCTCTTTGAGCATCTCGTCCTGCAGGTTGTACACGGAGAAGACGCCGACGCGGTAGCGGTTGAAGATGAACGAGAACGCGTAGACCTTTCCGCTCTGGGAGTGGACGTAGCCCGATAGCCCGATCACGCCGGAGATGTAGCCGGTCTTGGCGTAGATCTGGCGGGCGAAGGGCGGTTTGCGCAGGCGGTTGCCGAACTTGGAATCGGGATCGCCGGTGTAGGGCAGCGAGCTGACGAACTCCTCGCGCCACGGGCTCTTCCACATGTACCGCAGCAGCGTGATGAACGCGTTCGCCGAGGCACGATTGTCGCGCGACATGCCGGAGCCGTCGACGGGATGGAACTCGTTGGCGGGAACGCCGATCTTCGTCGTCAGCCACTCTTTTATTTCTGCGTTACCGGCCGCCCACGATCCCTGCTTCCGCTCTTCCGCGCCGATCATCTTCAAGACTTGCTCGGCGTAGTGGTTCTGACTCTTCTTGTTGATGATGTACACGAGAGTGCTCAGCGGCGTGGTGTGTTTGGAGACGAGGCGCCAGTCGGGACGCGGATCGCGCGCCACGAGGGAAATGTTGCCCATGATGCGAATGCCTTCGCGCTGCAGCGTTTCGTTCGTCACCGCCGCGAAGTAATGCACCGGGTTCTCCACCGTGATGAACACTTCAGTGGCGCCTGAGCGCGCCGGCACGCCGCCGCGGACGATGACCGTGTTCGATCCGCGATGGCGCGTGATGAACGGCAGTCCGCGTCCGGTACGACACGTGTTCTCGACGCGAACGTAGCTCGTGGGCGGCTCGAGCTGCACGACACACGGCTGTCCATTGCGGCCCGGCAGGACGCGCACTTCCACGCAACCTTCCTGCATCGAGAACGCCGCCACCGGCGCCTCGTACCAGTTCACGAGCTGGTCGGCCGGCCAGGTCGGATGGATGTACTCCGTGTCCATGTAGCCATACTCGAGAATGAGATCGCCGGTGATGGTCTTCACGCCGGCCCGCTTGAGGTCGGCGGCCCATCCCTGCAACACGGCCGTTGCCTCGCCGTCGTGAAAGCGTCCGCCGATGGTGGGATCGCCGCGGCCGACCACTTTCAGGTCGCCGGTCAACGTGCCGGCGGCATCGATCTCTCCGCGCGTGTAAACGCCTGTGGTGATCTCGAACGACGGCTCGAGCAGATCGATGGCCGCGGCCGTGGTGAACAATTTCATGTTGGACGCGGGCGAGAGCGCCATGTGCGGGTTGCGCTCGGCCACGGAACGGCCGCTCTCGAGCTCCACGATCTGAATGCTGGCTTCGGAGCTGCGAGCGACCGTGCCGTTGACGAGCGACGCCAGGCGCTCTTCGAACGTCGCTCCCACCGGCACGGACATCGGCGGCGGGGGCGGTTTCGGCTTGGCGCGGCGCGTCGCCGCAGGCTTCTTCTTCGGCGTCGGTTTCTTTTTCTTCGATTGGCCCTCGGCAGAAACGTCGAGGAGGGCCATGAGCAAAACAGCAAGGATCGCGACCGGGCGCGCACCGGGAAATGTCATCGGATCGAAGGATACCTTTCCACGGCCGCCACCGTGCAAGGTTGGTGCTACGAGGGCAGCTCGCGGCTCTCAGCTCGCAGCTCGCAGCAAAATCACCTCCCTGAGAGCTGCGAGCTGCGAGCCGCGAGCTGCTAAGCGAGCTAAAGACGCTGAAACGGTTCCGGCAGCGCCAGGCGCACTCGCTCGTGCAGCGATGCGGGCAGGCGGCGGCGCACGCCGCGGCGGATGTCGTCGTGGGAGTAGCGGCGCGAGAAGTGGGTGAGGACGATCAGGTCGTTCTCGAAGCGATCGGCGAAGTCTGCGACGTCGTCGATGTGGATGTGGCGGTATTTCGCGGCGCGGTCCTGGTGTCCATCAGTGATGAACGAGCACTCGAGGAGCAGCACCTCGGCGTGAAAGGCGGCATCGCACGATTCGAGCAGGCCGCGATCCGTATCGCCGCTATAGAAAAAGATCGAGCGGCGATACTCCTCCTCGATCGGCGCTCCCTCGCGGCGCAGTTGCGCGATGAGCTCGCCGCTCGCACCGGCCAGCTCTTCACGCAGATGATGGCGCCGCTCGATGAGCTCGTACGCGCGCGCGGCAACACGGTGCGAAGCAGCATGACCGCGCACGAGATGACGGCGGCCGAGCCGCACCTCCTCCCCCACCGCCACCCCGGCGATGGTCACGTTCAGCGGCGCGCCGGTGAGCTTCGCCTGAATCGCCATCAGCGCACGGACATCGTCCGCCGCTTCCGCAGGCACGTGAATGGTCCCGCCTTCCAGTTGCTGGAGATGCCGCTGTCCCGCATAGAACGGAATCCCGGCGGCATGGTCCAGATGCGCGTGAGTGATGAACACATTCGGCATCGACACGAGTGCGTCGGGACAACGTCCGATGTCGAACGCCACCCCGATCTCGCGGATGCGAAAGTACGTCTCATGCCCCGCTCGCGAACGTCCCTCGATCGTGAAGTGCGGCGTGGTCAGGACGAATGCGTCTTTGTCGGACATGGGTGTCCCTCGCCGTCATCCTGAGCCGCGTAGACGGCGAAGGATCTCAAGATGCGAAAAACATGGCCTGTGGCTTCGTTCTCCCATGTTGAGATCCTTCGCCGTCTACGCGGCTCAGGATGACGGAGGGGTGTTCATTCTTTCGATCACGCCAACGATATCGCCAATCGTCGTCACCCGTGCGTCCGCCACGATCTCCAGCCCATGATCCACGTGCGGCGCTACGGCGGTGCCACGCACGGGCGGATCGAAGTGGACGGCGCGCATGCCGCAGCGTTGTGCCCCATGCACGTCGGCGTAGAGGTTGTCGCCGACGAACACCATCTCTTCGTACGGCACATCGAGTCCGCGCCGCAGCTCTTCGAAAATCGACGGGCGCGGTTTGCAGTGGCCGTGCTCATTGGAGAAGACCATCACATCGATCGAGGCCGCCAGCCCCAGCTCGCCGAGGATCGTGCGCAGGACGGAGCCGGGCGTGCGGCCGGTATTGCTGATCAGACCAATTCCGAAGCCGCGCGACTTCAACGCGGCCAGCATCTCAGCGGCACCGGCCACCGGATCCGGCAGGACTTCGAGCGCGGCGTGCGCATACGCGTGTTCCAGTTCGGCCAGCACCGGCTCTGCGATCGAAGAATGTTCCAGCCCGAGCTCTTCGAGGAAATGCTCGATCTGCCGGCGGCACGGGATGTCGCGATCTTCGGACCAGTAGAGATCCTGGCAGCGACTCCAGAGCGCGCGATACGCATGCTCGATGCGGTCCGCCAACACGCCATGACCCCGGCCGCGCAGGATCTCCTCCATGCGCGCAGTGCGCAATGCCTCCTGCCGCTTCGAGCTCGCCGGCGAGTCGGTGATGAGCGTCTCCCAGAGATCGAAGGCGACGGCGGTGATCATGGCGTGGGGAGTCTCAAAGTCGCAAAGTCTCAATGTCTCAAAGAAAAACCGCTGGCCTCACCTCTTTGAGACTTTGCGACTTTGCGACTTTGAGACTTCTCCCGTCAATTTAACTTCACCCTTCCGCCGAACCCTTCCTCGTATCCGTGAAAGTACTCGAGGGCGGGCTCGGGGTGCTGCCAGCAGTAGTAGCCGGCGCCGCTGTCGAAGTCGATGAGCCAGAGTCCTTTCACTTCGATTCCGCGCTCCAGGACGGACTGCGCCCACTCCTCGACCACGGTCTCGTACTCGGAAGGATCGTCGGACGTCATCTCGTCGACGCGCTCGACTGCTTCGGCGGTGAGGCGTTGCACTTCAGGCAGCAAGGCAACGGCCTCTTCATAGGAGAAGATTCGTTTAGGCACGCCACCCGAATATATCCGACTTGGCGCCGGAGCAAACGCAACTGGCAACGAATTGTGCGCTGTGCTAAAACGCGCCTTGCATTCGTGCGGAACACACGAGGGAGGAATACCGATGTCGGTAGAGGATAGGGTCAAATCCATCATCGTCGAGCAGCTCGGCGTGGATGCTGAAGAGGTCAATCCGGAGGCGTCGTTCGTCGAGGATCTGGGCGCTGATTCGCTCGATACCGTCGAACTGATCATGGCGTTCGAGGAAGAGTTCGGCGTAGAGATCTCCGATGACGATGCGGAGAAGATCCGGAAAGTCCGCGACGCCGTCGAGTACATCGACAAGCGCGCCAAGGCTCAGTAGGAGATTCGAAACCGGCCGCGCGCGCCCCGTGCGGCCTCCCTGTGCTGAGTGCTGGGTGCTGGATCCCCAAGTCCGCCGACCTGGGATTCAGGGCTCAGCACTCAGCACTTTTTGAGGAGACTTCTTGGACAAGCGTCGCGTCGTTATTACCGGGATCGGCATGATCTCTCCGCTGGGCGTGGGCAATGAGGCCACCTGGCAGGGATTGATCGAAGGCCGTTCCGGGATCGGTCCCATCACGAGATTCGACGTCAGCGCGTATCCCGCCCGCATCGCCGGAGAAGTCCGCGGCTTCAATGCCGAGGACTTCATCGAGAAGAAAGAGATCAAGAAATCCGATACCTTCATCCACTACGCCGTCGCGGCGTCGCAGATGGCCTATGACGACGCGCGGCTGGACATGGCCAGGGAAGACTCCGACCGCGTCGGCGTCATCATCGGCTCCGGCATTGGCGGCCTGCCTCTCATCGAGGAAACGCACACCAAGCTGATGGAGCGGGGCCCGTCGCGCATTTCGCCGTTCTTCATTCCGGGCCTGATCGTCAACCTCGCCGGCGGGCAGGTGTCGATCCGTTTCGGCGCGAAAGGACCGAGTTCCGCGCCGGCCACGGCGTGCGCTACCGGCGCACATGCCATCGGCGATGCCATGAAGATCATTCGCTACGATGAAGCGGATGTGATGTTCGCCGGCGGCACCGAGTCGGTCATCTCACCGCTGGCGGTGGGAGGATTTTCGGCGATGCGCGCGCTGTCGACGCGCAACGACGAGCCGCAGCGCGCATCGCGTCCATGGGATCTAAATCGTGACGGCTTCGTCATGGGCGAAGGCGCCGGCATCGTGATCCTCGAGGAGCGCGAGCACGCTCTGGCCCGTGGCGCCAGGATCTACTGCGAGATCACCGGCTACGGCATGACCAGCGACGCATACCACATCACCTCCCCCTCGGAAGACGGCGACGGGATGATGCGCGTCATGGGCCGCGCACTGAAAGACGCAGCGCTGCAGCCGTCCGACATCGACTACATCAACGCACACGGAACCTCGACGTCCGTCGGCGACAAGACCGAGACCGTCGCCATCAAGCGCCTCTTCGGCGAGCAGGCCTACAAAGTGGCCATCAGCTCCACCAAGTCGATGACCGGTCACCTCCTCGGCGCGGCCGGCGGCATCGAGTCCGCCTTCGCCGCCAAGGTCGTCGAGACCGGCATCATCCCGCCGACGATCAACTACGAGACCCCCGACCCCGAGTGCGACCTCGATTACGTCCCCAACCAGGCCCGCCACGCCGAGATCACGCACGTCCTCTCCAACTCCTTCGGCTTCGGCGGCACCAACGCCACGCTGATTTTCTCGAAGCATTCGTAGGCCGGCACTCTCCGCGCGGCGCGCTTTGGAGTGCGTGCGGCTCTGCCGCCGCTTTGGGTAGCGTGCCAC